>DAIRUQ010000012.1:0-12803 GCA_036803245.1 Chloroflexota bacterium | reverse complement strand
ATGGTCATCCGCACCGGCACGGCCTTGGCCCACCGCGAGGAAGACATCAGCTACCGCGAGATCGGCCCGATCATCCAGGCAGTGCAGGACTATGCCGAGACCAAGGGCATCCGTTTCGTCTGGTACTCGCCTGTGCCTTATTGCATGGTCAACCCGGTCCAGCTCGGTCTGGGGGGCAAGTCTTGCGCCTGCGTCGACGGGCTGCTGTCGGTCAACCCCGCCGGCGAGCTGATTCCGTGTTCCAGCTTTGACCATGGGATCGGCGATCTGCTGCACGAACCCTTTGAAAAGGTCTGGTACACGCGTACGGCGCGCTACTGGCGCAACAAAGAGTTCATCCCGCCCGCCTGCCAACGCTGCGAGATCCGCGATATCTGTTGCGGCGCCTGTCCCCTCTACTGGGAGGAACGTGGCAACTTTGACGATCTAGTTGGCTACGCGCCCGGCGGCGGCCCCTTGGCTGGCCCAGTCTGGCGCGCCAAACGCTGGCTTTGGGCGGGGACACAAGGTGTTGGCCTGCCAGGAACAAGACAACGGAGGCATGGCGATGGCCAGTAGGAACACAACCCATCGAATGAGGCTATCTCAGTTCAACAGCTACTTGCAGGCCAAGGAGCAGGAGCTGGCGCGCTGCTACCAGGAGATCGAAGAGGTTCAGGCCGAGTTCAACGATATCTTTCGCCGCGAGATGGCCGCCTGGCAGGCCACCTTTAGCCGCTGCTTCCCAGAGGTGCTGGCCCGCCGCCAGGAGATGCCCGAAGCCTTTCGCCAGCAGATAGACCTGGCCGAACAGGAGGAACTCCGGAAGCTGCAGGACGAGATGGCGCAGCTCGAGTCCGAGGTCACCTCTATTCGCGCCGCCATGGACCGGCTCACCGCCGCCGGGCAGGCGCTGGTGGGTGAGATGCGCTCCCAGAACCCGGAACTCGACAAGCGCGAAGAGACCCTCAAAAAGCGCGTGGTTCGCCTGCAGAACGAGTACACCAAAGCCTGGGAGGAAGCCGAGCGTCTCTCCGAGGGGCTGGGCTGGCTCACCCACGCGGCCAAGCTGGCACAACAGCGCAAAGCCCAAAAAGATGCCAAGCAAAAGCAAGAAGAAGCCATCAAGAGACTGAATGCGGTCCGGCAGCAATGGCTGACCAAGGTCGAAGAGATCAGCCAATCGCAGGCTGAACTGCGCCGTCAGTGGCAAGAGCAGAGCGTCGAGGCCGCGGAAAAACAGGGCCGCTTGGACCACATCCGCAACAACCTAGCGGACCTGGCCCAACAGAACGCCATCACCCGCGTCCTCGAGGAACTGGACCAGGATCCTGCCGTCGATGGCGAGCTGGGCGACGCCCTACGCGAGCTGATTCAGCGCAACCGGGTACGGGCCGACTATGAGACCGGCCTCGCGTCGGTGGCCGAAGCGCTGGGCCTGACCAAGGGCGTGGGGGAGGGCCTCCGTCGCTTTGGCCAGAGCGTGGCCACCGTGATCCAGGAGCAACGCCGCTACAACCTCAAAGACGTGCCGGTGATCCTGCCCCGGTCCACCATCGCGCTCAACGAGACCTGGCGCGCCCTGGCCGACAAGGTCAAAGACGAGAAGCAGATGGGAACCAACCCGCTCGAGTTCAGCCGCATCATCAAGACCTACATCAGCGATCGGCTGACCGACGCGAATATCCAAGGGCTGTTCGAGACCATGGGCGCAGCGTTGAACAAAGCCACCAAGGCCTGGAACTAGACAGGAGAGCAAAAGATGAAAAAGGCCCCCGCCATTGTCGCCGTGATCGCGTCGATTCCCTTTATCGTCCTCGGGCTGCTTTTTCTGATCGCGTCGGCCACGGGGCCGAACCGAATCCTGGTGGCGTTGGCGCTGCTGGCCGTCGGCGCCATCCTGCTGGTGGCCGGGCTCAAGCGGCTACGCCGCCTGGCCGCCATCCACCCCGAAGCGCTGGAGACGGGCGCCGTCGAGCTGGCCCGGCGACTGGGGGGAGAACTGACAGTAGCTCAACTCCGTGCCGAGTACGGCATCTCGGCCGACGAAGCGGGCAAGGTATTGGAAAAGCTGGTGAACGACGGCTCCACTCGGCGCGAGCAGCGTGGCGACCGCATCGTCTATGTCTTTACGGGCCTCATGAGCTCACTCAAGGAAAAGGCCTGCCCCTACTGCGGTACCAAGCTGCCGGTCCGTTCCGACCTGCGCAAGTGCCCCAACTGCGGCGGCCAGCTCGAGATCACCAAGACCTGATGCGACGTCTCGGCCAACTGGCGCGCGCACTGGCTGCCGCTCTTTGGTTGCTAGGTTGCGTCGCGCCTGCGCGGCCCTCGTCTCCTGCAGCCCCAGCAGCAACCCCCAAAGGCCCAGCCGATGGGCTGGCGACAGCCTGGCCGTCGGTCCCCGCGCCTGACGTTGCGCTGTGGCGCTTGCCCTCGCGCGACGATCTAGCCTTCGCCGCCGATCTCGGCATCGTCTCGTCAACGCCGCCAGAGTTCGACCCTTGGCTAACCACCGAGCAGCCGGGCGATAGGACCAGCTTCTGGATCGCCGATGTGGATACGGGAACCATGCGCGAGGTAAAGGTCGAGTGTGTGGCCCTCGGCCAGCACCTCGGCGTATGGATAGAGGACGGCTGGGAGATAGCTCCCGAAGCGGTAGCAGCGGCGATCGACACGTGGGACACGGTGATCTATCCCACCATGCGCCAGGTGCTGGGCGGGTCGGCTCTCCCCGCTGATGGCCGCGTCGCCGTGGTACACGCCGGCTTTTCGGGTGCCAGCGCCTATGTCAGCCGCGCCAGCCTTCTGCCGACTAGCGTATACGCCCACAGCAACCAGCGCGCGATGATCGCGGTAAACCTCCATCACGTCCAGCCGGGCACCGGTCCCTATCTGGGCGTGCTGGCCCATGAGCTGCGGCACCTGGCCCACCTGGTCCAGGATCCCAGCGAGGATGCGTGGTTCAACGAGGGCGTCTCTACCCTAGCGGAGGATGTTACCGGCCTGGCGACGGTCCAGCGCGGGAGCCAACTGCTGGCCCAGCCCGACCATCCCCTGCTGATCTGGCATGACGATCCTGCCGTCGGCGCGCGTGACTATGACTCGTCGTACCTGTTCCTGCGTTACCTGGCCGATCGTTTCGGCCTGCAGTCAGTCGCCGAGATCGACCAAGATGATGACCACGCGCCCGCCAGCATCGACCGCCTGCTCGCCGCTGAGGGGGGCATGGACGGCATCTTTGCGGATTGGCTGGTCGCCAACCTGTTGGATGACCCCGCAACCGCTGGGGGGCGCTATGGGTATCACAGCCGCCTGGGCGCAACGGTGGCGCCCGTGCCTCTCACCTCGCCGCCCGCCGCAGTCGCCGACACCGTCGCCAACTATGGCGGCGACTATTGGGAGCTCGACCTCACACAGGGGGACGGCATCCAGATCCGGTTCGAGGGCGATGCAGCCATCTCGATCGGCCCAGAGCAGTCCCCCAGCGGCGAGCGCGTGTGGTGGTCGCGACGCGGGGACGGCGTGCATACTTGGCTGCAACTTTATGTCGATCTACGGGGGATGGCCACGGCCACGCTGGCCTATCAGCTCTGGCATGATCTCGAGCCAGGGTGGGACTATGCCTATCTGCGGGTCTCCCAGGATGCCGGCCAGACCTGGCACCTGCTCGGCACGGACGCCACATCGACGTACGATCCGTTGGGCTATGCCTACGGTCCCGCCTACACCGGTCGCTCGGGCTGCGACGCCACTGGGGACGCGGCCTGCCAGTCACGCTGGCTCGCCGAATCGGTCGCGCTGGACGCCTACGCCGGCGCCGAGCTGTTGGTCCGTTGGGACTATATGACCGATGAAGCGGTGCACGGGGCGGGGCTCTTTCTCGACGAGGTAGCAGTCTCAGGAGAGACCGCCGACGGCCGCGCCATCCAAGTGACGGCGAAAGAGGCGATGGATCCCCACACAGACGCTCCGATCCGCATGGACTGGAGCGCTGACGGCTTCACGCACACGCCCGTCGAGATCGCGCAGAGTTGGCGGCTGATTGTGGTGGAACAGACCGACCGAACGCGCGTCCAGCATCTGCCGGTGGGGCGCGATGGCAGCGCAGTTTGGTCGCTTGAGGAAGCGCCATCGGATGGACGGCTCATCGTGGTGGTCGCCGCCACCAACCGCCACACGGCGACGCGGCCCAGCTACCGGCTAATCGTCGAGCAGCTCGCCGATCCGAGCGGCTAGCATCGGCTCTTGCTCGGGCAGCACCGTCCGCAGGTCCAGCACGACGCGCCCGTCCTGAACGCGGGCCACCACGGCAGGCGATCCTGTGCGCAGCCGAGCCGCCAACGACACCGGCTCGCCGGGGAGGGCCAACAGCGTCGTGGGCAGCGTCTCTTCCGGCAGCGACCCGCCCCCCACTTTGGAGCGGCCATCCACCAGATCGCACCCCGGGCGGTGCAGCTCGTCCACCAGACGTTGGGCCCGTTGCGCGATCTCCTCCCGACTGGTGGCGATCATCCGCCATACGGGAATCTGGCTGGCGACCTCGCCCCGCAAATAGTGCAGCAGGTTCGCCTGCACCCCCGCAATGGTGGTCTTGTCCACCCGCAACGCCCGCGTCAGGGGAAAACGTCGCAGCCGCTCAACCAGGTCCTTCCGCCCGACCACGATCCCAGCCTGAGGCCCGCCCAGCAGCTTGTCTCCCGAGAAGCAAACCAGGTCGGCGCCCGCCGCGACGCTCTCGGGAACCATCGGCTCGTGGGGGAGCCCGTAGGTGCGTGTGTCGACCAACGTGCCGCTGCCCAGGTCATCGATCACCAACAGGTCGCGCCGGTGCGCCAGCTCACACAGGCCCCCCAGCGTCGGCTGGTGCGCAAAGCCCTGCACCCGAAAGTTGCTCGAGTGCACCCGCAAGAGCGCCAACGTCTCGGCCGTGATGGCCTCTTCATAGTCGCGCAGATAGGTGCGGTTCGTGGTGCCGACCTCGACCAACCGCGCCCCACTCTGTGCCATGACATCCGGAATGCGAAAGCCGCCACCGATCTCGACCAGTTGGCCCCGCGAGATGATCACCTCACCCTCGCGACAGAGCGCCATCAAGGCCAAGAGTACCGCGCCAGCGTTGTTGTTAACCAAGAGCGCAGCCTCGGCACCCGTCAGTTGGCAGAGCAACGACTCGGCGTGCACATAGCGAGAGCCCCGCACCCCGGCGGCCAAATCGAACTCGAGGTTGCTGTACCCCTTGCCCGCCGCCACCATGGCAGCCAAGGTCGCTTTGCTGAGGGGAGCACGTCCCAGATTGGTATGCAGGACGACACCGGTAGCGTTAATCACCGGCTGCAGCGTGGGCGAGCCGAGCCGCTCCATCCAGGCGGCCGCCTGCGCCAACAGCTCCGCTCTCTCGGGGCAAGAGCCTCCCTTGATGATGCCGGCGCGGGCATGCTCGATCGCCTCGCGCAGGGCATCGACCACCAGGTCGCGGCCATGGCGGCCGACCAGATCATCCGGCGCGTCAGACAACAGCGCGTCCACACTGGGTAGTTTGCGCAGCTCTTGGCGCCTCAGCTCATCCGCCATTACCCACGTCCTCGGCTCCATCCCAACCGTAACGTTGCAGATCAATGCGCCGTCCCGCCGGGCCCGACACCTCGGGCTCGATGCCCTCATCGAGCAGCAAAGCCCACTGCAACTGAGCCCGTGGCGCGGCAGGATCTCCCGCCGGCCGGCCGTTGGCTGCCACCACGCGGTGCCACGGCACCCAGTCAGGGCAGTTGTGCATGGACCAGCCCACGGTGCGCGCCGCGCGCGGCGCACCAAGCGCCCGAGCGATCATGCCATAGGTGGTGACCCGCCCCGGAGGAATGCGCGCCACCAGCTCGTGAACGCGCTTGGCAAAGCCCGCCCGATCAGGATCCATGGTCGAGGTGCAGCGCGGGCTCGGCGTCGAGGTAGGCGTCATCTCTTTGGCCCGCGAGATAGCGATAGTACCCGGCAGCAGCCACCATAGCAGCGTTATCGGTGCAATACCGTACCGGCGGAAAGCGCACCGGCACCCCCAACTGGCGCTGCAGCTCGCGCCGGAGCAGGGCGTTGGCAGCCACTCCCCCGGCCACCAGCACCTGAACGGCATGATGATCCTCAGCGGCTTGCGCCGTCTTGGTGACCAAAGCGTCGACCGCAGCCGCTTGGAAGCTGGCCGCGAGATCGGCGATGGGTAGCTCCGAGTCGGGCGCCACCGTCGCGTCAGCCAACTTGACGCCACGATCCTCCACGTCGTGCCCGGCCGCCTTGCGGAGGTCCTGCACCTGGCGCAGGACGGCCGTCTTGAGCCCGCTGAAGGAGAAATCGTACGGCCCAGCCTGCAACGCCCTGGGAAAGGCATAGGCCTCGGCGTTCCCCTGCTCGGCGGCGCGCTGGATGGCCGGCCCACCCGGGTAACCCAGCCCCAGCAAACGCGCCACCTTGTCAAAGGCCTCGCCCGCCGCGTCGTCGATGGTGCTACCCAGACGCGCGTACTGATGGTGCTCACGCATCAACACCAGGTCGGTGTGGCCGCCCGAGACGATCAGGCAGAGCAAGGGAAACGGCGGGGGCGGATAGTCGGCCGCCGTCATATCTGGGGGGATCAGCCAGTTGGCATAGAGATGGGCCTCGAGATGGTTGATGCCCACCAGCGCGATGCCGCGCGCAAAAGCGACGGCCTTGGCAGCGTTCATTCCTACCAGCAACGATCCAGCCAGCCCCGGGCCATGCACCACAGCGATGGCATCCAGGTCGTCCCATCCAACCTCTGCCTGGGCCAGGGCCTCGCGCAACACCGGTGTGATCGCGCGAATGTGCTGCCGTGAGGCCATCTCGGGAAAGACGCCGCCATACTTTTCGTGGAGCTCGGTCTGCGATGCTACCACGTTGGAGAGTATGCGGCGCCCATTCTCGACGATCGACGCCGCCGTCTCGTCACACGAGCTCTCGACACCCAGGATCAACGTCATGTCACCATCAACTCGTTGGGTAGGGGGTAAAGGCGGTGAGTAGCAGGGTGCGCCCGCTCACGATGAACAACCTACCGGTCTCCTCGTCCACGTAAAGCCCCTGAAGATCGCGCAACACCTGCTGGCCAGCACTGGCCCGAAACTGCCGCAGGAAGGTCCCCTGCTTGTCGAACTGGAGAATCCGTTGGTTGCCGGTATCGGCCACATAGACGAAACCCGGCGCATCGGGCTCTTGCGGCCCGCTCACAAAAATCGCCCGCGGGCTATCCATCGCGTCAGGCAGGCCCCGCATCGAGAATGGTTGCGGCTCTCCGGCCAGGTACTTTTGGACGGTACCGTCGGCGTATAGGACGTACATGTTCCCATCGACGGCCATATCCACCGCGCCGGTGAGATCCACGCCCTGATAGGTTTCCAGATAGTCGGTTGGCGGCGTGGTATAGGCATCATCGACCGGGACGTACTTGAGAATGCGCCCCATCAGCGGATCCAGAATGTATAGGTTGCCAACGTAGGCGCCCATCGCCACCGGTCCCAACCAGGCATCGCTGTTGGCCACTGGCTGCAGGGTGATGCCGGTCTGCGGCATAAAGGCGATCAGCGAGCCGCTGCGTTCCAGCGCAGCAAACACGCTTTGCCGTCGCACGCCGCCCGACTCGATCCAGGCGATATCCACCACGTCACCCAGCACAACGCCGCCGAGCTCATCGCCCGGTTTGAGCATGACCGGGTCCGTAGCCCCATCGCGGAGTGCATCGCCCACCTCGTTCAGCTCGTAGCGGCAAACGCGGTCGGCCCCGCGATCCAGAACATAGACCTGGTTCTCGTTCAGTACGATGCGGGCCGAATCCAGCGGCGCCTCCATGGCCCCAGGGATCTCGGCCAGTTGCCACACGTGGTAGAGTCGTTCGACCCGGTCGATCTCGTCCAGGCGTCGCGTGGCGCGGCTGGTGAGATCCGCCAACCCCGTGTGCTCGGGGTCAAAGGCCAGCCCCTCCTCGGTGGCATCGAGGCACTCTAGCAGGAGCCGCCGAGTTACCGTTTGTTCCTCGGAAGCCTGGGCGCTATCCCACGCGTTGGCCGCCCGCGTGTAGACATCGCGGATATACTGGCTCTCCAGGCGGCCCGCCTGGACGCGAAAGGCAATAATGAGCGCCAACATGACCAGGGGAATGGCGATGGCGAGGCCAATCAACACGCGGTTGGCCAGCCGCACCGCCGTTCGCCCACGACGATCCTCCACGATAGGCCGCTCGGGCAGCTGCTGCGGCAGCGTCTCCAGCAGAGCGCCAGAAGCCTTGTCCAACGCCGTCGAGGCGCCCTTCCCCACCCTCCGGCCTATCCGCCCCAGGTCGACAGAGGGTTTGGGCAGGCTGACTTTGGGTCGCTTGGGAGCGGAGGCGGCAACCGCCGGCTCCGGCTCAGGACGGAACGGCTCCTCGCTGGGCGCCGGCTTGGCCGTCGGTTTGGAGGACGTAGACCGAGCTGATGGCGTCGCGGGGACCGGTTGGGCCGCGGGCGCGGCGGCCTTGGGCGGCTCGACGCCCTTGGCAGGCTGCTCTACGGGTTCGACGGCGACGGCCGTTTCGGGCACATGGTAGAGTGCCCCACCGACCACCTCTTCGCCCGTGATGCTGCCAACCGCCGTCTCCCAGCCTAGCCCCTTGGCCGATCGGATAGCCGCCGCCAGACTGCGCTGGTTGGCGCTGCGGATCATCGAGGTAGAGCCCAGGATCAGGGTGTCCCCAGGCTGAAGCGGCACGTGAAAGATCTGTGGCTCGATTCGACGGGTCACGCCGCACATGGCACTAGAGCTCACGGCGGGGCTCTCCGCTGTCTCCTTGGTCAGCCAGGGCGAGTCGCTTGGGCTGTAGGCTATCTGACCATCGTGGATGTAGACGGTGAGGGCGGGACCATACTGAGCGGCGTAGGCATCCAGTCCGCGCACAGAGGCGCAGTTCAGGCCAACGCTAACGGTGTGCTGTGCATCGGCGCGCACATTGTGCTCAAAAAGCACCTGGTTCCCCGCTCCCACGGCAGCGTGCACGGCCCTCGTCACGCTGGAGGCGGCCTCACGATAGTAAGTCTCGGTCATGGCCCTGAAGACCTGGTCGCAAATCTCGTCCGGCAGGTCCGCGTCGAGCGCATCGATAGCCAGCAGCAGATAGCCCAGGTCGCGCCAAGAGCGATGCAGCGCGGGATCCACAATGGCGAACCGAGCAGGTGCCAGGTCTACCTGCCCTTGGTCGATGCTGAACTGGAGGATCTCTGGAGCTTGATCTTGCGCCATGGCCGCTCCCGTAGGTTGCCTCAACGCACCACGCTGCTCACGAGCGCCGATGCCTACTCCCACTCGATCGTTGCGGGCGGTTTGCTGGAGATATCATAAACCACCCGGTTGACGCTGGGAACCTGGTTGACGATGCGGTTGGCCATGCGAGCGAGCACATCGTGCGGGATGCGCGCCCAGTCGGCGGTCATCCCATCCTCGCTGGTCACCGCGCGAATTGCCACCGTATAGCCATAGGTCCGACTATCACCCATCACGCCCACGCTCCGCAGCGATGTCAACACTGCGAAATACTGCCAGATGGTCCGATCCAGCCCGGCCGCGGCGACCTCTTGGCGCACGATGGCATCGGCCTCACGGAGAGCGTCCAGACGCTCCGGGGTGATCTCTCCGATCAGGCGCACAGCCAGGCCAGGTCCCGGGAACGGTTGCCGCTGCACCATCCGCTCGGGCAGGCCCAAGGCCTCACCCACCGCGCGTACCTCGTCTTTGAACAGGAGCCGCACCGGCTCGATCAGCTCGAGCTTCATCCGCTCGGGCAAGCCGCCCACGTTGTGGTGCGATTTGATCTTGGCGGCGCTTCCTGGCGAGCTAGCGCTCTCGATCACGTCTGGGTAGAGCGTACCCTGCCCTAGAAAGGCCGCGTCGCCGTACCGCTGCGCTTCCTCCTCAAAGACCGCGATGAACTCGTGGCCGATGATCTTGCGCTTTTGCTCAGGGTCGGTGACGCCAGCCAGAGCCCGGAGGAACCGTTCCCTGGCATCGACATGGATCAGGCTGCCGCCCAGGAGCGCCCCCATGTCGCGAACGATCTCCTCGGGCTCATCCTTGCGCATCAGGCCCGTATCCACAAAGATAGAGGTCAGCTGATCGCCAACCGCGCGACGGATCAGCGTGGCGACCACAGTGCTATCCACGCCTCCTGACACGGCGCAGATGACCCGCCCATCGCCCACCTGCGCACGGATGTTGTCCACCGCCTCGTCCACAAAAGAGCTGGGGGTCCACTCGGCGCGGCAACCGCAGATGCGCACGGCATAGTTGCGCAAGATGTCGATGCCCAGCGGGGTATGAGCCACCTCGGGATGGAACTGCAGCCCGTATAGCCGTCTATCGGCGTCCGCCATGGCGGCGTGAGGCGAGCTCTCGGACTCCGCCAGCGTCACAAAGCCGCGCGGCAAGGCACGGATTCGATCGCCGTGGCTCATCCATACCTGCAGGTCGTGAGGCAGCCCATCGAAAAGCGGGTTCGCTCCCGCAGTGATCTGCACCCTGGCGGGGCCGTACTCGCGTTCGCCCGTGGCTTCTACCTCGCCCCCCAAATAGTGCGCTAGCAGCTGCATGCCATAGCAGATCCCCAAGACAGGGATGCCAAGCTCCAGCAGCTCTAGGCGCAAGCTGGGGGCGTCGGGCGCATAGACGCTACTCGGGCCACCCGAGAGCACCAGGCCGCGAGGATCGAGAGCCACGATCTCGTCCAAAGGGGCATCCCATGGCACCACTTGGCAGAACACGTGGCACTCGCGGATACGCCGCGTGATGAGCTGGCTGTACTGCGAGCCATAGTCCAGCACTAGGATGGAATCGTGGCGGGTGTGATCTTGTGTCGGCATAGTCCCCTGACGCAGTGGATTGTGGGCGTTTGCACCAGCCCAACGTGACGACAGGGCGATTATACCGACGCCATGTGGGCGCCGCAAGTGGTAGGGGATAGCGGCGCCGTCGTCGGCGGCCCGACAGAGCGGGCTAGGCCGAGGCGTGCGCAGGCTCGGGATGCGCCCGCCCAGCCAGCACCCGCTTGACCTCCAGGATCTGGCGGCGCAGCTCCTCGTCTTTTTCGAACAGGGCGGCGATCTTGTCGCACCCGTACATGACGGTGGTGTGATCGCGCCCACCCAAGGTCTCGCCGATCTGCGGGAAGGAAAGTTCGGTCATCTCACGGGTGAGATACATGACGACCTGGCGCGGCACAGCGATGGCCCGCGTGCGGCGCGGCCCGACGATATCGTCCACGCCTACGGCAAAGTGTCGCGCCACCACCGCCATGATCTGATCCATATCCACGTCAAAGGAGGGAGACAGCATATCGCTGAGCGCCCGTTGCGCCGTCTGTACCGTTAGGGGATACCCCATCATGCGCGCCAAGGCTAACACGCGGTTGAGCGCGCCCTCGAGCTTGCGGATATTGCTGTGCACCTGCTGCGCAATGAACTCGGTCACTTCGGCTGGCAGCGTGATGCCACGTTCCTCCGCTTTGGAGACCAAAATGGCCATACGTGTCTCCAGATCGGGCGGTTGCACATCGGTGGTCAGCCCCCACTCGAACCGCGAGCGAAAGCGCTCCTCCAAGCCCACAAACGCGCTCGGTGGACGATCGCTCGACAGCACGATCTGGCGGTTGTCCTGATGCAGGTCGTTGAACGTGTAAAAGAACTCTTCTTGGGTGCGTTCCTTACCGATTAGGAACTGCACGTCGTCCAGGAGCAACACATCGATGGTGCGATAGGTAGCGCGGAACTCGTCAGTCGTATGAGTACGGATGGCATTCACTAGGTCATTGGTAAAGGTCTCGCCCGAGACGTACAACACGCGGTGGTTGGTGCGAGCCACATGGTTGCCGATGGCATGCAAGAGGTGCGTCTTGCCCAAGCCAGCATCACCGTACACAAAGAGCGGGTTGTAGGTCGTGGCGGGAGCCTCGGCCACCGCCATGCACGCCGCGTGCGCGAGACGGTTCGCGGCACCGACGATAAAGTTGTCAAAGCGGTTGTTCGGGTTCACCCGCGAGAGCCCCGAATCAGGAGGCACGTCCTGTCGCATGCCCAAAAGCTCGTCCACATCGCCCGCGTGGACGCCGTTACGCTTGACCACGAACCGCACCGAGCAGGTGCGATCGGCCACATCGCTGACGATGTGATGGATGTCGCCATAAAGGCGGTTGGCCAGCCAGTCCTTGGCATAGGCCGAGCGCACCCCCACAATCAGGGTGCCGTCCTCATACGAGAGCCCCTCGCTGTCACTCAGCCAGGTCTCGTAATCCTCTCGCTTCAGTTTTAGCTCGATTCGGCCCAATGCCGTTTGCCAGAGCTGGTCGGCCTGCATAGCGCCCTCCAGTAACAGAGACAAGATGACCTTGGCTTGCGCTATAGCCAAGGGGTAAACGATACAGTCGCGAAAACCAAGCGTGTGGGCCAATGACAGAGATCAACCCATCCGCTTTACGCATCTAGCTTGTGCCGCTGGAGCTCCTAGTGAGAGGCTCAGAGACAGCGGTTGGCCCGCCCGAGCGACGAGGATGGAGCGTTGTGATGCGCAGATCGCGCCCGCCTGATAGGGCTCTGGGCTTGGTCTGCACGCGCCGCTAACCCTGGAGGGTCGAGCGCAGCTCCCACACTCGGATGGCACCGCCGCCACGACTGTCCCGATTCTACCACTCGCCTTGGTGGAAGGCAAGGGTGCTGGCAGCATGTATCCGTCAATTCCCGCGGGGCCGTGTCCAGTCAAATGAAAACGTCACCGAAGGCGTGTCGTTCTATCATTTGATA
>DAIRUQ010000011.1:16694-43831 GCA_036803245.1 Chloroflexota bacterium | reverse complement strand
CGACGGCGCCAGCCACCAGTCCCTGGAGGACGTCGCCCTCATGCGGGCCCTGCCCCATATGCGCGTGATCGCGCCCGCGGACGCCGTCGAGACCCGCGCCGTCGTCCAAGCCCTTCCTGCGTTGGGCGGGCCCGTCTATCTGCGGCTGGGACGCTATCCCGTGCCTGACGTACATCCTGCTGACCACAAGTTTGCGCTGGGGCAAGCCACCCAGCTCTGTGATGGCGATGATGTCGCCCTTTTGGCCTATGGCCACATGGTGGCAGCAGCCATGGATGCGGCCACCGCTCTGAGAGGGCAAGGCGTCCAGGCGCGCGTCCTGAACATGGCATCGCTCAAGCCCCTGGACGACGAGGCAGTCGCGACCGCCGCCGACGCCTGCCGGCTGGTGGTGACCATCGAGGAGCACAGCATCATCGGGGGGCTAGGCAGCGCGGTGGCCGAGATTCTAGCCGAGCGGGGTGGCTCGCCACGCCTGTTGCGGCTCGGCACGCGCGACCAGTTCGGAGAGTCGGGCACCGCTGATGAGCTCTTGCTCAAGCACGGACTCACCGCCGATGCCATCGCTAGACACGTTCACCAGGCCTTGCGCTAGGGCGTAACCACCCCGCTCAATCGCGGTTATCATCATCGAGGAAATCCTACCCGATGCGAAAGGTTGCTCCCAATGAAGCGGGTTGTCAGCGTCAGCCTGGGAAGTAGCTCACGCGACCACGTCGCCACGGTGGAGCTCTTGGGCGAGACCATCTCGATCGAGCGCATTGGCACCGATGGCGATGTCCAACGGGCTCAGGCGCTGTACCAGGAGCTTGATGGCCAGGTAGACTGCCTGGGCGTCGGCGGGGCCGTTCTCACCATCGCCTCCGTTCGGCATAGCTATACCATGGCTTCGGTGGAAAAGCTGATCCAAGGTGTCAAGCATACGCCGGTGGTCGATGGCACTGGCTTCAAGAACGTCATGGAGCTCCAGATGGCCGCCGCCATCGAGCAAGAGATCGGCGCTCCAGCGCAACGTCACGTGCTAGTCCCATCCGCCTTGGATCGCATCGGCATGACCCGCTCATTCGCCGACGCTGGCTATGCCATGATCATCGGTGACCTGGCTTTC
The DNA here is from genome assembly GCA_036803245.1 of Chloroflexota bacterium. Classification (GTDB taxonomy): domain Bacteria; phylum Chloroflexota; class Anaerolineae; order UBA1429; family UBA1429; genus DAIRUQ01. Next base: position 42,723 of record DAIRUQ010000011.1, on the reverse strand, counting down.
GGCCTAGGCATCCCCGCGTCGATGCGCAGCCTGGCCTCACTGGAGCGCGTGGCTGCCCTCATCGGTCCGATCGTACGCCACCTGCCCATGTCCATGCTCTACCCCACGGGCAAGGACGAGGATCGGAATGAGCCCCGGTTCGAGGACTGGTTCGCCTGGGCGACGGTCATCGCTGGGGACTGCAACTATATTACGCACCACATGCCGCACGATATGGCGGGCAAGATCATCGCCACCAACACCACCACCCCACGCGACGTGGCCCTGTTCCGCGAGCGTGGGGTAACCCATCTGGTGACCAGCACGCCCCGTATCGCTGGCCGCACTTTCGGCACCAACGTCATGGAGGCCGTGGTGGTGGCATTGGCTGGCAAGAGCCGTCCCCTCACCGAGGCCGAGATGCGATCGCTGCTCCAGGAGCTTGGCTGGCGCCCCAACGTTGAACAGCTCTAGCCGCTGGGCGCTAGCTTGCTTTGGCTCGGCTCTGTGCTATACTCGTGCCACCAACAGACAGCCTCACTGGCATAGACGGAGCCGAGTAGGTTGGGTCTGAGCGTCCAGAGAGCCCGCGGAAGGTGCAAAGCGGGCACGCATCGCCCGACCGAAAATCCCTCCCGAGCCTGCCGCCGAACGGGCGCCTAGCCCCACTAAGCTGGCACGGATTCGTCCCTCGTTATCGGGACGTGCCTCTCGGAGCGCCCCAGGGGCGTCTCCGGCAGGCACTCGAGTGGGCCGTCTCTCGCCGAGGCGGCTAATCGGGGTGGTACCACGGGAAGCTACGGCTCTCGTCCCCAGCGGACGAGAGCCTTTTTTCGTTTTCAGTCACGATCGGAGGGTTGCTATGCCGTTCAAAGAGGTCCCAACGCAGGTCGACTTGATCGCCCAGGAGCACGATATCCTGCGGCTCTGGAAAGAGACGCAAGCCTTTGAGCGCGGGCGCCAGCGCCGCCTGGGCATGCCTACTTGGTCCTTTATCGATGGACCCATCACCGCCAACAACCCCATGGGCGTGCATCACGGCTGGGGTCGCACCTACAAGGACCTGTTCCACCGCTTCTGGACCATGCGCGGCCGCGATGCCCGCTACCAGAACGGCTTTGATTGCCAGGGCCTCTGGGTTGAGGTCGAGGTCGAGCGCGAGCTGGGCTTTTCGACCAAGCGCGACATCGAAGCCTATGGGCTGGACCGCTTTGTGCAAAAGTGCAAGGAGCGCGTCTTGCGCTACGCGGCGGTCCAGACCGATCAATCTATCCGCCTGGGCTACTGGATGGACTGGAACGACACCGATGACCTGTGTCGTCTCGCCGACGCGCTGATGGAGGATCCCTCCCAGGAGTTGACGCTCCAGGGGCCCGAGGGGCCAGTCACCAGCACCGTCGAGGATCTGGTGGGGCGACTGGGCCTGCCAGAGCTGGGCGGCAGCTACTTTACCTTTTCTAACGAGAACAACTATATGATCTGGCGGTTCCTCAGCGAGTGCCATCGACGGGGTTGGCTCTATCGGGGCGTGGACGTCATGCCCTGGTGTCCCCGTTGCGCTACGGGCATCAGCCAGCACGAGATCGTCACCGATGGCTACCAGGATCGCACCCACCGCGCCGTTTGCCTCCGTTTCCCACTGCGCGACCAGGAGAACGCCTCGTTGCTCGTGTGGACAACCACCCCCTGGACGTTGACCAGCAACGTGGCCGCCGCGGTCGGCGCCGATCTCACCTATCTCCAAGTCCGTCAGGGCGACGAGACCCTCTATCTCTCCAAGGGCGCCGCGCATATGCTCAAGGGCGCTTACGAGGTGGTGCGCGAACTCCCTGGCAGCGCCATGGTGGGGTGGACCTATGACGGCCCCTTTGACGAGCTGGCCACGTCGCAACAGCCAGGCGGGTTCACGCAGAGCGCCGTGGAGAGCAAGACCACAAACTCGGCCGTCGCTGCTCACGTCGTCATCGCCTGGGACGCCGTCGGTGAGGAAGAGGGCACGGGCATCGTCCACATCGCGCCTGGCTGCGGCGCCGAGGACTTTCAGCTAGGCAAAGAGCACGGCCTGCCCATCATCTCGCCGCTGGATGACTCGGGCCAGTTCGTGGAGGCCTTTGGTTGGCTGGCGGGGACGGAGGCCTCCGAGGCGGCCGATGCCATTTTCCAGAACCTTCAGGAAAAGGGCTTGCTCTATCGCGTCGATGACTATACCCACCGCTACCCCACCTGCTGGCGCTGCAAGACCGATCTGGTCTTTCGTCTGGTGGATGAGTGGTTCATCAGCATGGACGAGCTGCGCCATGACATGATCCGCGTCACAAAGCAGATCCGCTGGATCCCCTCCTTTGGGCTTGAGCGCGAGCTGGACTGGCTCCGCAATATGCACGACTGGATGATCAGCAAAAAGCGCTACTGGGGGCTGGCTCTGCCATTCTGGATCTGCGACGATTGCGGTGAGCTTTCGGTGATCGGGGACGAACGCGAACTCGAAACGCGCGCGGTGGAGGGCTGGGACCAGTTCGAGGGCCACACGCCCCACCGCCCTCACATCGACGCAGTGGTTCTAGAGTGCCCCAAGTGCCACGGCAAGATGCATCGCATCCCCGATGTCGGCAACCCTTGGCTGGATGCGGGTATCGTCAGCTTTTCCACGCTGCGATACCGCACGGATCCCGCCTACTGGGAAAAGTGGTACCCAGCCGACTGGATCAGCGAGTCGTTCCCAGGGCAGTTCCGCAACTGGTTCTACAGCCTCTTGGCTATGGGCACCGTGCTGGATAACAGCCCCGCCTTTCGCGAGAACTTTTCCTATGCCACGCTCATGGCGGAGGATGGCCGCCCCATGCACAAGAGCTGGGGCAACTCGATCGAGTTTAACGAGGCCGCCGACAAAATGGGCGTCGACGTCATGCGCTGGCTCTATTGCGCCCACAAGCCCGAGAACAACCTGCTCTTTGGCTACCATCGCGCCGACGAGACCCGTCGCCGCTTTGTGATTCCGCTCTGGAACGTCTATAGCTTCCTGGCCACCTATGCGGGCCTGGATGGCTGGCAGCCCGATTGGCCGCTGGAGGACGTCGGCACGCCCGAGGGGCCCACGCCCAAGAGCGCCAATCCGCTAGACCGCTGGATCATCGCCCGTGTCAACGAGGTGGCCCAGTCGGTCACCCAGGCGCTGACCGACTCGGACCCCTATGGGTCCACCTTGGCGCTAGAGTCGTTCCTGGACGACTTGACCAACTGGTACGTGCGGCGGAGCCGTCGTCGCTTTTGGAAGAGCGAGCACGACGCGGACAAGCAGACGGCCTATGCGACGCTCTACCATGTGTTGGTACGCTATGCCAAGCTGCTGGCGCCGTTCATCCCGTTCATCACCGAGGCGATCTACCAGAACCTGGTGCGGGGAGTCAGGCCCGACGCCTTGGTAAGCATCCACAACTGCGATTGGCCCGAGCCCGACACAGAGGCGATCGATGGGAAGCTGCTGGAACAGATGGCCCTGGCCCGCACCCTGGCAGGCTTGGGACTGAGCGCCCGCAACAGCGCCAATATCAAGGTGCGCCAGCCCTTGAGCAGCGCCATGGTCTGGGTTCCAGGCGGTCGCGGCTCCCTCTCGCCCGAGATGGTGGAGATCGTAGCCGACGAGCTGAACGTCAAGGCGCTGACCTTTGTCGAGCGGGAGGACGAGTTGGTCACCTACCGCATCGTGGCGGACGGCCGCCTGCTAGGGCCGCGCTTGGGGCGTGATTTCCCCAAGGCCAAGGCTGCCCTAGCCGCCTTGCAGCCCGAGTCGGTGGGAGCGGCGGTCAAGCGAGGTGATGCGGTGACCGTCTTGGTCGAGGGGAGCGAGATCACGTTGGCTCCAGAAGAGATCCTGGTGGAACCGCAACCGCGCGAGGGGTGGGCTGTAGCCGAGGAAAAGGGCGTCATCGTGGCCATCGATACCGTCATCACCCCCGAGCTGCAGGCCGAGGGCTGGGCCCGCGATCTGGTGCGACAGATTCAGACCTTGCGCAAAGAGGCCGATTATGACCTCGACCAGCGCATCACGGCAGGCCTGTTCTTTGCGAAACCTGAGCTTCTGGATGTACTCGCCCCATGGCGTGAGCACATCATGGATGAGACCCTGGCCACCCGCCTACTGACCGAGGATGACGGCGGGGCCTGGGATCAGAGCGCCGAGACCAGCATAGACGGGCACACGGTCGCTGTAAGGGTCCGCGCCAACTAGGCATACCGAACAGGAGGGGAGAGGCGTTGGCCTCTCCCCTCTCTGCCTCTCGGAAAAGCAAACTCGGCAGATCGGACTAGTCGTCCTCAACGATCGTGTCGGCCAACTCGATACGGCTCACCACGATCTGCGTCTCGCCATAGTCATCGGCGCCGTCTCGCAAAAGCCCCCAGACGCGCACCATCTCACCCGAAGCCCGCAGCCGCTCCAAAGCCTCGGCCCAGGCCGAATCCTCGGCCACAATCCCATACTGGCCGCCAGGCCAGCGGCTATCGAAATAGTCATCAAAGCTGGCGGCTTCGGGCAATCGTACGACCGTCCCGAGCCAGCCGTTTACCCGCCCCTCTTCGCTGGGCTCCTCGGGCAGCGGCCCCTCGTCCATGATCGCTTCCACGACCAAGCGGGCGCCGCCATAGTCGGCTACATCGCGCTCGTGCCAACCTCGCACGCGCACCAACCGTCCCGAATCGCGTAGGGCCGCCACAGCCCGCTCCAGCTCGTCATCCGCGCCACGCACGCCCATCTGGCCCAGGTCGCCGCTCCAGATCCGCACCATGTCGTCGTGCACCGAGCCCGATGGCAGGCTATGCAGCGAGATCAGCACGGTACGGCCCTGCTCATCGGCGATGGGGCTCGGGCTGGGGCGACCCGTTGGCTCTGGCGTGGGATGAATCAGGGCCTGGGTCGTAACGACTGCATCGGACGCGACTACCAGCTCCACCAGCAGCCCGCCAGCCCCCAACGCCCTCACGCCAAAGCGATCCGTCTCGGCGCCAGCCGCCAGCCGCTGTAGCTCCAGCCGCCAGGCCCCCCAGCAAAAGCTGTCGGGGGCGCAGCTGTCGTCCCACACGGGCTCAGCGCTCTCCTCGGCGACGCCCTCCTCCACTAGGCGCCCCCATGCCAGATCCCGCACCCACGCGGCGGGCAGAGGCAGGCTCTCAGCGTCAGGTGCCGCCGGGGTGGCTCCGGGAGCGGGTTCGGCCGGATCGGGAGATGCGTGCGAGGTCGACACAGGCGGCAGTGCGGTAGGGGCCGTCAGCGTCCGAAAGGCCTCGCTCTCGACCAAGACGCTGCAAGACGCCAATAGGCCAGCGGCCAACACCAAGCTTGCCAGCCACGCCAGACGCGCACCGCGTGGAACCATCGAGCGGCGGCCGTCGTCCAGATAGCGGCCAGGATCGGTGTGGGAGGTGCGCCATGGGTAGCGGGTTCGCGATCGTTGCACTGCTCGTCTCGCTTATGTTGCTCGGCGTGGGTGGCGGACGACCGTCACGATGACCCTATCATACACATCAGCACGTCGTGGGCAAGGCCGCAACCCTTTGTTGCGTTTGGGGTTCTACACGATAGCCCAACGTAATGGAGTACACGCCATGGAGACACTCTCAATCATCAGCATCGTGTTGGTTCTGGCCATGCTCTCTCTGGGAGGAGCCAAGGCCGCCCGTCGATGAGCTCTGCTGGACTGACGCCAGACACGTGACGAGCGCGAACCGCTCAAAGCTAGTTCGCGCTCGTCGCTTGCACGGGTATCCTCACCTAGAAGGCGCGGTAGGTCTCCTTCTTGGCGTTGCAGATCGGGCAGCGATCAGGGGCATCCCCCACCAACGTGTGCCCACAGCGAGAGCACACATTCACCTGATCGATCTCGAGGTCTCCCCCCGCCTCGGCCGCAGCCTTGGCCTCGCGGAACAGGGCCGCGTGCGTCTGCTCGGCCTTCCAGGCCCAGTCAAAGCTGCGCAGCGCGCCCCGCTCTTCCTGGAACTCGGCGGCGGCCTGGTACACGGGGTACATCTCGGCCACCTCAAAGTCTTCGCCTTCGATCGCCACAGCCAAGTTCTCAGCGGTGGTGCCGAGGCCAAACCCAGCGCCGGCCACCGTTTGGACAGCCCCAAACTGGTCACGCATCACCACAAAGTGGCTGCTGGCGTGAATCTGCTCCGCCCAGGCGATGGCCTGGAACAGCCTGCCGATCTGAGGCATCTCGTCCTTTTCGGCCTTTTCGGCATAGACAAGATAGCGCATATGGGCCTGGCTCTCGCCCGCAAAGGCGCTCTGCAGGTGGCTGAGGGTCATGGGATGCATACGTGGTATTCCTTTCTATGGCTAGACGCGACTAGACGACGGCTACGGTCTTGGTGCTCTCCCACAGGCCATGGATGTTGCACAGCGCCACGGCGTACAGGGTGCCCGGCTTTTCCAGCTTGACGCCGGTCACGACCGCGTGGTTCGTGTATACGGGCCCCTCGTTGGGTCCGTCCGTCGACTCACCATGGGCGGAGAACTCATAGTGGCCAACCTGATGCACGAATTTGCCACCCTCGGGCTGAAAGTAGAGCGTAATGTGGCTGATGTGATGCTCGGTGGTATTGGGGTGCGCCACCTCTTTGCCCAGGGTGACCCGCACCTCAAAGAACTCGCCCGCCTTGACCTCATCGGGCGCCTCGATCACGGGCACGTGCTTTTCCTTTTTCCAGTCCGCCTGCTGCAAACGATCCCCTAGCGATGTCATCTTTTGCTCCTTCCCTACACAACTCACGACTCTAACCTACCCGATCTGTCCCCGAAAGCCCCCGTCGGAGCCTTGCCACTAGAACGATAGAGGCTAGACCACCTTGGCAATCTCGGCGATGATCGCCGGCAGATAGGCCGGCAGATCCGCGGGCGTCCGCGAGCTCACCAGCCGACCATCCACCACCACGGCGCGGTCCTCGTAGATCGCGCCCGCATTGACCAGATCGTCCTTGATGGCGGCGACGCAGGTGGCATGCTTGCCCCGCACGATGCCCGCCGAGATCGGTACCCACGCGGCATGACAGATGAACGCCACCACGCCGCCCTTGGCATACACGTCACGGACGAGATCCAGAACCGCGTCATAGCGTCGCAGTTTGTCGGGGGCGTAACCCCCTGGCACGATCACCGCGTGGACCTCGGAGACGTCCACCTCCTCCGCCGCGACGGCTGCCACAGCGGGATACCCATACTTGCTGGCATAGCTCGTCGCCTTGGGGCCCACCAACGTGACGGACGCGCCCTCTTCCAAGAGGCGATAGTACGGATACCACAACTCGAGATCTTCGTACAGATCCTCTGCCAGAACAATAACCTTGGCGCCTTTGAGAGTCATCTCTGTCGCCCTCCTGTCACTATCCCTGTGAGCGCCCCACCACCGACATATAGACTACCGTCTGATCCTCGCCGTCGAGGCCCAGCAGGGCATCACACTCATCATCATAGTATGCCGCAATCTGGCAACTGGCAAGGCCCAGGCCCACGGCCGCCAGAGCCAGGTTCTGGGCGATGTGCCCCGCGTCCAGATAGGCGTAGCGGTAGCAGCGCTCGCCATAGCGCCACCGCGCCCGCGCAAAGGTAGCCGCCCAGAAAAAGGTCGCCTGCGCATCGTGGACCATTCCCTGATCCATGGCGGCGGCGCAGCCCTCCTGGCCCATGGCGCCCTCGCGCACGAGGACCAGCCCGTGAGCCTCGGGGACGTACCGATAGATGCCAGCAGGCAACCCGTCCACGGCGTTGGCGAGCAGGTAGGTATCGACGGGATAGAGTGCGCCAGCCGATGGCGTGGCCCGAAAGCTCAGCCCGCGTCGTTCAGCCGTTATCCCCTGGCAAGCCCACAGGAGCTGTGACAGCTCCTGCAGCGAAAGCGGCGCGCCGCCATACCGCCGCGCCGAACGACGGGCGTTGATGGTCTCCCACAGCGGTGGCCCCTCGGCACGGATCGGGGGAGGCAGGTTGATCAGGTCGCTCTCGGCAGGTAGGCCGCGCGCCCTCGGCCGCTCGCCGCCCATACCCACCATGCCGCGTCCACGGGTATGCTTGGTCCCACTCTGAAAAGCGCGTCCTGGCAGCCGCGGCCGATTGTCATGCTCCTGCGCCATGGGCGTCCTCCGTGTCTAGATAAACAGGGTCACCTGGCTCTCGCGGGCATCCTGCAAGTAGCTCCCCACGGCGCCATAGGCGTCGATCCATTCCTCGCGTAGATCCTCCTTGCGAATCCCCATGATCTCCATGGTCATGTCGCAGGCGATGATACGCCCACCCAGCGCCCGATAGTCGGTGATGAGCCGCTCCAGTTCGGCAACCTTTGCCCGCCGCATCCGCCGGCGAACCATCCACTTGCCCAGGCCCAACATGTGCATACGCGAGAGCGGTCCCTTGTCCAAACCGCCCTTCTTGAGGCGCTCCAACCCCCAAAAGGTAAAGTAGAGCGAAGCCTCCATCCCCATGGCCAGCGAGCCATTGGCGATGATCAGGGCGCTGTAGAGCTTGTCCATATCGCCGCTCTGCACGACGATGGTCGTCCTCTGGGCCATGCTCGTCTCCTCGTTAGCGCTCAATCGTGATGGTCCAGTCGGTCTCCGCCCCCTCCACCGCCACCAGGGTGATTCCCAGGGCCTCCACCGCCATCGGGATCTCTTGCATCGAGGCGGGATGCGATCCGCGCACCCGAATGGTATCGCCTTTGGAGGCCGATAGCACGGCCTTGCGCATCTCGACCAGGGGCACGGGGCAGGTCTCCCCGCGAACGTCTACGTCAATCTGTGCCATGGGTCACCTCACTCCTGCAATTCGACGATGACGTGGCTCACATCCCACAGCGGTTCGATCTTTTCCTCGATCTCGGCGCGGATGTTGTTGGCAAACTGGTGATCATGAGGCAGATCGACCACCACGGTAACCACACCATCGTCGATGCGCACACCCGTGACCAAATTGGTCCGCACCAGATCCAACCCCACCATCGGGTTCATCACCCGCTTGAGGCGACTCATCACCAGCTCCACCGTCGTGGGGTCGCGCTGGGTGACCAAACCGTGCCGCTCCTCATAGTTCTGGATGGCGGCCCGTAAGCCGTCGATCGCCAAAACCGAGCAGTGCGCCTTGATGGCAGGCAGCCCACCCAACGCCTCGGCCGCCTGCTTCCAGGTAAGGCGCTTGGCATCGTCCAGCGTCTTTCCTCTGGCCAGATCGGTGATGATCGAGCCTGTGGCGATGTTCGAGGCGCAGCCATAGGACTCAAAGCTGATGTCGCTGATCACCTTGCTCTCTGCGTCCACCTTGAGGTAGACCGCCACCATATCGCCGCAGGCGGGGCTGCCCTCCACCGCCTTGGCGTCAGCGTCCTCCAGGGCTCCCACGTTATGCGGGTGCCGAAAATGCTCCATTACGGTCTCACTATAGGGCAACGGCATCCTACACCTCCTTGCCCAGCGGGCTGATCTCGCGCAAGCGGGCCACCACCTCGCTCAAAGCCGAGGCCACCGCGTCCACGTCGCTCTCTTGATTGTAGCGCCCCAACGAGAGCCGCACCGAACCATGCGCTCTCTCGTGGTTCCCGCCGATGGCCAGGATGACGTGGCTCGCCTCCAGCGAGCGGCTAAAGCACGCTGATCCTGTGCTGACGGCGATGCCGCGCATATCCAGGTGCAGCAGAATCGACTCACCCTCCACAAAGCGGAATGAGACGTTGCTCAGCGTGGGGACGCGTCGCTGGGGATGCCCGTTCAACACGGTATGGGGGACGCCCAGCAAGCGCGCCTCTAGCGTATCGCGCAGTAGCCGCAGACGCTGCGTCTCGTCGGCATCGACCAGATCCATCGCCGCCGCGAAACCCACCGCGCCCGCAATATCCTCGGGGCCTCCGCGGCGGTTGTCTTCCTGGAAGCCACCATCCATCCACTTTTGGAGGGGCGTGCCCTCTCGCACGTACATGGCGCCCACGCCACGGGGTCCATGGGCTAGCGCCGTGGTCAGGCTGACCAGGTCTACGGGAAGGGCATCCAACTTGAGGGGAACGCGGGGCCAGCCATACGTGGCATCCACATGCACCAGAGCCCCCGCCTGGTGCGCCAGATCCGCAAGAGCCGCGAGATCCTGCAGCGTGCCGATCTCTTGGTTGGCCTGCTGAACCGAGACCAGCGCCGTATCATCGCGCAGGGCGTTGGCCAGGTCAGCGGGGTTGACGCTCCCGTGTGCATCCACAGGGAGCATGGTCAGCTCATAGCCGCCCCTTTCTAGGGCGCGCAGGCTCTGCAAGACGGGAAAATCCTCGACAGCGGTGGTGATCAGGTGGCGGCCACGCTTCTGGGAGAGCGCCGCAGCGGCCCCTTTGAGGGCCATATTGGTAGATTCGGTGCTGCCCGAGGTAAAGACGATCTCGTCGGTGCTCGCGCCCAGCCGCTCCGCTACCGCCGCCCGAGCGGCCTCGAGGGCGTCTCGCGCGGCGATGCCCAGCGAGTAGCCAAACTGCGAGGTAGCGACCGCATAGGAGTCAAAGAAATACGGTCGCATCGCATCGAGTACACGCTCATCCAGGCGGGTGGCAGCCATATTGTCGAGGTAGATGGTAGGACGATCCATGCAACCCACCTTTCGCGTAAACCGCGCTTAGATTAGATTCTTAATATATTATATCATCAATCTCCTTGCTGTCAAGGCTCGCCTTCGAGCTACGGGACCTCACGTCTCACGGCCCAGAGGCGAACCGGGCGCGCCATCGGCTCGGAGCCCCACCCAAAGGCGGGGAGTTCATAGCTGCCAGCGGGCTGCGTCGTCCAGCCAGACGGCAGGCGCCCCAGCAGCGCCCCCACCTCCTCGCCATCCTCCAGCAGCCAAACCTCCCGCCCCGCCGCCTCAAGACAGGATAGCATGGCGTCGAACTCGCCCGCAGTCCAGTCGGCAAGCCGCATGGTGTCGCGCCCGACGTAGCGCTCGACGGACCCGCTGCTCAAGCCTGTAGCCACCACGGCGTCCTCGGGCAAGCGAGTCGCCAGATCGGCATAGGCCTGCCGCTGCAAAGCGGAGACATGCCCAAAGACCGCCACGGACTCTTGCTGCGGTAGAGCAATGACCCACGCCGTGCGGCCCAGAAGGAGCATCAGCGCCATGACAATAGCCGCGTGTCGCCAGCGGCCACGCGGCAGCCTCGCCAAGAGATCCTCAAGACCGATGCCCGTACAGATCGCCAGCCACGGCAGCAACGAGATCAGGTCGCGCCACCGCAGCGCCTGGTAGCAGAGCTGAAAGCCCAACGCCCCCACTAGGCTCCAGACGAATCCTCGCCACGCACCCCGCTCCACCCCGTGAGCGCGCTGCGCGGCCACCAGCCCGCACAACGTCAGGGGCCAGAGGTAACCAAACTCGGCCCGCTTGAGAAAGCCCTCCGTCAACATGGCCCAAGCCGTGATGAGGATGTGCGCAGGGCTCAGCAGGAACCATTCGGGCGACTCGGTGACCCACGGCGCACCGAACATAACGGCGTGGTAGACCAAGTCGGGCGTCGCCACTAGCAGGGCCGCAGCCGCAAAGGCCAGCAGCTCGCGCCACCGCACCCGCCCGCCGCGAAGGCCCACCCCATAGATGGGCAGGGCACCCAACCCCAGGAACAGTAGAGGGTGACGGATCCAGTAGGCCACAGCGTAGCAGACGCCCGCTGCCAAGCTCCAGCCCAGGCGGCGGCTCTCGCGGGCCCGCACGAGGCACGCCAGCATGCCCACCGAGAACAGCGCTGCGGCGGAATCCGCCATTGGCACCAGGCTGCGCAGCACGGCCTCCTGCGAGGTCGACACCAAAAAGCCGGCCACGCCGGTGGCCACCCAGCCGCCCCACGGCGAGCCCCGCAGCAACTTACGAGCCAGCCAACCCGTCACCACGGCTGTCGCCAACAGGCAGACCATCGCCAGCCAGAGCGCGCCCGATTCTCCCAGAGCCGCATACACCGGCGCCATAAGCAGCGGCCAGCCGATGGGCCAGACGGTGGTCGCCATGTTTGCCGCGTCGGGCACATGGTATCCCACATGCACCACAGGCCAGAGCGGCACACCCGCCTCGCGTGCCACGTCCGCCAGCGGGAAGGGATGCAGGACGGTGCCGCGCTCGACCAGATCTGCCGCCATCTGCAAGTAGCAGTAGGGATCGCTGGCCGTCACCGCGGCCGCCATGTGGCGGGCGCCCACCGCGACGGCGATCCCAAGGCCCAGCAGTAGCGCCAGGAGGGCCACTCCACGGCGGATGGCCGCGCCCCCTGGCAGGACGCGATGGAGCGCCAGCACCAAGGCTCCAATCCCGCCCACCCACGCCATGGTGGATCCACCGAACCACAACGAGAGCAGATCCGCCCCGTCAAAGGCCTGGTAGGCGGCTACGTCGATGCCCAGCCCCTCGGCCAGGCCCCAGCGCATGGCCAGCGCGGCATAGGTCAGCAGCAGAGGGGCGCCAACTGGGAGCCCCTTGCGTTCCGCTGGTCGCCTCTTTAGCGCCGCGCCATCTGTAACGAGTCCCGTCAGGGCCAGGATCCAGGGCACGCTCAAGCCGCCATAGAGCCACCAACCAGCCATCCCCAGAACGTGGAGAGCCGCGAGAGCCGTCCAGGCGAAGACCCGATGCCGCCGACACCGACCGATCAGCAGCGATGATAGCGCCGGCGCGAGGCCAACGGCGAGCACGCCCGCGCCGAGCGCCGCCCACGAGAACGCCCAAGCCCTGGCCGAGGCCACGCCCCACAGCAGCGGACGCGCCAGCATAGAGACGCCCGCCGCCATCCAGCATGCCGCCGATGCCCAGACCCAGCCCCGCGAGGCACTCTCGCGGCGTAGCGCCCCATAGACCACCACGCCAGCCGCCACGGCCAGCATCGCCGCGCCCGCCGCCACCAGCCCTCGCGACCAGACCAGGGTCGGCGACGACTCGATGGCGTACAGATAGGCCGCATCGAACAGGCGGCGCAGCCAGGTCAGCATGGCTCAACCGCGGGTCGGGGCCGCGCCATCAGCCACGCCTGCGCCCCCCAGAGGCACAGGGTCGGCAACGCCTTGCTGGCGTGATAGAGGATATCCACCAGAGGAGGATCGAGGGGCGTCCAGCGCATAGGCGCATGATAGGCCGCCATGCCGCCGGGATCTATCAGCACGTACGGGGTCCAGATGGCCACCAACGCCCAAGCCACCAGAACGCCCCAATGGCGATAGCGATAGTAGAGCACCACAAAGACGGGCAACAGCATCACATAGTGGTGCTCCCACACGTGATGGTACACGAGGAAATAGGTGGTGAACCAGAAGCAGAGCGCCAACACGGAATCCCACCGCTTGCTGGCAAAGGTCACCACCAAGCCCGTCACGATGACCAAGGCTGTCCATCCGCTCTGCAGCAGGCCGTGGCCCTCGGCCGCGAGGCCCGGCCAGATAGCCGAGACGACGCTGTAGAGAAGCTGCCGCACCCCTAGGTTCCCCAGCTGGGGCGAGGGCGCGCCAGAGGACAGGTTTCCCATGAAGCGGGCGAGGCTATCCGGGTAAAGGAAAAAGTAGGGCAGAGAGGTGGCCAGCACCACGGCCGCACCGACCCACAGCGCCCGCCAGCGGCGCTCGCGCAGCAGCACGGGACCCAGCAGCGCCGTGTTCTGCTTCCACACCAGGCTAAGCGCCCAGCCAGCGTCGACGACCCAGCGCGGCAGCCGGCCCATCAGCGCCCACAGGATGGCCAGCACCAACGCTGCCTGCACCACCGAGAACTGCCCGAGGTAGATCTCGAGGTAAAAGGGCGTGAACAGGAGCCACATGGCCGCCATGATCGCTCGCTCGGCGGGGTCCCTCCCCAGGCGGTACGAGGCCCAAGCGCAGGCCCACCAAAGCACCACGATGACGACCACCCACAGCCGAAAGCCCCACAGTGGGGGAAAAGCGTTCAGCGCGACACCGACCGTGTAGGCGGGGAGAGGCAAGTACCGATAGGGGGTATGGCGCGGCACGACCACGTCGATGGCCTCGTTATCGCTCTCATAGACGCTGACGCCCGTGAGCACATTGTGTCCAGCCTGATAGAGGGCAAAAAAGTCCCATCCGCGCCATCCCTGAGTGGCGGTAGAGTCAAAGGTGAACCGATTCCAAAACCCCGCCCGCCACGAGACCAGCAGCGACAGGTGGAAAAGGAGCGCTGCCAGAAGCAGCGCTCTAGGCCATCTCGAACCGGGGTGCCGGTGGGCGTCGGCCAACGCATCCCTCCTACGCGGGGCTGGCTACTGGTTCTGCACCACCTCGATAAAGGCGGCAATGTTCTCGGCGGAGACATCCCGTGGGATGGCGTGAGTGGGCGCCACGATGTAGCCCCCGTCCCGGCCGATGGTCTCGATCATGTGACGCATCACCTGCTTGAGCTCGTCCGGCCCCACCCGTGGCAACACCTGCTGGGTGCTGATCCCGCCGTAAAAGGTCAGGTGCTGGCCGTACTCTTGCTTGACCCACTGCACGTCCATGACTTCGGGCTGGAACGTGTTAAAGATGTCCAGCCCCATGTCGATCAGGTCCGGGAAGAGCTCATCGACGTCGCCGCACGAGTGCTGCATGACGAACTTGCCCGCCCGCTTGACCCGCTCGTACATGACGGCCACCCGCGGCTTGATAAAGCGCCGCCAGTGCTTGGGGCCCATGATCAAGCCTCGCTGCTGGCCCCAGTCATCGCCAAACCGCACACAGTCGACATCCCAGGCCAGGAGATGGTCGATCACCTTCAGGTTGTAGGCCAGGATCTCATCCATCAAATCATCCACAAAGCTGGGGTGGAGCACCATGTCGGCCAGCAGATTCTCCATGCCCCGCAACGTCCAGGCGCGCTCGAACATGGAAAAGCCTACGCCGGCGTGGCGAAAGCGCTCCGAGTTCTCGGCCACCAACCGATCGTAGACCTTGGCGTTGCGCTCTAGGTCGGGCTCTGGAAAGGCATAGCCGGACAAGGTGGGCTCGGGGAGCAGGATCTCTTCCACATTGCCAATGTCATGGTCGATGGTGCGGTTCCATACGATCCCAAACCCATCGCGCCAAAAGCCGGGCCGCACCTCCTCGAAAAAGCCATCCTCAACACCCGCCAGATGGTTGCCCACCTTGGCTACAAAGCCCGGGTCTCCCGTGTAGGCCACCATCTTGGCATGTGCGTCGGCCGTGAGGTCGAGCTGCCAGGGCGTCACATCTGGCTGCTCGTGCGCCAAAGCCGTCAGCACTCGCTCTCGTGGAATCATCGGCCCTCCCTCCTACCGTGGCACTATGCGGCGATAGTAACGGTCACCGCCCGCATCGTCAAGAAGCGGCCGTCGTCTCGCGGAGGCTTTTGACACCCTCTGTCTTTCGTGTTAGCATCGAGCCGATCGTGAATACGTAGGTTCTCTCATCATGAGGGGTGGAGGGACCGGCCCTGTGAAGCCCCGGCAACCTGGCGCGCGCGGCGACGCCTGTGGTGCCAAGTCCGGCAGGCGCGACGGGCGCCTGAAAGATGAGGGCCAAGGTGGGCGTCTCCCGTCGAGGGAGGCGCTTTTTTTGAGCGTTTCGTTATCGGCCAGCTTTGTGGCGCCGGCCATCGCCGGCGCCGGGGTATGCCGTTAGTTAGCTAGTAGGCGCACCAAATGGCGGTTCTATCTCCAGAGTGGCACGCTCTATCGCTCGGCGGTCTACCCTATGTCAGCGCCGAGATTGCCTGGGACAGTATCCTGCGGCACACCGGCGTCATCCCGGCCTGGCCGCAGCTACCCAACCGGTCTCCTAATGAGGGCATGTATGCCCAGTTCGCCGAACGCTTCCCCGGGATCGACCTCAACGATGGCAACCTGCGCGTTGGCGCCGGCCCCGAGCTCGAGCGCGATCTTGAGCGACTTTACCTGGCGTACTTGGAGAACGATCTCGCCTATGGCGCCGTCAGCCCCGCCTATGCGGCTGGCCTCGCGCTGCTCCAACAAGGCAAGGTGGCGCTCCCGGAAAAGGCGGTCGCTCTGAAAGGACAGGTCACCGGCCCTATCTCCTGGGGGCTTTCGGTCATCGATGCTCACCAGCAACCAATCCTGAACGACCGTGTTCTAGGAGACGCCGTCAGCAAGCATATTTGTCTCAAGGCCGCGTGGCAGGAACAGCAGCTCTCGCGACGGCACCCGCGGACGATCATCTTTATCGATGAACCCTATCTGGCCTCGCTTGGCTCTGCTTTTGTGCGGCTCAGCCAGGATCAAGCCTCCAGTATGCTGGAAGAAGTGCTTTCGGCCATCCGTGGCTGGAAAGGCATCCATTGCTGCGGAGACACGGACTGGTCGTTGGTCCTGAGGCTATCGGTCAACATCATCAGCTTTGACGCCTACGACTATGCCCCGCGACTAGCCGCCCACGGCCGCGAGGTAGCGATCTTTTTGGAGCGCGGCGGCGTCCTGGCGTGGGGTATCGTGCCAGCCGGCGTCGCCTCGCGCAGCGAGACGGTAGAGACGTTGGTACAACGCCTGGAGGACGGCATCGCGGCGCTGGTGAGCGCGGGCGTGCCAAGAGAGGCGATCGAACGGGCGGGGTTGGTGTCACCCTCGTGCAGCCTCGGCAGGCTAGAGCCCGCAGTGGCCGAACGCGTGCTTCAGCTCACCGAAGCGGTCTCTCAGACCATGCGTGAGCGCCTGGGCTATGAGACGGCATCGGACGATTCGTCGAGCGTCTAGGAGAGGAGTCGGTCTTGGGCATTCTTGTAGTTGGATCCATCGGGCTTGACGATGTAGCCACGCCGTCCGGGCAGCGCACCGGCGTCCTTGGCGGCTCGTGCACCTACTTTGGCACCGCCGCCAGCCTCTACGATCAGGTCGCTGTGGTCGGCGTCGTAGGGGATGATTTCCCGCCCGAGCACCTCGCGTTTCTCGAGGGTCGAGGCATCGACCTGCGGGGACTACAGGTGGCTCCGGGCAAGACGTTTCGTTGGGCCGGATGCTACGGTCAGGACCTGGACTCGGCCAAGACGCTCGAGACCCAGCTCAACGTGTTCGCGGGCTTTGAGCCCACCATCCCGGCGGATCTCTGCCGCACGCCCTATGTCTTTCTTGCCAACATCGATCCAGACCTGCAGATCGCCGTGCTGGAGCAGATGCGCTCGCCTCGGTTTGTGGCGCTGGATTCCATGAACTACTGGATCAGCTCGAAAAAGGAGCGCCTCCTCAAGGCCATGGCGATGGTGGATCTCGTGCTGGTGAACGAGGACGAGGCCCGCATGCTCACGGGTCACGGCAACCTGATCACCGCTGCCGAGGCTCTCTTGGCCCTGGGCACCAAGGCGGTCGTCGTCAAAAAGGGGCAGCACGGCGCCATGCTGATCACCGGCGGCCAGGGGCTACCTCAGCGCACCTTTTTCACGCCAGCGTACCCCGTAGCCACCGTCATCGACCCCACTGGCGCCGGTGACACATTCGCCGCCGGCCTGGTCGGCCACCTTGCCCGTACCGGCGATCACACCCTCGGCGGCCTCCGCCGGGCGGTGGTCCATGGCGCAGTCATCGCTTCGTTCACCGTGCAGGGCTTTTCGGTGGACGGGCTACGTGACCTGGCCCCTGCCGATATCGAGCAACGTTATGCCGATATGCTCTGTCTCACCCATTTCGATGTCGCGTCTCAGGCGCTCTGTCGGCCCTTTGCTCAGCCGCTGAGCTAGTATCGCTGCACGTATGCAGAAAGGACTCACCATGACCGTACCACACGATGTTCGAGATCTCGGATTGGCGGCCGCTGGAACCCGCCGCATTCAGTGGGCCGATAAGGAGATGCCCGTCCTGCGGATGATCCGCGAGCGGTTTGCCACAGAGAAACCGTTGGCAGGCGTTCGGCTAGCGGCCTGCTTGCATGTCACCACCGAGACCGCCAACCTGATGCGAACCCTCAAGGCGGGCGGAGCCGAGGTGGCGCTGTGCGCGTCTAACCCACTCTCCACGCAGGACGACGCAGCAGCCGCCCTGGTCGCCGAGTTCGAGGTTCCCGTCTTTGCTATCAAGGGCGAGGATCACGACACCTACTACCGACATATCAACCAGGTCTTGGACCTCGCGCCACAAGTCAGCATGGACGACGGCGCGGACGTCGTCTCGACGTTGCACACCTCTCGCCGTGAGCTGCTGGAGCATGTCATCGGCGGCACGGAAGAGACCACCACCGGCGTAATCCGGCTTCGAGCCCTCCAGGAGGATGGCAAGCTGGCATACCCGATCATCGCCGTCAACGATGCGAATACCAAGCATCTGTTTGACAACCGCTATGGCACCGGCCAAAGCACGATCGACGGTATCCTTCGAGCCACCAACACGCTACTGGCCGGCAAGAGCTTTGTGGTGGCCGGATATGGCTGGTGCAGCCGCGGGATCGCCATGCGGGCGCGGGGCATGGGCGCTCACGTCATCGTCACCGAGGTCGATCCTCTTCGCGCTCTCGAGGCCGTCATGGATGGCTACCAGGTGATGCCGATGTCCGAGGCGGCTGCTCTGGGCCACATCTTTGTTACCTCCACCGGCGACAAGAACGTGATCGACGTAACACACTTTGAGGCCATGCGTGATGGCGCCATGATCGCCAACTCGGGCCATTTCAACGTCGAGCTCAACTTGACCGCTCTGGCCGAGATGGCCACCGAGGTCACTGAGCCGCGGCCCTCGGTGCAGCAGTACCACCTGCCCGATGGGCGCGCCATCAACGTCCTCGGGGAGGGACGTCTGGTCAACCTGGCCGCCGCCGAGGGCCACCCGTCCGCCGTCATGGACATGTCCTTTGCCAACCAAGCACTCTCGGCGGAGCATATCGTCAAGCATCACGCATCCATGGAAAAGGCCGTCTACTCGGTTCCCGCTGATATCGACAACGAGATCGCCAGGCTCAAGCTCGAGTCGATGGGCATCCACATCGATGTCCTCACCGACGAGCAGCGCCAGTACCTGGCCTCTTGGGAATCGGGCACATAGGTCGTCGATCGAATCCCGCCAACGGAGCACAAGAGAGGCAACATGAATAGCTTTATGAAATCGCAGAAGTACCTCTTTACCAGCGAGTCGGTATCCGAGGGACACCCCGACAAGGTCTGCGATCAGATCTCGGATGCGGTGTTGGATGCCGTTCTGGCCGAGGACCCCACCGGCCGCGTGGCCTGCGAGTGCGCCACGACGACCGGTATGGTCCTGGTCACCGGCGAGATCACCACCACCTGCTATGTGGATATCCCCAGCATCGCTCGCCAGATGATCAAAGAGATCGGCTATACCAACGCCGAGTACGGCCTGGACTATAAGACGTGCGCCGTGCTGTCGGCGATCAACGAGCAATCGCCCGACATCGCTCAGGGTGTGGACCGCGACGGAGCGGGCGACCAGGGCATGATGATCGGCTTTGCCTGCGACGAGACCCCCGAGCTGATGCCGATGCCGATCTTGCTCTCACACAAGCTGGCACAGCGCCTGGCCCAGGTCCGCAAAGACGGCACCCTGCCCTATCTGCGTCCCGACGGCAAGAGTCAGGTGACCGTCGAGTACCGCCAAGGATCGCCGGCAAGGGTGGATACCATCGTACTGGCCGCGCAGCACGGCGAGGAAGCGTGCTCAGAAGAGATCCAACGGGATCTCGACGAGCATGTCATCCGCGCGACCATCCCCGCCGCGATGCTCGACGAACGCACGAACACGCTGATCAACTGCACCGGTCGTTTCGTGGTGGGTGGCCCCCAAGGCGATGCCGGCCTCACCGGCCGCAAGATCATGGTCGACACCTATGGCGCCATGGTGCCTCATGGCGGCGGCGCCTTTTCGGGCAAGGATCCCACCAAGGTGGACCGCTCAGGCGCCTATGCCGCTCGTTGGGTCGCCAAGAACCTGGTGGCCGCTGGCCTGGCCAAGCGCCTCCAGATCCAGATCGCCTATGCCATCGGCAGGGCCGAGCCCGTCTCGCTCAACATCGAGACCTTTGGCACGGGCACGATCGACGACGATCGAATCGAGCGGCTGGTTCGCGAGCAGTTCGATCTGCGCCCGCGGGCCATCATCGAGACACTCGATCTGCGGCGCCCCATCTATCGCGCCACTGCAGCTTACGGCCACTTTGGGCGTGATGACCTGAACCTCCCGTGGGAGGATACCAGCCGAGCCGACGAGCTGAGGCGCGCGGCTGGCCTCTAGATAGCACCCATTCGATAGCAGGAGCGCAGGACGCGGCCTTGAGGCCGCGTCCTGCGCATCTATCTTGCCCCAACGCGCTGGCGCCCTTATACTAGGGCGTGCATCCAGTCGATCCACCCGAGCCCACCAGGAGGTTACGCTATGACCACGCGAATCGTCTTTGGCACCGATGGTTGGCGCGGCAGCGTTGCCGAGGATTACACCTTTGAGTCGGTGCGGTACTGTGCCCAGGGCACCGCCGATTATCTCATCGCCGAGGGCCTGGCAGATCGTGGCATGATCATTGGTTATGACATGCGCTTCCGCTCGGAGGATTTTGCGCAGGCAGTGGCCGAGGTGCTGGCTGGCAATGGCATCAAAGCCTATCTGGCAGACCATCCCGCCCCCACCCCTGTGCTTTCGGCCTCGATCATCCCGCACCAAGCCGCGGGCGGAATCTGGATCACCGCCAGCCACAACCCGCCCACCGACAACGGATTCAAGCTGCGTTCCTCGTACGGCGGCGCTGCGGCACCCGAGACCTTGCGCTTGGTCGAGGACCGCATCGTCGCCGCCCAAGAGGGCGACGGCGTCAAGACGCTAGAGTTCGATCGCGCCCAGAACAAGGGTCTCGTGGAGCTTTTTGATCCTGACACGGGATATACGGAGAGCATCGTCGAGCTCGTCGACATTCAGCCCATCCGCGATGCTGGCTTTCGCGTGCTGGCAGACCCCATGTGGGGCGTTGGCCAGGGCTGGTTCGCCCGTCTCCTCCGCGGAGGCAGCACGATCGTTCGCGAGATCCATGCTGAGCGCAACCCCCTCTTTCCAGGCATGCGGCGCCCTGAACCCATTGACGAGAACCTTCAGGGCCTGCTGACCGAGATCCCCGTCTGGGGCGCCGACGTCGGCCTGGCCCTAGATGGCGACGCCGACCGCGTGGGCATGGCCAGCGAGGGTGGTATCTTTGTGAACCAGCTTCAGGTCTATGCCTTGTTGGCGTTCTACCTGCTCGAGGTCCGCGGCATGCGCGGTCCGCTGGTCCGCACCATCAGCACCACCGTCATGGCCAACAAGCTGGCGAAACGCTATGGCGTTCCCGTCTACGAGACTGGCGTGGGCTTCAAGTATGTCGCCCCCGAGATGATGCGCGTCAACGCCATCATGGGCGGCGAAGAGAGCGGCGGCTTTGCCTTTGCCAACCACATCCCCGAGCGCGACGGCATCGTCGCGGGGCTGTTCCTGCTCGACCTCATGGTCCAGATGAACATGAAGCCCAGCGAGCTCATCGACCACATCTACAGCCTGGTGGGAGCCCACTATTACGACCGCGTCGACCGCCAGCTCGACCCCGAGCGCAAGGCCGAGATTCGGGCGATGGTCAGCGCGGCCCAGCCAGAGTCGATCGCGGGGCTGGCGGTGACTGAAACCCTCACCGTGGACGGCTTCCAGTTCCGACTGGAGGATGGCGGCTGGATGCTGATCCGCTTCTCGGGCACCGAGCCCGTCATCCGCGTCTACTGCGAAACCACGCACCAGGACAAGGTCCAAGACATACTCGCCGCGGGCCTCTCGATGGCTGGGCTGGAGGCATGACTCTGGCGCCCTTGTGCGATACGCACTGCCATCTCGAATCGGCCAGGTACAGCCGCGACCGAGATGAGGTGATCGCGCGGGCCGCTGATAGCGTCCGTGCCATGGTCACCTGCGGCACCGACATGAGCAGCAGCCAGGCGGCCATTGCCCTTGCGGCTCAGCACGCCAGCATCTATGCCACCGTGGGCGTGCACCCCCACGAGGCGCTCAAGTCGGGCCTGGCCTCCGATGACCCGCAGGTACGCCAGACCGCCCGTCGCGAGCTGGCCGTGCTGGCCACCCAAGAAAAAGTGGTCGCCATCGGCGAGATCGGCCTGGATTATCACTATGACTACTCGCCGCGGCCCACACAGCGCGCAGTGCTGGCCGAACAGGTCGCGCTGGCCGTCGACCTTGACCTTCCCGTCGTCCTGCACACGCGCGAGTCCGACGCGGACCTGCGCGACCTGCTGGATCAGGCGCCTGATGGCCTGCGGGGGGTGCTGCACTGCTTTCTTTCCGACCAAGCCATGGCGACGTGGGCGCTGGAGCGCGGCCTCTACCTGGGCTTTGGCGGCGCGGTGACCTTTCGCAACACCCAGGAGGTTCAGGCTATCGCCGCCGCGGCGCCGCTGGATCGCCTGCTGATCGAGACCGACGCGCCGTATATGGCGCCGCATCCTCACCGCGGCCAGCGCAACGAGCCAGGGTACGTGAGCCTGGTGGCGGAGCGCATCGCCCAGCTTCGCAGCAGCGACCCGCAGGCGATCGCGCAGCACACGTATGACAACGCCGTTCGCCTCTTTGGGCTACCGCAGCATGACACCTGACCTGACCATCGTAATTGTCAACTGGAACGTGGGAGCGCTGGTCTGCGCGGCCCTGGATTCGCTGTACAGCAGCCCCTCGGCGCGCACGGTCACGGGCGACCTGTTCCTTGGCGACCTGCTGACAGAGATCGTGGTCGTCGACAATGCCTCGCAGGACGACAGCGTGACCCGTATCCGCGCCGCCTACCCGGGCGTAACCCTAATCGAGAGCCCAACCAACGTCGGCTTTGCCGCGGGCAACAACCTGGCCCTGCGTTCTGGCTCACGTCGGTACCTGCTCTTGCTCAACCCCGACACCGAAGTCGTCGATGATGCCGTCCTCACCATGATACGTTTCCTGCAAGCGCACCCCGAGGTGGGTTTGGTAGGCCCTCAGCTCCGCTATGGCGATGGCACCTACCAATCGTCGCGGCGCCGCTTCCCGACGCTCTGGACGGCCCTGTGGGAGAGCACCCTTCTGGGCCAGTGGTTCCCGCAAAATCCCTGGCTGCGCCGCTACCACCTAGCCGACACCCCCGACGACGAGACCCAGCGCGTCGACTGGGTCAACGGCGCCTGCATGCTGCTGCGCGGCGAGATCGTGGACGAGGTCGGCCCGCTGGACGAGGCCTTTTTCATGTATAGCGAGGAACTGGACTGGTGCCGACGCATCAAGCGGGCGGGGTGGGAGGTGGCGTACGTTCCCGCGGCGGTGGTGATCCATCACGAAGCTCGTAGCAGCGATCAGGTATCAGCGCTCAAACACATTCGGTTCAACGCCAGCAAGATCCAGTACTTTGGCAAGCATCACGGCTGGCTGCCCGCGCAGACCCTGCGCGTGTATCTGTTAGGTGACTATGCACTCCGCTGGTTAATCGAGGCCACCAAGTGGCTCTTGGGCCACAAACGGCCCATGCGCCTCGAGCGTATGCGTACCTATGCCGCCGTGCTACGCTCGCGCCTCGCGGCCAGCGCGTCGGCGGAGGCCAAACCATGAGCCCCTTGCGACGGTGCCTCATGGTGACGGGCGAGTACCCCCCTATGCAGGGTGGCGTGGCCGATTTCAGCCAGATCTTGGCTGAGCTTCTGCAAGCCCTGGGCCTTGAGATGCACATACTCACGTCTAGCGAGGCCGCCAGCTCAACCCACCAGGTGGACGTCCATCCCGTGATGGGCCATTGGGGATGGCGCGAGCTGTACGGCCAGACGGCGGCGCTTATCGCCCAGCTGAGGCCCGACGTGGTCAACATCCAGTACCAGGCGGCGGCCTTTGGCCTGCACC
Source organism: Chloroflexota bacterium (assembly GCA_036803245.1). GTDB lineage: Bacteria > Chloroflexota > Anaerolineae > UBA1429 > UBA1429 > DAIRUQ01. Next base: position 18,925 of record DAIRUQ010000011.1, on the reverse strand, counting down.
CAGCCGTCAACGCGTTGCCCCTCCGTTTCCGTCAGATGCCGATGGTCGCCACCTTTCATGATCTGCGGGTGCCGTACCTGTTTCCCAAGGCTGGCCCGCTGCGACAGCAGGCCGTTTGGTTGCTGGCCAGGCGCAGCCGAGCCGTCATCGCCACCAACGCCGAGGATGTGGCTGCGCTCAAAAAGCAGCGCCGCATGCCACCGATCCACGAGATCCCCATCGGCAGCAATGTCACCTGCCGTCTGCCCGATGGTTTTGACCGCGCCCAGTGGCGCGCGACCTGGGGGCTGCCCAAGGCGGGGCTGGTGCTCTGCTACTTTGGCTTCCTGAACGCCACCAAAGGGGGAGAGGACCTGGTCCGCTGCCTAGCGTACCTGGTGCGCGGCGGCATCGATGCCCATTTACTCATGGTGGGCGGCGCCGTCGGAGCCAGTGACCCCGCCAACGAGGCGTACCTCGCCTCCGTGTTGACCCTGATCACCGAGCTCGGCCTACAGGCGCGGGTCCACTGGACCGATTATCTCAGCGACTCGGAGGTGAGCGCCGCTTTTGGTCTCTCGGATATCTGCGTGCTGCCGTATCGGGATGGGGTTTCGTTGCGGCGAGGCAGCCTGATGGCCGCCCTGGCCCATGGTCTGCCGATCATTAGCACTGAGCCAACCTCGCCCATCTCATGCTTGCGTGACGGCGAAACCATTCGCCTCGTCCCAGCTGGCAACGCCATGGCGCTGTCTCGGGCGGCCGAGGCGCTCTGGCGGGATCCCGAAACGCGAGCCCGCCTCTCTGTATCGGCCAAGGCGTTGTCAGAGCGGTTCTCCTGGTCGCAGATCGCCGAACAGACGCTGGAGGTACTGCATGCGGCAGCTCGATCAGCCTGAGCCGCAAGCCCCCCCCACCCCAGCAGCCACCCTGCGACGGGGCGGCTGGCCTCTGGCTTGCATCGTGGCGTTGTTCCTTATCCTGGCACTCACCTATAGCGTGGCCACGCCGCTCTTTGAGGCTTCTGATGAGCTGTGGCACTATCCCTTTATCGAGCATCTGGCCAACGGCGGCGGGTTGCCCGTGCAGCATCCCGACCAATTGGGGCCTTGGCGCCAAGAAGGCAGCCAACCGCCGCTCTACTATGCCCTGGGCGCGTTGATCACCTGGCCCATCGACACCAGCGACATGCCTGCGGTCCGCTGGATCAATCCGCATGCCGATATCGGTGTCCCCACCGCCGATCGCAATGTGAACATGGTGATTCACACCGAGGCCGAGCGGCTCCCCTACCGCGGAACCGTGCTGGCGGTGCGCCTGGTACGTTGGCTGTCGGTGCTCATGGGCGTCGGCACGGTGTTGCTGACCTACCTCCTGGCCCAGAACCTACTCCCAGAGGATCGCGTCGTGCCGCTGGGAGCCGCTGCCATCACGGCGTTCAACGCCATGTACCTGTTCATCACCTCGTCGGTGAATAACGACGCCCTGGTGACGCTTCTTTGCGCACTGGGCCTGTGGATGATGGTCCGCTATGTGCGCGGGCGGCCGGGCTGGCGCCAGTGGGCAGGCTTGGGCGTCGTGCTGGGCTTGGCCACCCTCTCCAAGAGCAGCGCCCTGGGGATGCTGGCGCTGGCAGCCATGGCAGGCAGCTTTGTGGCCTATCGCCAGCGCTCGTGGCGGGCGCTGTGGACGGCAGGTGTCTCCATCGCGCTGCCCGTGTTCGCGCTGACGGGATGGTGGTTCTGGCGGAACTGGCGTCTGTATCAGGACCCCACAGGCCTCAACGCCTTTGTGGCCATTGTCGGAGCGCGCCATCCTCAGCCTACGCTCAAGCAGCTAGCGGGCGAGTGGCAGGGCTTTGTGATGTCCTTCTGGGGTTTTTTCGGTGGCGTCAACCTCCCCGCGCCCCACTGGGTCTATTGGTTGCTCACACCCTTGGGAGCGTTGGGCTTGCTAGCGTCACCGCTGTGGCTGCTGACTGGCAGAGGCAAGGCCGATCCTGTCCGTCTCTGCCAGTTCGCGCTGGTGGGGGCCTGGCCCGTCGTCGTGCTGGTGTCGCTCATTCGCTGGAGCATGATGACCATCGCCAGTCAGGGACGTTTGATGTTCTCGGCCCTGTCAGCCCTGAGCGTGCTGATGGCGCTGGGGCTATCGGCGGTGCTGCCCCATCGCTGGCGGGCTGTCGGCCCCGCGGTCTTGGTGGGAGCGTTGCTAGTTGTGGCGGTGCTGATGCCCATCACGGTCATTGCGCC
>DAIRUQ010000011.1:0-16594 GCA_036803245.1 Chloroflexota bacterium | reverse complement strand
GGCACCTACCCCACCACGTTGATGCAGCCAGGCGATACCATCGCCGACACATACGCGCCTCACCTGGCGGCCACCCTGATGACGCCTAACCGCATCGAGGTGCGCGCAGGCCTCTATAGCCTGGAGACGGGCGAGCGGCTGGCCGTTTTGGAGCGGGGCACCGATCTGGTTACGCTAGCCAGTATGGACATACCCGAGCACACCGAGAATGGGATCCCCAATCCGCTGGCGCTCAACCTCCAGGACGAGGTCATGTTGGTGGGGTATCGGTTGGCCAACAGCGCCGCCGCCCCTGGCGAGGCGTTTGATCTCACCCTGTACTGGCAGGCCCTGCAAGACCTCGATCAGGACTATACGGTGTTCACCCAGGTCATCGGTCAGGACCACAGCATCTGGGCGCAGGTAGATAGCTGGCCGCAGAGCGGAGGCTCGCCCACCTCTACTTGGGTAAAGGGACAGCTGATCGAGGATCGGTACCAGCTCCAGGTCAAGGAGGACGCCCCCGCTGGTGTGTACCAGCTTCAGGTGGGGATGTATGATAGCCAGGTGCGTCGGCTGAACCTGCTCGGCCCAGGCGGCTTTGCCCAGGACAACCGCATCCTCTTGGGCAGCGTCCGCATCGAGGAGTCGACCCATGCCACGCCTTGATGCTATCGCTAATGCCCCAAGGCTGGCCCGCTGGACCAACTCTACGCGCGGCGGGCTCTGGCGCCACCGCCGTGATCTGCTCCTGGTCATCATCCTGGCATCGGCCTTCTGGGTTCTGGCCTCGCGGGTAGACCAGGCCACGCCGCACTTTGAGGGGGCCGAGGAGCCCTGGTACGTCGCCCGCGCCATGGGCGTCATCGATACCCTCCCCGCGTTCGCCGAGGAAGAAACGAGGACCGAGGTGGCCGACTCGTGGCGGCCTTCCAGCCAACCGCCGCTGTATCAGTGGTTGAGCCGCGCGTTGGTGGCCCAGCTCGATCCCGCGGGCATCTGGTACGTGCCCAACCCCTTTGCCGCACCCTGGGCACAAGAGCCCAGCAGCCTCAACGCCGTTCTGCACGGCTCCGAGACCTTTGTTGCGCCTGACGATGTGGTCCTTGCTGTGGCGCGCCTCCGCCACCTTTCCCTGGTGGCGGGCCTCGTAGCCATGGCCTTGGTCTATGTCATCGCCCGACTGCTCTTGCCAGCGGCAAGGTGGCGGCCCCTGCTCACGGCGGCGATGGTCGGGCTCAATCCGTTCTTCCTGGCAACATCGGCTCAAGCCAACAGCCACGCCCTGATGATCGCATTGGCGACGTTGTCCCTTCTGGTGAGCCTGCTGGTATCGCGAGGTTGGCGCACTTGGGTCAGTGCCGTCACCCTGGGAATCGTCTGCGGCCTCTCCGCCCTGACATCTCGCCTGGGGGCGACTGCCGTGGTACTGATCCCCTTGGCGTGGCTTGGCTCGGCCCGCAGTGAGCCTAGGTACCAGTCGCGAGCGCATGCGCTACTATCGCTGCTCTGCATGGTCCTCTGCGCGGGATGGTGGTACGTCACCTGGGCCGTCTCGCCTCGCCCAGCAGCGACCTCTAGCCTCCTAAGCGCTCCCATCGCTACCATCGCCATGTCCTACCTCCAGGCGTGGGGCCGATTCGGCTGGCTGGGCATAGGCGTGGAACCCGCCTACCAGGGCTGGATCGGTGTGGTGAGCGTGGTCATCGCCGCCCTGGGGCTCCTCCGTCTCGGCAACGCCATATGGGAGGGAAGGGCTCTGGACTCGTGGCGCAGGTGGCGCATCCCCTTCCTGTGGGGGACCACCATGGGCATCGTCGCCTTGTTAGTTGGCAGCACGGGTTCGTCGCGAGCTCCGTTCGCCTGGCTCCTGGCGCTTCCCCCCTTGGTGTTGGTGGCACTGGGCGCTGGTCTGCCCCAGCTTCCCGGGTCGGCCAAGGGGGTGCTAGCGTTGGTCGGCTTGGCGCCCTTGGTAGCCACAGCCTGGGTGGCGCCCGCCGCGTACATCGCGTCCGCGTATACGCCACCCGCCCGCATCGCCCTGGCGGACGTACCGCTGGACATCCGCGATGTGGCCATCGCTTTTGACGAGACCCTGTACCTCCTGGGGTATCAGGCTCCCCTGGAGGTCGACCCCAAGAGCGAGACCTATGACATCACGCTCTACTGGCTTTGCACCGACGCCCCCGATACGGACTATGTGCACAGCCTCACGGTGCTAGGCCCCGAGGGGCGCATCTTTGGGCGCGTCGAGACCCTCCCTGCCAGCGGTACCTATCCGACCAGCCTCTGGCAGCCGGCTGAGGTCATCGTCGAGCGCTACCAGCTACGCCTGAAGCGCAACGATGCGCAGCCGGTGGCGGCTTCGCTCCGGGTGGCGGTGCGTCGCCTCGATGACGGCAGCGCAGCTCGCGCCGCCGACAGCCACGGGAACCAGCTCGAGTCTAGTGCCGCCATCGGCGATGTCCGGGTGCCCCCTGCGACGACATCCAGGGAGACGCCATCGCACCGTGTGGATGTACGCTTTGGTGACGTGGTGACGCTGGCGGGCTACGACAGCTATCCCCTTCAGCCAACGTCGGGTCAGCTCTGGAACGTCACCCTGCACTGGCATGTGCGGCACTTGATGCTGGGCGACTGGACCATCTTTGTGCACCTGGTCGATCAGGATGGCGACCTCATTGCGCAGGGCGACAGCCAACCCCTTCGCGGGACGCTGCCCACGTCGTTCTGGCGACAGGGCGACCGCCTGCTTGATCTCCACACCCTACCGATCCCCAACCACCTGCCCGCCGAGCCGCTCTACCTGCGCGTGGGCTTTTACCAGATCGATTCTGGCGAGCGCCTTCCCGTTACTGGAACAGACACGGCTGCAGAGCAGGATTATGTCGAAATTGGACCGATCACGCTGCTGGGAGAACCGCCCAGGCCATGAGTGACACGCGGCCTCTGCCTGCCGACTCTACGAGAGGGTGGCTCGTCTGCCTGCTCATCGTCTACCTGCTGGTGGGGGCCTACTATGGCATGACGATCCCCCCCTTTGAGAGCCCGGATGAGCTCCACCACCTGGGCTATGTGGTGCACCTCGTACGCGAGGGACGGCTTCCGATCCAGACGCCCGGGGTCGACACCATCTACCAGCAGGAGGGCAGCCAGCCTCCCCTCTACTATGTGATGGCCGCCGCGCTCGTGCGGGGGATCGACCTGTCCGACCTTCACGAGGTCACCGTGCCCAACCCCTACGCCCGCATCGGCCAGCCATCGGCCCTGGAGAATCAGAACCTGGTGCTGCATCCGCCCCAGGAAAACCGCTGGGCCGGCAGCTTGTTGGCGCTACAGATCGCCCGCGCGCTCTCGCTAGTCATGGGTGCGGGCACGGTGCTGTGCACATACGCCCTAACACGGCGGCTGCTACCGCGTCATCCCGGCTTGGCGTTGGCGGCAGCCGCGACCAACGCCTTTACGCCCATGTTCCTCTATATCAGTGCCAGCGCTAACAACGACAACCTGATCACCTTGCTCTGCAGCTTCACCTTGGTCGCCCTGACGTACATGGATGTCCAGCGAGTTACGCCGGTGCGCCTACTGGCCTTCGGCGGCTTGTGTGGCGCCGCCCTCCTGACCAAGCTGAGCGGCATCGCGCTCCTGGCCCTGGTTCTGCTCTGGTTGCTGGTGATAGCGGCCGCCCAGGTAGCCGGGGTGGATACGGTCTCCACACCGCGGGCGCTAGGTCGCCTTTGGCGACGGGCATCCTTCGGGGCAGTGTTGCGGCGCTGGCTACCCTGGGCAACCGCAGTGGTGCTCCCGGCAATGGCCATCGGCGGCTGGTGGTATCTCCGTAACGTACGCCTGTACGGCGAGCTCACCGGCATCGAGACCATGCTCACGATCTTTGGCACGCGTGGCGGCGGCTGGCCCACGCCAGAAGAGCTCATCGGAGAGCTGCGCGGGTTCGCCATGAGCTACTGGGGGGTGTTTGGCATCTTTAACGTGCTCATGCGCCCGCCCGCAGTCTACCCTCTCTTGCTGGCCACCGCTCTCCTTGCTTTGCTGGGCGCGCTCGTGACCCTCGGCCGCGCCTGGCGTCGCCAAATGTCGCTGCCCTGGATGCCCATTGGCCTGCTGATCGTCTGGATCGGCGCCCTGCTCGTCTCGCTGCTACGCTGGACCAGCATGACCTATGCCTCCCAAGGAAGACTGATCTTTCCGGCCATCTCGGTCCTCAGCCTTGCCTTGGTCGTTGGGGTGGCCTCTTGGCCCCGAGGTCGCTTTCGGTGGCTGGTGACGCCGATCCTCCCCCTCGCCCTGCTGGTCATCAGCGTGATCCAGCCCGGCGCAACCATCGCTCGGGCCTATGCGGCCCCCGTCTCCTTGACCATAGACGGCATTCCCGCCACCGCCCCAGCGGTACGCGCCAGTTTTGGGCCGGTGGAACTCGTCGCCTACGAGATCGATCGCCAGACTGTTCCGCCCGGTGGTCGTGCCGTGCTGACCCTCTATTGGCGAGCGCGCGAGCGTATCCAAGAGGACCTGACGCTCTATGTGCACGTGTTCGGTCGCGACGGCGCCAAGATCGCCCAACGCGACTCGTATCATGGAGGGGGAACCTACCCCACCAGCTACTGGCAGCCCGGCGAGGTGCTCTGCGATCGGTACGCTATCGACATTGATGCGACCGCTCAGGGCCCCACGGCAGCCGAGATCGTGGTGGGGCTGTACCATCGTGACGACATGACTCCCATCCCCGCCAGCGATCCGGACGGCAATGCCGTAGGCAGGCTGACCATCAGCCGTCTGAAGATTGCCGCCGAGACCCAACCCACCGACCCTCAGTGGCCGACCGACGTCACCTTTGGCGATGCCGTTCGCCTGACGGGATACGACCTCGACTGGTCAGGCTGGAACGGTCAGTCTGATCTTCCGATCAATCTCCACTGGCACGTCACTAGGCCGCTCGATCGCGACTATACCGTGTTCCTGCATCTGGTGGACCAAGAGGGCGCCATGCTGGGCCAGGGTGACGCTCCTCCGTGTCAGGGCGACTATCCCACCAGCTTCTGGGGCCCAGGCGAAAGCCTGCTGGATCCGCATCTGGTACGCCTGAACGGCAGCGCCAGGCCAGGCCAGCAGCTACGCATCCTGGTGGGCCTCTATGACCCCATCAGTGGTGAGCGCCTGGCGGCGACCGACCCTAGTGGCTCGCCCATGGGAGACCATCTAGTCATCGCGTCCCCGTCCACAGCTGATTAGCACCACCAACACGGCCCCCCAGGACAGTTGCCCAGAGTCGCTCGATGGGCTATCATTACCCGACAATCCACGATCACCGCGCGATTCGCACTGCTTTGCGGTTGGTAGGAGGCAAGCCATGCCAGACAGCGACACCACGGGCGCCAGGTCCGATGAACGTGAAGGCGCTTCTCTCGACTTTGTCCGAGCGGCCATCGAGGAGGACATCCGCAGCGGTCGTTTTGGTGGGCGCGTACACACCCGCTTTCCCCCCGAGCCCAACGGCTACCTCCATATCGGCCACGCCAAGGCGATCTGCCTGAGCTTTGGGGTCGCGCAAGAGTACGGCGGCCTCTGCAACCTGCGATTCGACGACACCAACCCCGTCAAGGAAGAGACCGAGTACGTCGATGGCATCAAGGACGATATTCGCTGGCTAGGCTTTGACTGGGCTGACCGCGAGTACTTTGCCTCGGACTATTTCGAGCAGCTCTATGCCTTTGCAGAGCAGCTCATCACCAAGGGCAAGGCTTACGTCTGCGACCTGAGCCCCGACGAGGTTCGCGAGTACCGTGGCACGCTGACCGAGCCTGGCCGCAATAGCCCCTACCGCGACCGCTCGGTGGAAGAGAACCTGGACCTATTTCGTCGCATGCGCGCGGGCGAGTTCGCCGATGGCAGCCGCACGTTGCGCGCCAAGATCGACATGGCGTCGCCCAACATCAACCTGCGCGATCCGATCATGTACCGCATCCTGCACGCCACCCACCACCGCACAGGCGACGCCTGGTGCATCTATCCCATGTACGATTTCGCCCACGGCCAAAGCGATTCCATCGAGGGGATCACTCACTCGCTCTGCGACATCGAGTACGAACAGCACCGACCACTCTATGACTGGTTCCTGGATGAGCTAGAAATCTACCATCCCCGCCAGATCGAGTTTGCCAAGCTGTTCCTTTCCTACACGGTACTAAGTAAGCGAAAGCTACGCATCTTGGTGGAGCAAGGTTACGTCTCAGGCTGGGATGATCCGCGCATGCCGACGCTGGCGGGGCTGCGCCGTCGCGGCTATGCGCCCGAGGCCATCCGCGCCTTTATCGACGAAGTGGGCGTGGCCAAGAGCAACAGCATCGTGGACGTCGCCTTGCTCGAGTACCACATTCGGCAGGATCTGAATCAGCGGGCCGAGCGCCGCATGGCCGTCCTCGATCCCCTCAAGGTGATCATTGACAACTACCCCGAGGGGCAAGAGGAAGAGCTCGAGGCGATCAACAACCCAGAGGATCCCGATCAGGGGGTTCGCATGGTGCCTTTCTCGCGCGAGCTCTATATCGAGCGGGATGACTTTATGGAAGACCCGCCGCGCAAGTTCTACCGTCTGGCACCAGGTCGCGAGGTGCGGCTGCGCTATGGCTATTTCGTCACGTGCACCAGCGTCGACAAGGACCCCGAGACTGGCGAGGTCGTTGCTTTGCACTGCACCTACGATCCCGCCACACGGGGCGGCGATGCCCCCGACGGCCGCAAGGTGCGCGGGACGCTGCATTGGGTCTCGGCCAAGCACGCCGTCACGGCCGAGGTGCGCCTGTATGATCGGCTGTTCAGCACGCCCGACCCCGACGAGGCGCCCGAGGACGGCGACTTTACTGACAATCTCAACCCAGATTCGCTTCAGGTGATCCCGGCGGCGCTTGTTGAGCCGTCCCTGGTCGACGCCAAGCCGGGCACCACGGTCCAGTTCGAGCGGCTGGGCTATTTCTGCGTAGACCCCGATTCGGCTGAGAAGCTTGCGTTCAACCGCACCATCGCCTTGCGCGATAGCTGGGCCAAGATCCAGAGCCGAACGACAAGCTAGACGGGCCAGACGCATGGCCAGAATTCACTTCTGGCCATGTGTCACCCACCGCGGACACCGAGGATACTGCGAGCCAGCATGATCTGCTACCTATCATCGTGTGAGGGGATCACGCCCGACCACCTGAAAGGGTTCTTCGTGGGGTGGCAGCATCCCCCCACCCCCGAGGAGCACCTGCGGATACTCCAGACCAGCGACGTGGTCTCCCTGGCCGTGGAAACAGAATCCGGCCTGGTGGTAGGCTTTGCCACAGCCATCACCGATGGCGTTTTTTCCGCCCATATCCCCTTGGTCGAGGTAGTGCCGTCTTGTCAGGGCCAAGGGATCGGCTCACGGCTGATGCGCCACATACTCGAGCAACTGGGCGACCTCCGCATGATCGACCTGACCTGCGATCCCGACGTGCAGCCGTTCTATGCCCGTTTGGGGCTCACCCGTTCCACCGGCATGATGATCCGCAGCCGCCAGGCGACGATTCGTGAGGCCAGGCGCCCGCAGACGCAATCTGGGCAGCGGGACCGAACGTCCTAGCGCAGCTGTCCGGGCAGCCGCTGTTTGATCTTGGGCGGGAAGGAAGCATCAAAGGCGTCCACCCGCTCGGCATCCAAGCCCTCGAACGCCTCGTCGTGATAGTACCGGCCACCGATACCAGCCAACGCTCCCGGGTACAGCTCCAGCGTCTGAAACGCGTCAAAGCTGCTCCCATCTGGCAGCGTGATGCTATAGTCTGCCGATGGGCGAAATCCAAAGCGCCCATAGTAGGTCGGGTTGCCGAATAGGATGATAGCCCGCTCACCGCGCTCCCTGGCCAGAGCTAGGGTGTGCCCGATGAGCGCCGAGCCGATCCCCCGCCGTTGGTACGCAGGCAGCACGCTGAGGGGGCCAAAGGTCAGCAGGGGCCATCGCTCGCCACTTTCGGCCACGACGGTACAGCGGCTGAAAACGATGCTGCCCACGATCTGCTCGGCCATCACCGCCAGGTAGTGTAGATCCGGCAGATAACCCGGCGAGTCCCTCAAGACGTGCAGCAAATAGTGCTCCACGCATCCGGGCTCGTGGACGTTCCAGAATGCCTCACGCGTGAGGTGTTCCACTTCGGCATGGTCCCGGGGCTCCTCTGGACGTAGAGAGAACGCGAACTCTTTCATGGATCTCCTCGCCGGCGACGCCTGGCCCGAGTAGCAGGTGGTTAGGGGAGGGCCGGATCTAGCCCCGGTTTACTGCGCAACGCAAAACACGCGGACTTGCTGCTGGGCAAATCCGCGTGCTCACGTGGCTGAGGGACAGGGATTCGAACCCCGACCGGCTGATCCAGAGTCAGCTGTCCTACCGTTAGACGATCCCTCAGTACGGGCGCGATTATAGCACGCGCCCGCCTCTGGGGCAAATGGGATGGGAGGCCCTACCCCGCCAGCAGCGCGATGGCCCTCTCCAGCCGTGCGATCACCTTCTGCTGGCCGATCAGCTCCAGGGTCCCAAAGAGCGGCGGAGTGACGTTCTTTCCTGTACAAGCCACCCGAATAGATCCCAGCAACTGTCCCAGTTTGAGGTCGAGACCCTCGGCCAGAGCCCGCAACGCGGTCTCGATGCTCGCCTCCTCAAAAGGAGACACCGCGCGGAGACAGCTCGCCGCCTTGTGCAGAGCCACCATGGTCGATTCAGCATCCATCTTTTTCTGGACGAGCAGCTCGGGCTCATACTGCAGCCGCTCCGCAAAGCAATAGTCTACCAGCGGAATCACCTCGGGCAGCGTCTTGATCCGCTCGCGTACCAAGGGAACCGCCTTGAGCGCAAAGTCCAGGCCCGCCGGATAGCCCTCTCGCCTCAAGACTTGCAACAGGCGTCCCGCCAGGTCGTTGGTGCCGAGCTGCCGAATATAGGCCGCGTTCATGTGGTCGAGCTTTTCGTAGGAAAAGGCCCCCGCCGAGGTCGACACCCGCGTCAGGTCGAATAGCTCGATCAGCTCGTCACGGCGAAAGAACTCGGTCTGCCCATCGTAGGACCAGCCAACCAGCGCCAAAAAGTTCACCAGCGCCTCGGGCAGATACCCCGCCTGGCGAAACTCGTGCACAAACGTCAGCATCTCACGTCCATCGGCCAGCTTTTTCTTGCGCTTGCTGAGCTTGCCCTCCCCGCTCGGGTCCAGGATGGTGGGCAGGTGCGCCTGAACGGGCGACTCCCAGCCGAAAGCATCATAGATGCGTTGCAGCGCCGGCGCCGTCGAGATCCACTCTTCTCCCCGCATAATATGGCTGATCCGCATGTGATGATCATCCACCACGACGCCCAGGCTATAGGTCGGAAAGCCATCGGACTTGAGCAGGACCAAGTCGGTGAGCTGACGGTTATCGACGGTGATATCGCCTCGCAAGAGATCATGGAACGTGGTCTCGCCGACTTCTGGCACGGCCAGCCGCACCACCGGGCGGATGCCCTGAGCTTCATAGTCCGCGATCTGCTGGCTGGTGAGATGCCGGCAGTGACCGTCGTACCCCTCGCGCTGCTTGCTGGCTCGTTGCTCCTCGCGCAGCTGCGCCAGCCTCTCCGGGCCGCAGTAGCAGCGGTAAGCCGCCCCCTTGGCGATCAGCTCCTGAGCCGCCTGATGGTATAGCTCCAGCCGATCCGATTGGTGGTAGGGACCGTAAGGTCCACCGATCTCGGGACCCTCGTCCCAGGAGAGGCCCAACCATCGTAGCCCATCCAGGAGGTCGGTGAGGGCGTCGGGGACGTAGCGCGTTCGGTCTGTATCCTCGACGCGAAGCACAAACGCACCGCCGTGCTGGCGGGCGAACAACCAGTTGTAGAGAGCCGTGCGCGCCCCTCCGACGTGAAGATATCCGGTTGGGCTCGGGGCGAACCGCACGCGTACAGGCCGGTCGGTCATGACATACTCCTTTGCATGGTGCGCGATCTTAGCGATGTGATCTCGTCGGACTCGGTTCGCTGGCGGCGCACCGCCACGCTTTGCACCAAGCCCAAGGCCACAATCGTGGTCATCACCGCGCTGCCGCCATAGCTTACCAAGGGCAAGGGGATGCCCGTCACGGGCAGTAGATTGGTGTTGGCCCCCAGGTTGATCACCGCCTGAACGGTGAGCATCACTGCCGTTCCCGATGCCAGCAGCCGCCCCCCTTCGTCTGGCGCCTGCTGCGCGATGGTCAGCAGTCTGTGGATCATGTAGGCATAGACCAGCAAAAAGCCCATACAGCCCAAAAACCCGAGCTCTTCGGCCAGAACCGAAAAGATAAAGTCCGTGTGCCGCACCCGCAAAAAGTAGAGCTGGCTCTGTGAGCCCTGCATCAGCCCCGTCCCCCACCAGCCGCCATTCCCGATGCTGATCAGCGCCTGACGCACATTGTAGCTCTCATCCGGCGATGCGCCGCTCGGGTTGAGGTAATCCAGCACTCGATCGCGCATATAGTCTTCCAGGCGAAACCAGATGATCGGCGCAGCCAGCACGCCCACGAGGCCCGCGATCAGAATATGTCGCCACCGCACCCCGGCCAGAAACACCATACCAACCCACGTGGCCACCATGACAAAGGTCGTGCCAAAGTCGGGCTGCTGGTAGACCAGAATCACCGGCGGCGCCAGCAGAATCAGCGATACGAAGAACGGGCTGGGCGATTCCAGGTGCTCTTGCCCCTGCCCCAGGGCGTACGCCAGTACAGAGATCATCAGCACCTTGACGAGCTCGGACGGCTGCACCGCCGTGCCCGCAATCTCGATGCTCCGTTGAGCGCCAAAGGCCGTCTCGCCGGCGAACAGGGTCGCCAGCAGCACGCCTAGCATGCCTATGTAGACCAGCCTGCGCGCCTTGAACAGCAGTTGGTAATCGAGCAGCACGGCCACCAAATACCCGACCAGGCCGATGCCCGCGCGCCACGCTTGCTTGACCGACAGATACTCTGACACCGGCGCGCTGCTGTCAAAGACGGCGTGGTCGTAGGCGCTGTAGATCAGCGCCATCCCCAGAGCTAACAGTATGACCATGGCGATAAAGAGCCCCAGATCAAAGCGCTCCCAAGTGGCAGCCCTCATGGCGTCCTCGCTCGCGCCGCAGTCACGCCGGTCACGACCATCGCCCCAGTCCCAGGCGCTGCAGCCAGCGGGGCCGCGCTTCGCGTAGAGGCGCCACCGGGATCTCTTCGCCCAGCAGCCTGCGAGCCACGTCGATGAACAGGGGTCCAGGACCGCTATCCAGCGCATGGGCGACCGGCTCGCCGCGCGTGTTGGCCAACATGATCTGATCGTCATCCGGAATCGCGCCCAACAGCGGAATCGAAAGCGTAGCCGCGATCTCCTCCGGGCTAGGGATCTCTTGCCGGCGCATCAGGTCTGGATGCACGCGGTTGACCACCAAACCGAGACAGCGACGGTCGCTCTCTTCCAGAATCCCCAAGACGCGGTCGGCATCCTGGATGGCGGGCTGATCTGGCGTGGTGACCACCACAAACTCGCGAGCCGGCGCGATCGCCGTGCGAAAACCGTGCTCGATCCCAGCCGGCGAGTCCAGTAACACCACGTCAGCCGATCCCTCAAGCTGATCGCACACGCTACCGAGATCCGCCGGTCGAACCGCGCTCTTTTCCCGCGTTTGTGAAGCCGGCAGCAGGTAGAGCTCGGGCTGCACGCGGTCTCGAATCAGCGCCTGGCGCAGCCGGCAGCGCCCTTCGATCACGTCCACCACGTCATAGATGATGCGGTTCTGCAGCCCCAGGAGAATGTCCAAGTTCCTCAGGCCCACATCGGTATCCACCACGACCACGCGTTGCCCCAGCGAGGCCAAGGCGACGCCCAGATTGGCGGTGGTCGTCGTCTTGCCGACGCCGCCCTTGCCCGAGGTGATGGTGATGATCCTCGTCGCCATCGGACCTATGACCTCCCCGCCCAGGGCTCGACCACGATGCTCTCGTCGACCACCCGCGCAACCTCGGGCCCCTTGGACGCGCCGGCACTCTCGTCCGGCCTGGCCACCATCTGAGCGATGCGTAGCTGGAGCGGCTGCATGTCCAGGGCGGCGATCACGGCGCTGCCGTCGCCAAACGCGCCCGCGTGCGCGGTCCCTCGCAACGAACCCCACACGACGATGTCGCCCCCAGCAACGATCTCCCCGCCAGGGTTGACGTCACCCATCACCACCACATGCCCCTGATGCCGAACCACGCGACCCGACCGCACCACATGCTTGACCAAGATCCCCCTGGAGCCCTCCAGCGGGGAGCGTTGCGAGCCGGCTTTGGCAACGGCCACTGAAGCGGCATTCGGCCCGTCGCTAGGCTGCCGGGCCGCCACCGGAGCAGCCACGCGCAGTCCCAGCTCCTGAGCGGCCTCGCCGGTGGCCTCATCCTCGGTCACCACCGCCTCAAGGCGCAGTCCATGCTCCACGAGCACCTGGCTCATGCGCTCGATTTCACTGGCCTGCAGCGTACGAGCCGACGCCTCGAGCGTCACCTTGCTGCCCCGCAGAAAAGCCGCCTTGGCATCGAGCTCGATGCCAAGGTCGGTCAACAGCTCGTCGATCCCGGCTTTGCCCACACTGATGGTGATGCCCTCCCGGGTTCCCTTGATCGCCATGCTGCTCATGGAACGGCCACCTCCTCACCAGCGGGCGCCGCCGGAGGCTCTGGCGTGGGCACCAGCCCGAAATAGTGCCGCAGCACCTCCGCCGCCACCGGGACGGCGACCTGCGAGCCCTCGCCGCCCGCCTCTAGCATCACTACCAAGGCGATCTCGGGGTCCTCATAGGGCGCAAAGGCGGTAAACCAGGCGTGGGTGGGCGAATAGCCGCGCTCATCCACCACCAAGTTGCCCTCCTCATCGAACATGGCAAACTCGGCCGAGCCGGTCTTGCCGGCCACCGAGACGCCCGGCAGACGAGCGCCGGGGGCAGTTCCCCACTGGACCGCCTGCTGCATCCCCAGACGCACCGCGGCGAGATGCTGAGCATCGACCCCCAGCTCGTTCAGCACATCGGGAACATAAGAGCGCACCAGGTTGCCACGATAGTCTGTCACCTGGTAGACAAGCTGCGGTCGATACAAGATCCCGCCGTTGGCGATGGCCGCGGTGGCGTTGAGCAGCTGCAGCGGCGTCACCAACACATAGCCCTGGCCGATGGCCGCGTTGTAGGTATCGCCGGTCGTCCACACCTCGCCATAGTTCTGGCGCTTCCAGCGGTCGTTGGGTATCAGCCCTGCGGACTCGCCCGAGAGATCGATGCCCGTCGGCGTCCCGAAACCCAAAGCCTGCGCATACTGCTCGAGCCGGGTCATGCCTAGACCCTGAAAAGACCCCAAGCCGCCTGCCACCACACCGAAAAAGATGTTGCAGGACTGGGCGATACCGCTGTGAATGTTCAGCGCACCGTGGCCCCACGTAGCCCAGCATGGGAACGACTGCGCCATACTATAGTCGTCCGGAAAGTACTTGTTGGGAATATACACCCGGCCCGCACAGGTCACCTGAGTCCGCGTGTCGATGACGCCTTCCGCCAGAGCGCCGACGGCCGTAACCACCTTAAAGGTCGACCCGGGCGGATAGACGCTGCTGATGGCGTGGTTCACCAGAGGTAGGGCGGGATCCTGGCTCAGCCTGGCATAGTCCTCGTAACTGATGCCGCCCGAGAACTGGTTGTTGTCGTAAGCGGGCAGCGAGACGAGGGCCAACACCTCGCCAGTACGCGGGTCCATGGCCACCAGCACACCCACCTTGCTGCCCACACTTCGCATGCCCTCACGCAGCGCCCGCGTGGCCGCGGCCTGCAGCTCGGTATCGACGGTCAGCCACAGATTATCGCCCGGAATCGGCTCCTGCACCGCGAGAACGTTCACCTCGCGCTCAAAGGCATCGACCTCCACATGCTTTTGGCCCTTGATGCCTCGCAGCAACAGATCCTGCGTCAGCTCGATCCCGGTAAGGCCCACCTTGTCGTTGGGCTCATACTCAGCGCCATCGCGATCCAGGTAGCTCTCCAAGGACTCGCTGGGGATATGTCCCACGTACCCGAGGATATGCGCCAGAAGCTGACCCTCGGTATAGGATCGTAGCGGGTCGACCTCGACCACCACACCCGGGAGCGTGAGATGCTCCTCCTCCAACACAAAGGCGGCTTGTCTGTCGACCCCGCTCGCTACGCGGACTGGGTTGTAGGCGCCGATTGCTCGCGTCGTCAGCACCTCTTCGATGCTGTCGGCTCGGCCATCCTCCGATCCCCCCTCGCCCGTGATGCCACACAGCTCGGCCACCCGATCCAGCACGCGCTCTCGCTCGGCCTCATCCGCCGGCAGAGCACCCGGCACAATGCTCACCGCAAAGCTGGGAATATTGCGCACGAGGAGGCGCCCATCGCGATCGTACACGATCCCCCGAGGTGCAGTGATCGGTACCAGCCGAGTACGGTTCTGCGTAGCGGATTGTTGGTACTGGTCGGCCGATACGATCTGCAGATCCCACAGCCGCAGCGCCACGATGCTCAAGACCAGCAACAACCCGGCCTGGACGACCATATAGCGTGCACGGACATGCCAAGGCATTACGCCCCCCACTCGGCAGCGTTCGGCGCCAATCCACCCGTGAATCTCCGCGCTAGCCAATAAGCCGGCAGCATGCAAACGAGGTTGAGGGCCATGGCGGGCGCGACCGTCGAGGTCAACAGCGGCCCCAAAGCGAGCGGCAGGCCCATCAGCCGCACACCCAAGATGACCACCACATAGTAGACCAAGGTCGCGGCGATGATGGTCACGTACGGCAGCGAGCCGACCGTTCGAAAGACGTTGACTTCGCCGATGCTGGCTGCCAGCGTAGCCGCTACGGTTGCCAGGGTCAAAAGCCCCAGCGGCCCGGCACTGCTCATATCCAAAGCCAGCCCGCCAAAGGCAGCCAGGACCACAGCCTCGCGCCGGCCCCGCAGCAAGCACCAGGATACCGCCGCGACCATCACCAGATCGGGATGGACGCCCCCGACGCGCAGCCCCAGGGCAAGGGCCGACTGCATCATCCCAGCGATAGTCCCGGCAATAGCCAGCACGACAAGCATTAGATCACGCTTTACTCCTGGGGCGCTCGCATGTCGCTAGCGACATCCACCGGCGCAAAGTTCAGCAGCACCATCACCCTCTCCAGGTCCGCCGCGGACACGGCAGGAACCAACACGGCCTCCTTGAACATGGAAGCCTCGGTCTGCAGCACCTCCACCACCTGCCCGATGACCAGCCGGGTTGGCAGGTTGCCTCCCAAGCCTGACGAAATGACGATATCGCCTCGCTCGATGGAGCTATCCTGCGTGACATAGCGCAAGACCAACCTATGCCCCTGGGCACCCTGGACCACGCCCGTGGCGCGAGAGCGCTGCACCAAGGCGCTGACCGAGCTGGAGGGATCGGTGATCAGCAAGACCGTGGCCGAGTTGTCGGTCACCGAGCTGATCCGTCCCACCAGGCCATCGGCCGCCAGGACGGGCATGTTCACCTCGATGCCATCGTTGCGTCCTCGGTCGATGACCAGATAGCCTAGCAGGTTATTGGGGTCGCGTCCAATGACCTCGGCCGCGAGGAGCTGCTGGGTAGGCGCGGCCTGCTTGAACTCCAGCAGGCGCCGGAGCGACTCGTTCTCGAGCTCGGCCTCCTGGAGCAGCACGATCTGCTTGCGCAGCTCATCGTTCTCCTCCCGCAGAGCCCGGTTCTCCTCCACCAGCGTCTGGCGCGAATGCATGCGCTCGGCCACGCCCGAAAATGCCCGCTCGACCGCAGCAACGCCATACTGCACGGGGGCAGCCACATAGGAGAACGCGTCGCGAATGGGGTTATTGGCCTGGATGCCATCCAACACGAGCGAGGCCAACACGAGGGCCAGCACGGCGATGAGGGCCACCGCTGGGCCGCGCTGTTTCTTCACAAGAGCTCCCTGCCGAGCACCGTTCGCACTAGGCCGTGCGCGAACCGCTGACAGAGCCTCGCTGCAGCGTCGCCAGCACCTTGTGGTAGCGGTCGAGATCCGAGGCGATAGCACCGGCACCGCGCGCCACACAGGTCATGGGATCCTCTGCTCGATAGACGCGCATGCGCGTCTCCTCCGAGAGCCGCTCGGGTAAGCCCTGTAGCAGCGAGCCACCGCCCGCCAACACGATGCCCTGTTCCATCAAGTCGGCCATCAGTTCTGGGGGAGTCTCGTCCAGCGCCTCGCGCACCGTCTCGATGATCACTTCCAGCGGCCCAGACAGCGCCTCACGGATCTCGACGCTGCTCACCTGCACCGCCTCGGGCAGGCCGGTGATCAGATCCCGGCCGCGCACGGTGATCGTCTGCTCCTCCGGCAGCGGGTAGGCCGAGCCGATGGCCACCTTGGTGCGCTCTGCCATCCGCTCGCCGATAAGCAGGTTGTACTTTTGCCGACAGTGCTGGATGATCACCTCATCCATCTCGTCGCCCGCCACCCGAATAGAGCGGCTGACCACGATGCCCCCCAGGGCCGTCACCGCCACCTCGGTGGTGCCGCCGCCGATATCGATCACCATGCTGCCCACCGACT
>DAIRUQ010000010.1:0-45896 GCA_036803245.1 Chloroflexota bacterium | reverse complement strand
CCACTCCAGCTCATAGGGGCCGATATAGACGGTGTCGCCCAGCTCCACCCCGGCCACTTCCAGCGCCTCGGTGATCCCCCTGGCGCGCAGGATGCGTTCAAAGCGCTCGATGGCCTCCTGATTGGTCCAGTCGGTCTGGATGGCGATCCGCTCGATCTCGTCACCCCGTACCCGAAAGCCCCCATCGGTCGTACGGCCGACCTCAAAGGCACGCGGATCCTCCTCGGCCGGGCGGAACACATAGAGAGGCTCCTCCACCTCGACCTCGGAGAGCGCCGACAGACGATCGGCGACGCGATGCAGCATCTCTTGGATGCCCACGCCGGACACGGCCGAGATGCCCATCACCTCCACGCCCTGGTCCTCCAAGGCATCCCGCACCAGCGAGAGCATCTCGCGGCTATCGGGCAAGTCCTGTTTGGTGAGTACCACGATCTGCGGCTTGATAGCCAGGTCGGCATCATAGGCGGCCAGTTCCTGGTTGATCTCTTCATAGTCGCTGACTGGATCCATGCTCATGCCGTCCAGCAGGTGAACCAACAGCCGCGTCCGCCGGATGTGCCGCAAAAAGGCGTGGCCGAGCCCGGCGCCCTCGTGGGCCCCCTCGATCAACCCGGGGATATCGGCCGCCACAAAGGAGGTGAGGTCATCCACCCGGACCATGCCCAGATTGGGCTGCAGGGTGGTAAAAGGATAGTCACCGATCTTGGGCCGGGCGGCGCTGATGCGAGAAAGCAGCGTGGATTTTCCAGCGTTGGGCTTGCCGATCAACCCCACATCGGCCAGCAGGCGCAGCTCTAGCTCGATGGCACGCACCTCGCCAGGAGCGCCCTTTTCGGCAAAGGCCGGCGCCTGTCGCGTCGGCGACTTGAACGCCTCATTGCCCCGACCGCCGCGCCCCCCTCTCGCCACGAGCAGGGTCTGCTGCGGCTCGGTCAGGTCGCCCAGCACCTCGCCGGTCGCCTTGTCACGCACGACGCAACCAGGGGGCACCTCGATGGTGAGGTCCTCTCCACACCCGCCCTGTTTACCACTGCCCTGGCCGTGCTGACCCGATTCGGCCGCAAAGTGACGCTCTCGCGCAAAGCGCAGCAGCGTGTTCAGGTGCGGATTCACCCGCAGGTAAACGTCGCCACCGCCGCCGCCATTGCCGCCGTTAGGCCCACCCAGCGGCACGTATTTCTCGCGGCGAAAGGCCACGCAGCCGTTGCCGCCGTCGCCCCCGCGCACGTGGATCGTCACTTGGTCGATAAACACCGGTCATCTCCATCCAGCCCGCGCGACGCGCCACGGGCATGCTATTCGCGGCAAGATAGCCCCGCGCCGCGCCTATGTCAAGTTATCTGCTCCCGCCGATAGCGCTCCAGATGCACGAGCAGCAGGCTGATGTCGCTGGGCGTTACCCCCTCGATGCGAGCCGCCTGCCCCACCGTCTCAGGACGATGCCGCAGCAGTCGCTCTCGCGCCTCGGCCCGCAGCCCCGGCAGCGCATCATAGGCCAGATCGGCAGGAATGTGGCGCGTCTCCATCCGCAGGGCACGTTCCACCTGGCGCTCTTGCCGCGCGATGTAACCCTCGTAAGCCAGCGCCACCTCGATCTGCTCGGCTACCTCGGGCGCCAGGGGCGTCGGGGGCGGAGCCAACGCCTCCACCAGATCATAGCCCAGGCCGGGGCGCCTCAGCAGCTGGTCGAGAGCCACGCCCGACGGGGGTGGTTCTTGCCCACGCCGCGCCAGGATATCGGCCAGAGGCCCATCCGGCGACAGGTGCACCCCACGGATCCGCTCCAGTTCTGCCTCCACTGCTCGCCGTTTGGCCGTCACTGTTTCGTAGCGCGCATCGTCGATCAGCCCATAGGCGTGTCCCAGCTCGGCCAGGCGCAGATCGGCATTGTCCTGCCGCAAGAGCAGGCGGTACTCGGCCCGCGAGGTAAACAGGCGGTACGGTTCGCGCAGCTCACGCGTCACCAGGTCGTCCACCATCACACCTAGGTAGCCCTGGTCGCGGCGAACCACGAGCGGATCGGCGTCGCGCACATAGCATGCTGCGTTGGCGCCGGCCAGCAGACCCTGCCCCGCCGCCTCCTCATACCCCGAGGTGCCATTGATCTGTCCGGCCAGGAACAGCCCATGCACCCGTCGCGTCTCCAGGCTCGGCCGCACCTGGTGAGCCGGCACATGGTCATAGGCGATGGCATAGCCCGGCCGCATAATCCGCGCCTCTCGCAGGGCCGGAATCGTGTGCAGCAGCGCCTGCTGCGCGTCCCACGGCAGCCCGGTGAAGCAGCCCTGCACATAGACTTCGGTGGTGGCTGCTCCCTCCGGCTCCAAGAAAAAGGTGTGGGAGGACTTGTCCGGAAAGCGCACCAGCTTTTCCTCAATGCTGGGACAGTAGCGCGGTCCGGCCGCATCCAGGTTTCCCGTCGCCACCGGCGAACGGTGCAGGTTGGCGCGGATCACCCCGTGCGTCGCCTCGTTGGTCTGCACCTGGTAACAGGGGACCTGCCGCCGCCACGCCGTCTGGTAGGCGATGGGATACACCGGGTTGAGCGGCGCCTGATAGAGCGCATCGGGCGCGCCGTCGAACGAAAAGAAGAGCGGCTCCTCGCTGCCCATCTGCGGCCCCGTCTGTGAGAAGTCGACAGTGCGCGCATCGACCCGCGGCGGGGTGTTGGTCTGCAGGCGCCCCAGCTCGAAACCCAACTCGCGCAGCGAGCGGGCCAGCCCCACCGCGGCGCACTCGCCGGCTCGCCCCGCCGCCTCGCGGTGCGCCTCTCCCGACATGATCTGACCGTCCAAAAAGGTCCCCGGTGTGAGCACCACGGCCCGCCCGTGAAGCTCGGTGCCGTTGGCCAATCCTACGCCCTGCACGCGGTCGCCGTCGGTCAGCACCCGCACGGCCTGGCCCTGCCACAGCCACAGCCCCGGCGTGCGCTCCAGCAGATGCTTCATCCACAAGCCATACAGACGCTTGTCAGCCTGCGCCCGCAGCGAGCGGACGGCGGGCCCCCGCGACGTGTTGAGCATCCGGATCTGGATATAGGTGCCATCGATGCAGCGCCCCATGGCGCCGCCCAGCGCGTCGATCTCACGGACCAGATGCGCTTTGGCCGGCCCGCCGATGCTCGGGTTGCAGGGCATCTGCGCGATCAAGTCCAGGTTCATGGTCACCAGGCAGGTCTCGCAGCCCATTCTCGCGGCCGCCAGCGCCGCTTCGCAGCCGGCGTGCCCGGCTCCTACCACGATGACGTCATAGACGTCAGACATGGCGCCTCGACTCCCGGCCCAACCACGCCCACGCAGCCCGATGTGCCGTGGCCCGAAACCGGCCCCACTCTTGCCAAGCCGGCTCCAGAGCATCCAACTGCTCTGCCAGCGCTAGCAATCCGGCTCGATCCACCTGGCGAAAGGCGCTGATCTGCTCGCCCAAGTCCTGTACGGCCAGCGGCCCCTCGGGCGCGTCGATGGCGAACAGGAACGAGCAAAAGGGCAACGTCGCCCCGTTGCGCTGGAAAAGATGCTCCTCGGCCGCCACGAACTCCTGCACGCGTCCCTCCAGACCGGTTTCCTCGTAGAGCTCGCGCTGAAGGCCCGCCAACAGATCCTCCTGCGGCCGCAAGCCACCCGAGAGCAGCCGGTAGACACCCGCCGGATAGAATGCTTTGGTGTGGACCAAGTACCGTCCCTGTCCCTGCGATATCAGTAACACTACCTCGGCCTGACGACGCGACCTCACCCGGCTCCAATAGTCAAAGGTGTCGGCGCTCACGTCCCAATTGAAGACCCGCCGAGCCGGCTCGCCATGGTCGCGCACCGCCGCAGCATAGCCAGGTTGGTGCTCGATACAGGTCATGGCCAACTCCTCGCCGCGTCTTTTGCTCGACAGATGATTATAGCATAGCTATCGCCCGAACCGAACGAGCCGAACGGGGCGGTTGCCGCTGCCCCCGCTTGCCTCCGCAGACGCGTCTCCCTACTATGCAGGGGAGACGAACGTGCGAATACTCGTAGGCGTTCCCGCGTAGGATAGAAGGAACGTTGGAAGAAGAAAAGCAGTACGAGGGCCAGCTGGTTCGACGCGCCAACCGTGGCGATCTTGACGCCTTTGGCGAGATCGTGGAACGGTACCGGTTGCGCGTGTTGCGAACCGCCCATGGCATCGTGGGCTCGTCAGACGAGGCGGAGGACGTCGCCCAGGAGGTGTTCGTCAAGGCTTGGCAGGCACTGGATAGCTTTCGCCCGGGCGGGAGCCTCGGATCGTGGCTTTACCGCATTACGGTGAACGCTGCCATCGATGCGACCCGTCGTCGGCGGCCGCAGGTCAACCTCGACGACATCGCCCCCCCTCCGTCAGAGCAGCATACCGAGCGCAGCGTGCTGGACGCCGAGGAGGCGGAGCGGGTCCGCCGGGCCGTTCGCCACCTCCCTCCGGCCTCCAGGGCGGCCCTGGTGTTACGAGAGTACGAACAGCTTTCCTACGCCGAGATCGCCGAGGTGCTCGACGTGCCCATGGGGACGGTGATGTCACGTCTGCACTATGCCCGGCAGAGCCTCAAGGACGCGCTCTCATCTCAGGACCTAGACCATGATATCTGACCATCTCAGCGACGCCACCATCCAGGCCCTGGTTGACGACGAGCTCCCGGAAACGCTGCGGGCCGCCGCCGAGGCTCACCTGGCCAGTTGCGCCCAGTGTCGTGAGGCCGTCGCATCGCTCGCGTCGGTGGCCGAGACCGTGGCAGAGACCGCCCCCGAGGACTGTCACTTTTGCGCCAGTGGGCAGTTCTGGGATCGCCTCTCGTGTCGGCTCTCTCGGGTAGCGGACCGGGAGTCGCCCTATGCCGTCATGGCGCTAATCCCCCCGTTGCTCTTGGGGGCAGCCGGACTGGCCATCTGGCTCATCTCGTGGGTGGTGACGATCGTGACCCTGCTGACCTGGGCCGGCGTGATCCCGCCGCTGGGCGGGCTGTTGGCAGATACCGCCGCGCTGCACCGCACCAGCCTGCACACGCCGATCCTGCTGCGCTGGTTTCTGGACGCCGTCGTTGCCCTCGCCGGCACCATCCGCAGCAGCTCGGCAAACTGGCCCAGCGCTGCCAGATCGATCGTACGGTTTGGGCTGGTGCAAGGCTTGCTCTCGTTGAGCCTGGCGATAACCGTGGCTCTGTTCGCGGTCTGGGCTGCCTGCATGCCGGATTGCCAACCCACCGGAGGAGGAACCGCAGCATGAATATCGGACGCATTCTGAGCCGTGCCTGGCGCATCACCTGGCGCCATAAGGTGCTATGGATCTTTGGCATCGCTTCGGCCCTCTTCGCCGGAGCATCGGGCGTGCCCTCGCCCCCCAGGGTTCAGTACACCATGAACCAATCGGACCTAGATATGTTTGGCCGCTATCTGCCGTGGTCTTTTCGGGGGCCCGGTCCCATGGTTGACCCACGTTTCTGGAACTGGGGCGCCATCCTTGGCGGCGCCATCGCCGTTGGCTTGATCCTGTTTCTCGTGGCCATCTTAATCGCGATCGTGAGCGCCATTGTGCGCTACACCAGCACGGGCGCCCTGGTCAAGATGGTGGACGAGGTCGAAGAGACGGGCGAGACCGGCTTCAAGGCGGGCCTCGCAGCCGGCTGGAAGGGCCTGCTCAAGCTGTTCGCCATCGATCTCCTGGTCGGGTTGATGGGCATGGTTCTGGCGCTGGTGCTCTCGGTCATCGCCGTCTTGGGCATCGTATTCGCCATCGGCCCGGCCGTCGCCCTGGCAAACGCTGGCGCCGTGCGAGTCGTGGCCGTGATCTGGGCGGTGCTGGCTAGCCTGGGCGTGGTGGCCTTGCTGATCCTATTGGCACTTGCCATCAGCGCGCCCATCACCATCGTACGCGAGCTTGCCTACCGGTACAGCGTCCTGGAGGGCGCCACCGTCTTTGACGCCATCGGCCGCGCCTATCGTCTGATGCGCAGCCGGCCCCGCGCATCGCTGTTGGTGTGGCTCCTAATGGTGGGCATCTCGCTGGTCCTGGGCTTGCTGCTGGTGCCCCCCACCATGGTGATGATGATGGCTGCCATGGCGGGCGTTTGGGCCCTGTTGCAGCTAGTCACCAGCCAAGCGATCCTCGCTCTGGTGATAGCCACCCCTATCATGCTCCTGGTGGTTCTGCTGGTAGCTTTGGTAAGCGGCGTCTTCGTGACCTTTGGGTCCGCCGTCTGGACGCTGGCCTACCGAGAGCTCACGGTGCCCGAGTCCGACTAGATCTTGGAAGCACAAAGCGCCCGACCTTGGAGGTCGGGCGCTTTGTCGTTGCAGCCAGTTACGAGGTAAGGCAGGCCAAAAGCAGCCGCGCCGCGCCCGCCATATCCTCAAGGGCGATGTTCTCGTTCGTCGTGTGGACCTCGCGCATGCCGGTGGTGATCTGGACCATGCGCATGCCGCGGGCGTTCAGGATGTTGGCATCGGAGCCGCCACCCGTGGCGACGTAGCGGGGCTCTACGCCGATAGAGCCCATCGCTGCCGTCACCAGCTGCACCAGCGCGTCATCCTCGCTCAGGCGATAGCTCTCATAGGCGTGCCTAACCTCGACATCGACGGTCGCGCCCGCTGCCGCGGCCGCCTCCTCCAGCGCCGCCACCATGGCGTCGGTCTGCCGCGTCAGCTTGTCCGCGTCACGGCTACGAGCCTCTCCCCTGAGCACGACCTCGTCCGGCACAATGTTGGTTGCCCTGCCGCCACTGATTACCCCGATGTTGGCCGTCGTCTCGTGGTCGATGCGGCCCAGGGGCATGGCTACGACCGCCTGCGACGCTACGCAGATGGCGTTGATGCCGCGCTCTGGCTCGACGCCCGCATGCGCAGCGCGCCCATGGACCACCGCCCGCAGCGAATTCTGCCCGGGCGCACATAGCACCAAGGTGCCTTGCACGCCCTCTGCATCCAGCCCGATAGCCATCCGCGCCCGCAGCCGATCAACCTCGACGGCCTTGGCTCCCACTAGCCCAGCCTCCTCGGCCAAGGTGAACAAGAGGTCGACGGGCCGATGGGCCTCCCCACTCTCCAGGGCACAGGTGACGGCCTCGATGATGGCGGCAATCCCCGACTTGTCGTCGGCGCCCAGGATGCTGCTCCCATCGCTGCGAATGACGCCATCCTCAACCACCGGCGTCACTCGGTCACAGGGCGTCACCGTATCCATGTGGGCGGTCAAGCACAGCGGGGTGCCGGTGCCATCCACGTACGCGTAGAGGTTACCAGCCTCGTCGCTCTCGACCTCGAGCCCCAGCGCGTGCAGCTTTTTCTGCAGGTAGGCCGAGACCTCGCCCTCTTCGCCAGAAGGACTGCTGATGCGCACCAGATCGAGAAACAGGTCCAAGAGCCGGTCGTGGTCGATCATCGCTGCCTCACTCCTCATTGCTAGAACCTCGCTTTAGCAGCTCGCGCGCGCTCTGGCGCGAGGCATCGGTGGCGGCGCCAGCAAGCATCACCGCCAGCTCCTCCACGCGCTCGTCCGGCGTCAGCAACCGCACGGTTGACACCGTGCGCCCCTCCACCACCGCCTTGTCCACGTGCAGGTGCTGCTGGGCGCAAGCGGCAATCTGCGGTAGATGGGTGACGCACAGGACCTGATGCTCGCGCGCCAGCCTGGCCAGCTTGGAGCCCACTACCGCGCCGGCCCGCCCGCCGATGCCAGCATCCACCTCGTCAAAGATCAGCGTCGCCGTCGGGTCCGCCGCCGATAGGACGTTCTTGAGAGCCAACATCAAGCGAGAGGTCTCACCGCCCGAGGCGGTGCCGGCCAGCGGATGCAGCGCCTCGCCGGGGTTGGGCGAGATCAGAAACTCGACCCGGTCGAGCCCGCGGCGCGTCCAGGCGTAGCGCTTTTCTCCCACGGGAACCCCATCGGCGTCCTCAGACCAGCTCAGGTCCACCGCAAAGCGGGTCTGTTCCATCTGCAGCTCGGCCAGCTCGGCCATGACGGCGTTGGCCAGCCCCTTGGCAGCCTCTTGCCGGGCCGCGCTCAACTGCGTCCCCAGGTCGCTCAAGGCGGCTAGCAGCGTCTGCTCACGAGCCAGCAGCCCCTCAGCATGCTCCTCGCGGTGTTCCAGCGCGTGAAGCTCACGCGATGCCTGCTCTCCGTAGGCCAGGATCTGCGCGATGCTATCGCCATACTTGCGCCTGAGGCTCGCCAACAGCATCAGCCGATCCTCCACGGCTCCCAGGCGCTCTGGATCGAACTCGACCTCCTCGCGATAGCCCCGGAGCCGATGGGCCACATCCTCCACCTGATAGTAGGCGCTCTCCAAGGTGGAGGCGGCATCGACCAGCGAGGCATCGATCTTGGCCACCCCCTCCAGGGCCTTGACGGCCAGGCCGAGCTGATCCATGGCGCTACGCTGGCCTCGTCCGCCCACGAGAAGCTCGTAGGCCTCGGTCGACTGGTCCAGCAGCGTCTCGGCATTCTCGAGGAGATGGCGCTCCTGGAGCAGCTCATCCTCCTCACCCGGGCGCAGCCGCGCCGCCTCGATCTCGTTGACCTGGTAGCGGAGCAGGTCCTCGCGTTGCGCCAGGGCTCGCGAGTCCTGATGCATAGCCTGGAGCTCGCGCCGCAGCGCCTCCAGTTCATGCGCCTGCGCCCCGAACGCCTCTCGCAACGGCGTCAGCTCGCCGTAACGGTCCAGCAGGTCCACATGGTTACGGACCTCGAGCAGCGAAAGCTGATCTCCCTGGCCATGGATATCGATCAGATGCTGGCCCAGGGACTGCATGGTTTGGGCGCGAATGGTCCGCCCGTTCAGGCGGCTGGCGTTGCGCCGCTGCCGCGAGACCTCGCGCGTGAGAGTGATCTCTCCCGCGTTAATGTCCATCAAACCTTCGCCCCGCAGCTCCTCGGCGACCTGGTCACGAAGCGCCACCACGTCGAAATGCGCCTCCACCAACGTGGCGTCGCAGCCGGTACGGATGACATCGCTGCTGGCGCGCCCACCCAGGACCAGGGCAACCGCATCCACAATGATCGACTTGCCCGCGCCGGTCTCGCCGGTCAGCACAGTGAAACCGGGAGCCAGATCCAAATCGAGCGCCTCGATCACCGCCAGGTTACGGATCATCAGTCGCCGCAGCACGCCCTACACCCTCTCTGGCCGCATCATCGCAGCCGCACCACCGCCGCGACGCTGCCCAAACCGATCCAAGCCAGCACGCGCAGGTCCAGCAACGTGGCCAGGATGGCCAACCAACTTGGCCACGCCGCCGCCAAGCTCCCGGCCAGGATGGCCGCCCAGACCCTCGGCCCCAGCAACGCCCCGACGACAATGCAGAGTACCGCCGTCACCTGCATTACCCGCCCGCGCTTGCCTCGCGTGACACGCAGCAGCACCTCGGCGATGGCACCCCCCACCGGCCCGGCCAGCAAGGCCACCCACAGCACCCCGATCTGCGCGACCATGATCCCGACTACCAGCGCCATCGCCAGGCCCACCACAGCGGCCAGGAGCACGTGCTGCGGCTTGATCACATAGAGCGGCGATCGGTTGGCATAGGCGCACTTGCGACAGCGCAGCCCCACCGGCGTTGGGACTGCGCATTTCTGGCAGATAGGATCGAGACACTTGCTGCAGCGGATCAGCGTCTCGGTGTTGGGATGGTTCACGCAATAGTAGCGCGGCCCCTCCTCGCCTATGGGATCGGCCCCAGGTCCGGCCATCGCAGCCTCCGTAGCACTGTCTCGTAGAAATAGCCGTCGGCACCAAAGCGCACGAACCGGGCCTTGCGTTCGCTAGCCGTGCAGAGCACGCGGTCGCCTACTTCCAGGAGCACGTCTTGCTGCCCATCGGCCGTCATGGTGGCCGCGTCTCCCTTGACCAGGTGCAGGCACAGACAGCGGCGCGCCGACACGGCGATGGCGTGAGCCACACTAAGGTGAGCCGCCACCGGCGTCACCGCAAAGCAATCGACATCGGGCGCGATAATGGGCCCCCCGGCCGCCAGACAGTAGGCCGTGCTGCCCGTGGGCGTCGAGACGATCTCCGCGTCCGAGGTCCGCGTCATCACATAGTGCCCATCCACATCCAGCTCGACCCTGATCGTCCGCGACACGGCCCCGCGCGACACCACACAGTCGTTGACCGCCTCATAGCTGGCGATCTCGTGCCCCTCGCGCATCACTCGGGCGTGAAGCATCATGCGCTCTTCGACGTGATAGCGGCCATCCAGCACCTGTTGGAGCCCCTCTTCCAGCCGCTCCGGCTCTACCTCGGCCAGAAACCCCAGGCGTCCCAGGTTCACCCCTAGGACCGGCACCTCGGCTTGAGAAAGCAGCCGCGCCGTGCGGACGATGGTGCCGTCACCGCCCAGGGTGATAACCAGGTCCAGCTCGGGTGCGGACTCGCAGAGATGCCCGTCCTCGATGTCGCGCCGAAAGTGGCGAACCTCCACACCGCGCGGCTTGAGCAGAGCCACCGCCTGCGCCGAGAGTTGCTCGGCCTCGTCACGATCGGCCTGATAGACGATCCCAACGACCTGAATGCTCATCAAGCCAGTAGCCTCGCCATATGCTCCACGGCGTTCTCCAGGGGAACGCGCTCTTCCTCGGCATCCTTGAGCATGGGATGCACCACCACCTCACCGGCCTCTAGCTCTTGCTCGCCCAAGACCAGCGCGTAGCGGGCGCCATCGCGATCGGCACCGCGAAACTGGGCCCGAAAGCTGCGGTCGTCATAGGTCATGGATGCCGCCATACCCCGCTCCCGCAGGGCCATCAGCAGCCGCACCGCTTCGACCTTGGCGGCAGAGCCGTGGTAGACCAGCGACACCTGCGGCTGAACGGACGCCGGCACCTCGATGCCCTGCTCCTTCATCGTCAGCACCAACCGCTCCATGCCCGAACCGAACCCGATGCCAGGCGTCGGATCGCCGCCCAACTGCTCGGCCAGGCCATCATAGCGCCCACCGCCACACACCGCGTTCTGCGCGCCGATGCCCGCCGCCCACACCTCAAAGACGGTCTTGGTATAGTAATCCAGCCCACGAACTAACCGATGGTTGATGGTATACGGCCGCTCCAGCGCGTCCAGGTAGCCCCGCACCTGGGCAAAGTGGTCATGGCACGCTTGGCAGAGGTGGTCGCCGATCTTGGGCGCCGCCGCGATGACCGGCTGGCAGCGCTCCTCTTTGCAGTCCAGCAACCGCAGCGGGTTGCGCTCCAGGCGTCGGCGGCAATCATCGCAGATGCGCTCCTGCTGCCCTTGGTAATAGGCCACCAGCACCTGCAGGTAGCCCGGGCGGCAGACGGGGCAACCGGTAGAGTTGAGCTGAAAGGCCAACTCGGAGAACCCGAGTCGAGCATAGAGATGCCAGGCCACCGACATGACCTCGACATCGACTGCCGGATCCTGCGAGCCGATACACTCGATGTCGAACTGGGTGTGCTGGCGGTAGCGCCCCGCCTGCACTCGCTCGTAGCGAAAGATTGGGCCGATCGTGAATAGCTTGACCGGCTGCGGCCAGGTCTTCATGCCATGTTCGAGGTAGGCCCGCACCACGCCGGCGGTAAACTCGGGCCGCAGAGTGATGTCGCGCCCCCCTTTGTCCTGGAACGAGTACATCTCCTTGTCGACGATGTCGGTGCCAGTGCCCACACCCCGCACAAAGAGCGAGGTCTCCTCAAAGCAGGGCACCTCGATCCGCCCATAGCCAAAGAGCGCCGTCGTCTCGTCAATGCATCGCCGCAGGTGATCCCAGTACGGCTGATCCTCGGGCAGGATATCCACCGTTCCGCGTGGCGCTGTGTACACGTAACCCTTCCTTCCTTGCGATCACACCGAGCGATTATAGCCCAAAGGCCGGCGCCGGTCTATCCATCAGCACCCAGCGACTCGCTGAGCACCGCGCGCCAGTGCTCGCGATACGGGTCGGTGATGGTCATCAACGCACCCTCGGGGTTGTAGGCCGTGAGCCAGGCCGCGTCCTCCGGCGCCAGTCGGATGCAGCCGTGAGAGGCCGGCCTGACGCCGAGGGCATCGCGCTCCAGATACACCTTGTAGCCGTTGTGCCACAGATAGGGCAGGCTATGGACCAAGATGTTCCCCAAGGACGGGTACAGGTACCAGGCCTCGTCTGCCCACACCCCAAACGAGTAGAACGTCCCATAGTAGCGGCCAACCGGCCCTTCCCAGGCCTCGGTATAGGTGGTATCCTCGGGAAGGCCAGTGCTGCAGGGCATATCACGGATCAGCTCGCCCCGCTCGAACACATACATGCGCTGAGTCATCTGATCCACATACATGTAGCGGTCGAGATCGGGGCGGGTATCAAAGGCAAAGGTAGGCTCCGCCGTAGGGCTCGGCATCGCCGTGGCCGTAGCCGCGGCCGTGGCCGTCGGCGTTGCCGTCACGGTCGGGCTCGGCGTCACCGATGGCGTCGGAGTCGCCGTCGCCGAGGGAGATAGCGTCGCTGCGGCAGGCTCGGTGGTAGGCGTATTGCCGCTCGCCGTCGCCGTCACTGCGGGTACCGCCGTCTCGGCGGTAACATCCAGCCGCGGCGCCCGTCCCATGGCCACGGCCGTCAGCGCCAGCAACAAGAGGACCACCAGAATCTCGGTCCGCCTCATGCCGCCCACCTCTTACGCACCGGCAAAGTTGACTGGCTCATCCGCTGACACCCTCGGCTCTATCCGCCCCATCGATTGCCAGCCGCCTCTCGAATCGGCGCAAGGCCTCCTGCAGCTTTTCCTGGCGAGCCGCTGTGGTGAGATCGCCCCGCGTTCGCTCCGTCACCCCCCGAACCATGTCGGTCGTCCGCCGTAGCCCACCGGTCAAGGCGTCGGGAAAGTCGATCGTCACCAACTGTCCATAGATCTCGTCCATCACGGCCAGCAACGCCTCAGCGCCGTCGATCTCGCCCCGTCGGATGCTGTCCAGCGCGAACCGCCGGAGCTCGCCGGCCGCCTCGCCGATGCCGTTCAGGTAGGCCGCGTGCTCGACCTCGATCTCGTCCGGCGCCGGCAGCGGCTGCCCGGTCACCACGGCCAGCGTCACCGCCGCCTCTGCCAGCTCCTTGAGCGCGTCCTGCGTATACCCCGCGTGGTACACATCGCCATAGCTGGCGGCGTCGTCGCGCATGCGAGCGGCCGCCTCCTTTGCCTGGGCCAAGAGCTGCTCCGCCGTGGCATAGTCCCGACGATGGGTGGCCCGGATGCTGTTGGCACAGTAGCGGATAAGCTCCCGCGAGCGCTGCAGCGTGGCATCGCGGATGCGGTTCTTGGTCGTGAGGTCGTCCACAATCCCGCTGACGATCCCCTCGAGTCGATCTGCGATCTCCATTGGTCTCTCCCCCTGCATCGTCGGTCTCAGTCAGCTATGAGCCGGCCCGTCGGAACTCGACCCAGGTCATCCGGCCGAACTCGCCCGGCACGTCCAGCGATTGGGCGACTTGGTCCGGCAAGGTGAGGGTGTAGACGACCTCGTTGCTGAGACCGTCAAAGGCGAACGTCCCGTTGCCATCGGTGATCGCCACGCTGGACCAGTCAAAGGCCGCGATGCGCACGCGGACACCGCTCAGGCCGTCGCCGTCGGCGTCCAGCACCGACCCTCGAACGATCATCCTGTCGTCGCCGATATCGGTCACCTCGACCACCCGCCCCGCAAAGGTGCCCGGGGCCGCCGTCACACGTGGGGTGGCCTCCAGAGGCCCTTCTCCCGCCGCACAGCGTTCCCGCGCCTCCGAATGCTTGGTAGTGATCAGGCTGCTATCGAGGATCTCGAGCGCCGCGGCGTACTGACGTTGGGCCGTGCACCACTCACCCTTGGCACTCAACGAGTCGCCATAGGCCGCCAGCGCCTCCTGGAGCTTGGCGCGCACATCACGGTACCCAGGGTCGCGCAGATACACCGACCGCAGCTTGTCGATGGCGCCCTCCCAATCAGCGTTCCATCGCGCCAGGCCGTCCATATAGCTGCCCGCCAGCAACCTGGCCTCGGCCACCGCCGCATCGGAACGTAGCTCCAGAGCGCGGTCGAACATCCGCACCGCCTCGGGCAACCGGTCCTGGGCTACCAGGTCCTCACCGCTGGCCACGAATGCATCGAACAGCATGCCGTCCACGTCGTCGGCGCGATAGCCCGCGTCAAGCTGGCGAATGCGGTCGGCCAGCTCCCACACCCACTCCCAGTCGCGCCTCGCATGCGCGTCGACGAGATCAGCATACAAGGAGGAGATCGGCGGCTCTGGCATGGTTGTGGGCTGCGGTGTGACCGTGTCGAGCCCGGCCACTTGGGTCCGGGCCTCGCCCAGCCTGGTCTCGGCCTCTTGGAGGTCCGGATCCAGTCGCACCGCCAGCTCTAGCTCGGCCACAGCCAGCTCGTACTCGCCCGACTGCAAGTGGGCCACGCCGCGCTCCAGATGCTCGTGTGCGGCCTGGCGCTCAGTCGCCGCTCGATCGCGCAACCCGAAATAGATCGCGGTGATGCCCACCAGGGCCACCAGCAGCAGTCCCGCCAGCGTGCCGATGACGGCGGCGCTGGTGTGTCCCCAGCCTCGCTCGGCCCGCTGCTGCGTATTGCCGGGGGGCAAAGGCGCCGACCGACGTCGCACTCGGGCTCTAGGCGCCCCACACCAGGGACAAAAGCGATCGTCCTGGGAGAGCTCGCCCTGGCACTCGACGCAGCGTGTCGCCTGGGGTTCGCCGTTCACGGGCTGCATCGCAATACCTCCGCGCCGTCACCATCCAGCAGCCGCACGAGCAGGGCCCCTTCGCCCTCGCCCAGCGCCACCAGCTCGCTCCAAGCCGCGTCAGGCCGCACCTCAAAGGCCTCCTCATAGATCACGCCATCGCCTCGTGTCACCTGGCAGGTGTAGCGA
Source organism: Chloroflexota bacterium (assembly GCA_036803245.1). GTDB lineage: Bacteria > Chloroflexota > Anaerolineae > UBA1429 > UBA1429 > DAIRUQ01. The sequence goes on along the minus strand of DAIRUQ010000010.1, from coordinate 31,053 downwards.
CCGGCCTTGGCCGCGGCCACCGTCACCCGCAACGCCCCTTCGGCCTGGCCAGCCGCCAGCGAGACGCTCTCGTTGACGGCGCAAGGGACGTCGCTGCCGGCCAGGACCCACCAGGTCTCTTGCCAGGTCAGCCTTTCGCCCGGCCCGAGCGTCGCATAGTCCCAGAAGGTGGGCGTCACCCCACCCCACATCTCGGCATAGTAGCTGCCGTCATTGGTATAGGCGCCCGTGTCGCCAAAGCCTTTGGCAAAGGCGAACAGCTTGGCCCCCTGCGCCACCTCGGGCGGGTGGACCCGCGCCAGGCCCAGGGCCGTCGCCGGGCTGTACACGGCCGTGAACGGAGCCTCCAGCCGTGTCGCGAAAAAGCCCAGCCAGTTGCGCCAATTCCCAAAGACGCTCATATCGCGGCCGTCATGTTGGGGCCAGCCCATCACGCCGTGCTCGCCCGGCAGGCCATCATCGCCGGTGCTGTGCACCACCACCTGCTCGGTCGGTACCACCATGCGCAGGTCTGGACCGATGCCGGCAGCGCCAGGCGATAGGATGGCGTTCATCCAATACTGGTACGAAATCGGCACGTCGTTCGGGTTCTCAAGATGCGTGGTTATGCGCAAGGCCGCTTCACCCGGCAAGAGTGTGACGTCGACGCGCGCCGCCATGTTCCGCGTGCGCTCCACCGTGCCAATGCGCACCGTGATGCCCCCGTCATCGCGCTGCAGCGGCGTGACCTCCCAGGGCTCTGCGGTCAAGTAGCCGTGCTCGTCCACGGGGAGGCACCACTCCATCCCGCCCACGGCCAGCCACCACCCCTGATCCAGCGGCCCCCAATGGGTAGGCTTGATCACGGGCGCGCTCCAAAAGAGCGCCTGTCCCGTGGGCACAAAGCGAACCTGGTATAGCCTGCCGCCCAACGAAGGCAAAAAGGTGAGATCCAGATACTCGTTGCGCACCCGCAGGGCCTCATAGGTCACCGGCCGGGACGGCGTCATCGCGCCCCGATCCAGCAGCGGGTAGGGGTGCCCCGCTTGCTCGGGCGCCGTATAGAGCGCCTCCTCGTAGCCCATGGTCTCGATGGTCAGCTCATCCCACCAATCCACCACCGCTGGGAGGGCCGTGGCCGCGGCCGCCACCTCGGGCGTCTCTGTGGCTGCCGGTTGAGTCGGCGTAGCTGTCTCGATCGCGGTCGGCGTCGCGGTGGGCGGCGCGAGGATCGTCACATGAGCGATCTCTTCGGTCGTGTTTCCCGCGGCGTCGTGCGCCACTACCTGTAGCTCGTGAATGCCCGGCGGTAGGCCCCGCGTATCCAGATTGTGGATCAACCGATCGCCCGGGTGCTCGGCCCAAAGGGCGCCGTTGAGCAGCAGGCACAGCGACGCGATGCCGTCATTGTCCTCGGCTTGGGCGTCGATCTTGAGGCCCGCGCCCGGCTGAATCACCGTGTCACCCAGGGTGAGCGTCAGCACCGGCGGGGTGACGTCCTGTAGCTCGCGCGTAATGGTCACGCGCTCACCGCTCACCAGCGTCACTCGGGTCAGATCCGAGGCATACCCCGGCAACGCCAGGGCAATGTCATAGATCGCGGGCTCTAGCGACAGCTCTAGCGGCGCTGCACCGCAAGCGTCGTCGCCGACCGTCACCAGGGCGCCCGCAGGCTCGGTGTGAATGGTGAGAATGGCGGGCAACGCAGGGGTTGGGCTAGCGACTAGAGCCGGGGTGGGCGTCTCACGCCCACAGGCCGCCAACCCCAGCAGCAAGGCTGCCACCAGGAGGGGCCATCCAGCCAGGATTCGAAGCGGGCGACCGTAACGCTGCATACCGCGATTATAGAGGAGCGAACGAGGCTGTCCAAACGGCCTCTCACCGATCCCATACACCCCTTGGGCAGCTTCTGCCCCTGTGCGCGCGAACACGTTTTGCGCGCCCCTCCGACCATGCTAGACTCGGCGTAGCATCCCTGCAGCAAGGAGTCACCCCCTCATGTCGCGAACACCCTACCCGCTAGCCGAGGCCGTGCGACGCGCTTACCAGGGCACGCTAGAGGGCGCCCCCGAAGACGACGAGACGATGGAGCCACTGGTGCGAGTGGATGCGTGCGGCCGGCCCATGGGCCGCATCAGCGATGGAGATTATGTCATCTTCTATGATCTCCGCGGCGAGCGGGAGATCGAGCTCACCCAGGCGTTCGTGGAGCAGCCCTTTGGCCATTTCGCCACCGAGCCAATCGACACCCACTGGGTCACGCTGATCGAGTACCAGCCCAATCTCGCCGTTCGCGTCGCGTTTCCGCCCGAGGGCCCCTATGCCGACACCCTCTGCGAGGCCGTCAGTCGCGCGGGGCTCAGCCAGGTCAAGATCGTCGAGTCGGAAAAGGCGGTACACCTGGCCTACTTCCTCAATGGCAAGCGTGAGACCCCCTTCCCAGGCGAGCGGCGTCGCTTTCTCCCCTCGCGTGAGTTCGAGGGGTACCTGCCTCCGCCCGAGATGCGAGCCGCCGCCGTGGCCGATGCCACCATCCACGAGATGCATGGCAATGCCGACCTGATCACCGTCAATTGGGCCAACGTGGATGTGATTGGGCACAGCGAGGACCGGGGCGCGATTCTGCGGGCCGTCGAGACGGTGGATGCGCAACTGGCTCGGGTGGTGGCGGCCGCGCGGTCGCAGGGCATCACCGCCGTCGTCACCGCCGACCACGGTACCGTCGAAAAGTGGCTCTATGAGGACGGGACCATCGATACCGGCCATACCGACAGCCCCGTGCCGCTGGCCATCGTCGACGACGGCCTCGACCAGGCGGCGCTGCGCCAGGGCGGCACGCTGATCGACGTGGCCCCGACAGTGCTCGCGCTCCTGGGGCTGCCGATCCCCACCGCGATGGAAGGCCGTCCCCTGCTCCAGCATGCCCCGACTACCAGACGCCACCGCGTCGCCCTGCTGATCCTAGACGGCTGGGGCGCCCGGGATGAGCGCGCCGGCAACCTGATCGCCGAGGCCCACACGCCCTGCATGGACGCCCTGTCGCGTCAGCCGCTCTACACGCGGCTCGAGGCGGCCGGCGAGGCTGTTGGTCTGCCGGAAACCGTTCCCGGCCGCCCCGGCAAGACGGTAGGGAACTCTGAGGTCGGGCACCTCCACCTGGGAGCAGGGCGAGTCGTCCCGTCAGACCGGCTGCGGGTGGAGCGCGCCATCGCCGACGGCTCTCTCCTGCGGAACCAAGCCCTACGCTGGGCCATGGAGGGTGCCATCCGCGACCGAAAGGCCCTCCATCTGCTGGGCATCATCTCCTTTTACAGCTCGCACGGCTCGGTGGAGCACCTGCTGGCGCTCTTACGCATGGCTCACGAGCTGGGCGTGCCCGAGGTGTACATCCACGGCATGCTGGGGCGTCGCGGCGAAAAGCCCGAGAGCGGCGCCATCTACACCCAGCAAGTCGAGGAGGCCTGCGAGGCTCTGGGCACCGGCGCCTTTGTGTCGCTCATCGGTCGCTTTTGGTCGTTGGACCGCGAGCACAACTGGGACCGCATCGAAAAGTCGTACCGCTGGCTGGTCCATGGCGAGGGGCGGCCAGTTCGCCCCGTCTAGTTCAGCGTCGCCAACGCCTGCGCCAGGTCGCCCATGATGTCCTCGGCATCCTCGATGCCCACGCTCAGGCGCACCAACCCTTCACCGATGCCCAGGCGCTCCCGTTCGGCCGGCGCGAGGGTACGGTGCGACGAGCTGGCCGGGTGCAAGGCCAAGCTCATGACGTCACCCAGCGTTGGCGCCGGCTGCACCAGTCGCAGAGCGTCCAAGAAGGCGAACGCCTCCGGACGGCCCGCGTCGCGCAGCTCAAACGCTACCACGCCCCCGAATCCCCTTCCATCGAACTGCCGCCTAGCCAGGACATGCTGAGGATGACTGGCCAGCCCAGGGTAGTGAACCCGAGCCACGGCCGGCTGGGACTCGAGCCATGCCGCCACGCGCTGTGCGTTGGCGCACTGCTCGCGCATCCGCACCGCGAGGGTCATCAGGCCCCGCCGCACCTTCCAGGCCTCCTGGGGGGCCAGGCTGGGCCCCATCAGCCGGCGCGTCACGTCCAGCGCTGCTGCGGCATCCTGAGAGCATGCCACCACGCCGGCCAGGGCATCCCCATGCCCTGAAAGGTACTTGGTAGCCGAGGCGACGGCATAGTCGGCGCCCAGCTCTAGCGGCCGCAGCAGCCACGGGCTGGCAAAAGTGCTATCGACGATCAGCCGGGCGTCGGCCTGGTGGGCCAGCTCGGCCAGCGCGGCAACGTCAGCCACACGCAGCAGCGGATTCGAGATCGCCTCGCACAGCAGGGCTGCCGGCCGCAGACGCTCCAGCGTTCGGCTCACCACACCCAGATCACTCACATCGATGTAGGCCACCTGTAGGCCCTGGGGAACTAGCACGCCGTCGATCAGCCCGCGGGTGGCGCCATAGACGTCCTCGGCGCAGACTACTGCGCGGCCCGCCGAGGCCCCAGCTCCCAGCAACGCGCCGTGCACCGCGGCCATGCCGCTGGCATACGCCACCGCAGCCTCGGCGCTTTCCAGCGCGGCGATGGCCGATTCCAGCTGTGCCACCGTCGGGTTCGCATAGCGCCCATAGGTGTAGCCCTCCGCTTGGCCCTCAAAGACCGCGTCCAGGCTGGCCATGCGGTCGTACGAGTAGCTCACGCTGTGGTGCACCGGCGGCGCGGTGGCCCGCCATCCCGCACCCGCCTCTTTGGTACCGATCCCGGCATGCACCGCCAGCGTCGCCAATTCAGCCTTCATCGCGCCTCCTCCCGCTACTTGATGGCGCCAGGGTAGAGCCAAACCGCCTCGCTGGCAACCGACGCAAACAACAGCGCACGGAGACCGCAGAGCCTCCGTGCGCCTTGTGATGTTCTGGCACCAGAGCCAGATGGGTTGCTTGTCAGTCCAGAGGAATCGCCTCGAAACGGTAACCCCGTTGCCCGAGCTCTGCCAACATGATCTCGAGCGCCTGGACCGTCTCCCCGCGATAGCCGCCGCCGTCATGCAAGACGACGATCCGACCCGGTGCGGCCTGGCGGAGCACTTGCTGAGCGATAGCCTCGGCGCCATCGGCCATCCAGTCGCGCGGATCGATGTCCCACAGGATGATGCGCAGCCCTAGCTCCTCGACCAGGGCCCGCGACGCATCATCGATCACCCCATAGGGCGGCCGCAGAAACGCGCTCACGTCGCCGCCCAGCGCCTCATCGGTCCGCCATATCTGTTCCATCAAGGCATCATGGTCCATGCCCGCCATGAGCGGATGGTCCCACGAGTGGTGCCCGATGTTGTGTCCTTGGGCCAGAATATCGCGGACCAATTCCGGGTACTTGGCCGCTTCTTGCCCCAGCGCGAAAAAGGTGGCATGCGCCCCATGGCGCGCCAAGACGTTCAGGATCTCTGGCGTCCAGCGCGGGTTCGGGCCATCGTCGAACGTCAGGTAGAGCACCCTGTCCGATCCGACGGCCTGTTCGTCAACGACCGGGGGTAGCGTGTCGGCCGCCACAGGTGCCGTGGGCAGGCTCACATCCAGATCATCGCTATCGCCAGTCGCTGCGGCCGTCTCGGCCAGGCTAGCAACGTCGGACGGATCGCTCCCCTCGACGAGGGACGCGGCGATGTACCAACTCTGGTCGCTCACGCGCGCCATCTCTAGCCGCGATGCCTGGGCCGCCGCCACTCCACCAGGTCCTTGCACGGAGCCTGTGCCCGCCGCCAACGAGGGCGAGGATGCATCTGGCACCGAGGACGCTGGCAGGTCCGGTCCAGGGGCGTCGGCGTTGCTGGCACCCCACCCCGCCAGACCGAGCAGCCCCAAGTTCATCGTCGTCACCAGCGCCAGCCCGGCCATGAGCAAGCGTGATCGGCCAAAGAGGCCCTTGGCCTTTTCGGGGCGTGCCGTAGGCTCGCCTGCCGCCGCCTCGGTCTGCTCGGTCGGCGTACCCGTCTGGTCGCCTTTAGGCGGCGTGGTGCGCCCAGGTCGCCCCGAACGCGCGCCAGAGGCATCGCGCACGATGCCCGAGAGCTCGTCCGGGTGCTCACGCGCCCAACGCCCACAAGCCTCGGCGACGAACCTGTTCATCGACGAGGCCACATCATCACTGGCCGGATCGGCTCCCGTGTCCCCATCCAGCATGGAGGTAAACGCGATCTGGACGGCCGGAGCCAGCACGTTGGCCATCACCGCCGGGTCGGCGGCGATCCGCTCCCGCAGCACCTCTTCGATCAGCGGCGCCAGGGCCTCGGAGAGATAGGCCGGCGCAAGCAGAATGGTCCGTAGTTCGTTGAGCGCTTCTCTCGAGTAGTTGTCAGCCGACATGGCCTAGTCCTTGACCGGCTCCACAAAGCTGGCAAGGATATCGGTGGTCGCGTCGCCTGTTTCGATCCGGCTGGCGATCTCGAGCATCACCGCCGCCAGTGATCGGCGATCGACCTTTTGGTTATCCAGCTTGTCGGCCATCTGCCGCAGCTCGGCCTTGAGCTCGTCCTCGGCCTGGCGCTTTTCGCGCTTGACCGTCTCGATGCCACGGTCGTACTGGTCCCGATACTGGTCGATCAGCGAACGTAGCGCGCGCAGATCCTGCGCCTCGCGAGTCTGCGCCGCCTGTAGATCGCTGACCTGCTCCGCCAAGCTCTTGGCGATGGTCTGCAGCTGCCGCGTCTGCGTCAGAAGCTGCTGAAGCAAGGGCGACTGCGCCCGCACCTGCTCCAGACCGCGGGACAGCTCCTCGATGGACCGATCGACCTCGCGCTCGACACCTTCCGCACGCTCGCGCTGGCCCTCTCGCAGTTCGTCGACTGCCGCCAGTGCCTGGCGCAGGTCGTTGGAGAGGCGATCGTTCTCCCGGCGTAGGTCGGAAAAGCGGCGCTCATACTCTTCCATCTTGGTGCCAAACAGCGCGTCCCGTAACCGCTTGACCTCTGCATCGCGGAGCGGTTGGCGCGCCCCGTCGCCGCCGCCCATGATCAGTTGCCGGACCCGCTCCAGGTCGTCCTGCATCTCTGACGGTTCGGTCCGTTGCGTGGGCGCCGGAGCGGTTGGCGCTTCTGGACCCTTTGCCCTCGTCGGAACGGCTCTCTGCTCAACCGTTTGAGCCGCCTGCACTGCGGTCTTGCCACCCTCTGACATCGATCCTCCTGTACCTTGCGGGCTCTACTCGCCCACCAGCGTCGCTTCACCGAACGGTGTCCGCGACAGCCTTCCCTAGACTACACGTTAGTTCGGGGTCCGACACAGACTGCCCCGAGTGACCAACGCAACTTGGGCGAGAGTATAGCAGAGCCCGTGCCCCGTATGGGTCAAGCTTGCGTCAATTGGCAGTCAAACTGGCGTAAACACAAGCACTGGCCGGCGCTGCGAGTCTGCACAGTCCAGCTCTATCGATCCTGCGGGAGGCGCCGTGGTGGCCCCGTTGGACCGCGACCTTGACCCACCCCCCACCGGCCTGTATGATCCAGACAGATCAAGCTGGGCGTTGGCTAGCCCTTGTGTAAGGAGAAAGCAGGATGGTTGAGAGGATATCCCTCGACGGGACGTGGCAGTTTCGCGATGCCGATGGGGACACATGGCAACCTGGACAAGTGCCCGGTTGCGTGCAGATGGACCTGATGGCCCTTGATCAGTTGCCCGACCCCTTTTACCGCACCAACGAGGTCGAGGCGATCAAGCTCGAGCACAAGAACTGGGTCTACCGACACGCCTTTGACCTGGATCGTGAGACCGTCGAGGCCGACATGGTCGAGCTGGTCTTTGAGGGCGTTGACACCATCGCCGAGATCTATCTGAACGATACCTACGTGGCCCAGATCGAGAACATGTTCATGCCGTTTCGCTTTGATGTCACCGATCTGCTGCGCGTAGGCGAGAACGAGCTCACGGTGCGCCTCTACTCGCCGGTTGATCTGCCGCTGGCCCGGCAGCGCAACAGCGGCCTCAACCTCACCGCCACCAGCGATCAGGCACGCAACTATATCCGCAAGGCGCAATACAGCTATGGCTGGGATTGGGGCCCACGGATCGCGCAAGTGGGCATCTGGCGGTCCGTCTACCTGGATGTGTCCGATCGCGCGCGTCTCTACGATCCCTACGTCCGGACCGAGTCGGTCTCCGAAGGCGACGCGCACATCCGTGCCTCGGTGAGCATCGACCTCTGCGCCTGCACCGAGGCCGATCTCGAGTTCGCCATCAGTCGCGAGGGCCAGATGGTAGCCCAGGGGACGGTGGGGGCCGCGCCGACGCCCGAAGGCGCCGGCGGCGAGCTGCTGCTCACCGTGCCCGAGGCCGAGCTCTGGTGGCCCAACGGCATGGGCGCTCAGCCACTCTATGACCTGACGGTGCGGGCGTTGGTCGAGGGCGAGGTGGTGGACGAGACAACCACCCGCTTTGGCATCCGCACCATCGACTTGCTTCAGGAGGCCGACGCCGAAGGGCGCAGCTTTGTGCTGGCTATCAACGGCGTGCGCGTCTTTTGCAAGGGCGCCAACTGGATTCCGGCCGACAGCCTGCTGCCACGGCTCACCGCCGAGGACTATGACGAGCTCATCCAGCTGGCCGCCGATGCCAACATGAACATGCTGCGCATCTGGGGCGGCGGCATCTATGAGGATCGCGCTTTCTACCAGGCCTGCGACCGGCTAGGCATCATGGTTTGGCAGGATTTCATGTATGCCTGCGCCCAGTACCCCGATGAGCTGGACTGGTTCGCTGATCTCGCCGAGGACGAGGCGCGGTCCGTCGTGGCCTCACTTCGCAACCATGCCAGCATCGTGCTTTGGTGCGGCAACAACGAGAACAACTGGGGATTCGCCGATTGGTGGCACACGGGCGTACCAAAGTTCGAGGGGAACTATATCTACCGCGAGATCCTGCCCCAGGTGTGCGCCGAGCTGGATCCCTCGCGGCCCTATTGGGTCTCTAGCCCCTATGGCGGGGATTCACCCAACGGCATGGAAGAGGGCGACCGTCACTCGTGGGACGTTTGGAGCGGCTGGCGCGACTATGCCGGCTATCTCCAGGACAGCGGCCGGTTCATCAGCGAGTTCGGCTTCCAGGCCATGCCCTGCTGGAAGACCGTCCTCTCCTACACCGAGCCCGAGGATCGCAAGCTCTTTTCGCCGGTGATGATGAGCCACCAGAAGATGGTCGATGGCAACGAACGCCTGCTCCGCTTCCTGGCTGGCCGCATCGGCCTGCCCAAGGACCTACAGAGCTTTGTCTACCTGACGCAATTCAACCAGGCTGAGGCCATCCGCACCGGCGTAGAGCATTGGCGCTCTCGCAAGTTCCTGACCAGCGGAGCACTCTACTGGCAGCTCAACGACTGCTGGCCGGTGGCGAGCTGGTCCTGCTTGGATTACTACCGCCGCAAGAAGGCGCTCTGGTACGCCAGCCGCCGCTTTTTCGATGACGTGCTTCCCATTCTCCAGTTCGAGGACGACGCCGTGACCCTCTCGGTCGACAGCGACCGCCTGGCAGAGGCGGCCGGCCAGGCGACCGTGATCGCCTACGACCTGCGGGGTAACGTGCGGGCGCAGCAGACCTTTGGTGTCACCGTGCTGCCTAACGCCGTCACCCACCTCAAGACGTTCTCGCTCGGCGAGCTAGGCGTCGGGCACCGGGCGCGGGTCCTGCCCGAGGATCGCGGGTCGACCACCGTCCCCGTAGAGCGCAACGGCGATCTGCTCGACACGGTCGTCTATGTCCACCTCAAGATCGGCGACCGCACCTATACCAACCATCTGGTCTTTGACCGCTACCGCTGGCTGGAGCTGCAGCCGCCCACCATTACGGTGGAGCGCGACGGCGACGCTATCATCCTCACCAGCGACGTGCCCGCCTTTGGGGTGTTCGTCGAGACGGAGCAGGACGTGGAGCTGTCGGACAACGGGCTGGCCCTCCAGCCGGGCGTACCGGTCACGCTGACCTGCGACGGCGATCCGGGCGAGATCACCGTATACGACCTGACCAGCCTGATCCTCCAGATCTGAGCGTCGCGTCGAGTGCGGGGAGGTGGCCGGCGCATCCCCGCACCGCCATCAGGAGCAGTCTCCATGCCCCAACTGACGATCCCGAACCTATTTGCCCGTCGCAGCATCCGTCGGTTCACGGCCGAGCCTGTGACGGCGGAACAGGTGCGTACCCTGTTGGAGGCGGCCATGGCCGCGCCGTCGGCCGGCAACCGCAAGCCGTGGCATTTTTGTGTCGTAACCGATGCCGACACCCGCTCCCAGTTGGCTGCCGATCACCCCTATGCCAAGATGGTCGCGGAGGCGCCCGTATGCATCGTGCCGTGTGGCCTACCAGCTTCCAGCTACCCCGGCCGCGAGGCCTACTGGATTCAGGATTGCGCAGCCGCCACCGAGAACATCCTGCTGGCGGCGACGGCCCTCAGCCTCGGGGCCGTCTGGTGTGGCGTGCATCCCATCCCCGAACGCGAGGACTCTGCTCGTCGTCTTCTGGGCATCCCCGCGGAGGCGATCCCCTTTGCGTACATTGCCGTTGGTCATCCCGCCGAGCACAAAGAGCCTCGCACCCAATATGATGAGGCCCGCGTGCACCATGAGCGTTGGTAGACAGGAGACTCCATGCGACAGTTCCTACAAGAGAACCCCGTACGGCTCAAGCTAGCCCAAGGCGAACCGGCCGTAGGCGGCTGGGTCACGTTCTGCTCCCCCGAAGCCGCCGAATCTCTGGCGACGGTGGGCTTTGACTGGGTTTCGGTCGATGCCGAGCACAGCCCGGTCGGGTTCGAGACCCTCACCAACTGCTTTCGCGCCATCCAACTGGCGGGGAGCGTTCCCATGGCCCGCGTGCCGTGGAACGACACCGTCTGGATCCAGCGCACTCTCGATGCCGGCGCCATGGGCTTGATCATCCCCATGGTGAACTCGGCCGATGACGCCGCCCGTGCCGTCTCGAACGCGCGCTATGCCACCCGTGGGCAGCGCAGCTCTGGCGGCAGCCGGCTGCGGCCTTATGTCCAGGAGCGATGGGAGGACTGGTCCGATCGCAACATCCTCTGCATCCCGATGATTGAGACCATCACGGCCGTTGAGCACGTGGAAGAGATCCTTTCGGTCGAGGGCGTGGGCGCCTGTTTCGTGGGGCCGCGCGACCTAGGCCTCTCCATGGGGGTGGCCGACGACGACACCGGCCCGGGCACAGAGCACGAGGCCGCCATCATGCGGGTCCTTGAGGTCGGCCGCAGCCTGGGGGTGCCGGTCGGCAAGCACTGCTTTGACGCTCACGAGGTGCGCTTGCGCATCAAGCAGGGGTGGCAGTTCCTGGCCTTGGCCAGCGATGTGCGCTTTATGCAGGCCGCCGCCCAGGCCGCCCTCGGCTCGCTGAGCCTGGCGGACGACACTGAGTCGAAAGACCTCTACTAGACGGGCTTGAACACGTCAAGGGCGGGGATCGAATCCCCGCCCTTTCTGCTTGCCAGAGGCAAAGCGTACGCTTAGGCGGAAGGCATCACCACGTCGCAGTAGCGCCGCTGCTCGGCCGACTCGCGCGCCCACAGGCAGGTCAGCGCCGACTGGATCCCAGCCTCGATCGGGCTGCGAGAGGGGGTGCCGTCGCGCATCGCCCGGATAAAGTCCCACAGCAGCTCGCGGTCGCCGCCAAAGTGGGGCATTTCGCCAGTGTAGGTGATGGTCTCCACCTCGGGCGACTGGTGCCGGTACAGGCGAATCACGTTCTCGTACCAGTCAAAGTCGATGGTTCCCTTGTAGCCATACAGCCGCGCACCCCGCCGAGCCGCACTAAAGCGGGCAAACACGTTCTGCGTGTACGAGAGCTGCGCCCCACCCTCGTACTCGACGATCAGGTTGGACAGGTCCTCGTTACGGATATCGCGCGAATACAGGCACATCCGCTCCGAGTTGGTGTCGACCCTGTCCCCGCGAAACCGCTGGTAGAACAGGTTAAACGGACTCTCGGGGCAGGTCTCCCACTCCTCACAATCGACACAGCGCAAATCGTGCGGCTTGTCGCCGCCATAGACGCCGCGGGCAGTCATAGCGCAGAGCTGCTTGGGTGCCTCGCCCAGCAAGTACCCCACATAGTCCAGGTCGTGGGTAGCCTTTTGCAGGAACAGTCCACCCACCTCGTCCCAGTTGCGGTACCAGTCATAAAAGTAGACGTCGCCATAGGGCACATCGTTGGTAGCGACCACCTGCTCCACGGTGCCGATGACGTCAGCCTCGATCATCTCTTTGACCGTCTGGACATGCCGGGTCAGCCGTAGCGGGAACGACACCACCACGGGCTCTGGATAGTCGGCGTAGGCCCGGTCCAGGGCCGCGACCTGCTCAAAGCTGATCGCTACCGGCTTTTCCAGGAACAGCGGCAGCGGATCCTTGGCCACCAGCAGCGCCATTGGCGTGTGCATATAGCACCGCGTGCCGATCATCACGCCGTCCAGCTCGGCCTCGGCCAGCATGGTCTCGGCATCCTCAAAAAAGCGCGCGTCGGACAGGAACCCGTCGTCTTTGGCCAGGATCTCTTTTTCGCGGGGGTCACAGACTGCCACCACGCGGTACGGCACCCCGAACTGCCCGATACCTTTGGCCATAGACGAGACCCTGCCTCCATAGCCGATGATGCCCACCTTGAGCATTGCGAACCTCCTACCTCAACGAATCCTTGTCATCGCCTAGTCGCTCCAACCAGCGCAACGCCTCGTCACGCGAGACAACCTGCCTGGCCACCTGGGCCTCGCGGATCGCTTCCAGGGCCCGACCAACCGCCGGGCCCGAGTCGGCCCCCAATACCCGCATCACATCACGACCGTCCACCAGCCGCGGCGGATCAACCACCTCCGCTGGACGTCGGTACCAGGCCATCAGCGCCTCGGATGCCCGGGCCGCACCATCGCCAGTCAGCGCCAATGCGGCACCATCCACGCCCGCCTCGCCGAACCGTCGATAGTAGCGGTACAGCGCCAGGTCGCCGATGCACTCTAGCCCAGCCGATAGCGCCTGCGCCCCCGCCACAGCGCCCCGAACCCAACGCACCTCGGCGGTGCTCAACCGAAGGGCCAGGCACGCAGCCGCAGCGCTCTGCTGGGTCATCCCCCCGAGAATAGCCGCCAGCTTGACCGATTGCCAGCGCGCGCGGCCTCCCGCCAACCCCCGGCCCCAGTCGTCGCGCAGTTGCCACAGGACGGCATCGAGTTCGCTCGACCGGCCCAGGGGCAGACACTCCTCGAGCGCCTTCAAACGAGTCAGCCCCAGCTCTAGCGCGGCGTCCGCCGGCCTTTCCAGGCCTAGCGTCAACGCCAGTCCCCCCAGGCGATGCAGGTAGCCGAGGGCTGATGCTGAGCGATCTAGCCGGAGGATGGCGAACAGCTCGTCTCGCAGCCGCTCAGCCGAGGCGCCAGCCAGACCCGGCGCCGCCTCGATCGCCAAGCGGCGGGTGGCGGGCTGCACCGGCAGCCTCAGCTCGCCGCGAAATCGCGCCAACCGCACTACGCGCACCGGGTCATCGCGAAAGGCGCCTCCTGAAGCGGCACGCAGCAGGCCACGGCCGAGATCCACCCGTCCCCCCGTAGGATCCACCAGCGAGTGTGGCGGCCACAGAGCCAGAGCTATGGCGTTGATGGTAAGGTCTCGCGCCCGCAGATCCTCCTCGAGGGTGGGCGCCCGCAGGCCCGCCAGGTCCCAGTGCTCGGCACGTTCGCCCCGCCCCACCACCACGCGGGCCACATCCCGCTCAGGATCGAGCGGCACCAGGGCGCCCCCCACGCGGTCAGACAACGCGCGCGCCAGCGCCATCGCCGAGCCTTCCACTGCGAAATCCAGGTCCATGGTGTCGCGGCCCAAGAGCGCGTCGCGGACCGAGCCGCCGACCAGATACACCGGCTCCGCCCAGCGTCCCAAGAAAGTTACCAAGCTGGCGCGCGCGGGTTCGGCCGCCAACCAGCGCGACAGATCCTCCGGGCGGCGAGCCAGAGGGGGTTGCGGTCGACGGGGATCATCCATCGCGCATCGAGCGCAGGTGTTGCAGGCAGATTACGGTCTTGGCGTCCATGATCTCGCCCCGCCGCACCATGGCCAGCGCTTCGTCCAGCGAGAGCCAGACCGTGTGAATGTCCTCGTGCTCCTCCGCCAGACCCCCGCCAGGCGCCACCCGATCGGCGGGCGAAACGGCGGCCACGAACAGGTGGATCCGCTCGGTGCAGCCGCCGGGGCTCAAGTAGACGCTGGCCACATGATCGAGCGCCTGCGGCCGATAGCCGGCCTCCTCCACCGACTCGCGACGGGCCGTACAAGCCCCATCGTCGGTGGGCGCCTGCGTGCCCGCCACGATCTCCCACAGCCACGGATCGTCGCCACGCACATGGGCGACGTGACGAAACTGGCGCGTCAGCAGCACGTCCCACGTCTCGGGGTTATAGAGGAGCACGCCAGCGGCGTCGCCGCGCTCAAAAAGCAGGCGAGAGAGAGGCGGGCTGAGGGTGCCGTCATACCGTTCATAGCGCAGCTCGAGGCGGTCCAGGGCAAAGAACTCGTCCACTAGGCGCTCGCGCAAGAGCACCTCGACGCGGCGAGGCCGCGAGCCGTGAGCACCAGCCGTATCCCTAGCCATCGAGCTCTACCGCGGACGGGATCGCGTCGGCACTGCGGGCAGACTCGTCCGGCAGGCGGCGCGCCAACTCGGCAACACTGGCCAGCAAGAGGTCGGGGGCGTGCAGGCCCTGAAAGGCACCCCTGCCGATCGCCGCCTCAGCATAGATCACGGCCGCCGTCCGGGCCCCGGCTGCCCTGCCGGCCGCCACGTCCATGGGGTGATCGCCACACATCAGACAGCGCTCCACGGCCACGCCCAGCTGAGCCGCAGCCTGGTAAAGGTGGCGCGGATCGGGCTTGACGTGCTCGGTATCATCGCGGGTGATGAGGACGTGGTGGGTCAGCGGATGGCGAGCAAGCACGTCAGCAACAGCTCGTTTGCAGTTCCGCGTGACGATGCCGACGCCAAAGCCTCGCTCCGCCAGCTGCGCCAGCGTTGCGGGCACGCCTGCGAATGGCTCAGCCAGGCGCGCCGCCTCCAGCTCGATCGCCTCGATGGCTCGGGCCGCCTCTCGTCGATAGGCCCTAGCCGACTCGCGCCCGAGGCCGGCGGCCACGCTGGCTACGATCTCCAGTGCCGGCAAGCGAGCAAGCCCGTCGATCTCGACCCCATAGCCCTGCGCCAACCCTAGGACCGCGGCCCTCATCGCGGCAAAGTCGATAGTCTGGCGGACGAGCGTCCCGTCGAAATCGAACAGCACGGCGCGAACGTCCTCCAAACCGCAGGTGCCATCACAGATCATAGCGCTCCCCTAGCCCGCCCCATAGGCGCCGCCGGCGAACACCAGAATGCGGTGGTTCTCACTATCAGCCACCAACACGCGGCCAGCCCCGTCTACCGCGATACCGGTAGGAAGCTGCATTGAGCCCAGATCGGTGCCGAACTGACCCCAGATATCTACCAGCCGCCCTTGGCCATCAAAGACCAGCACGCGGTAACCCTCGGGGTCACTTGCGTACACATAGCCGGCCCCATCCACTGCCAGATAGGGCTTGTTCACCACCGACTGGCTCTCCCAGGCATAGAGTTCCCAAGCATGGCTGAACTGGCCATCGGGCGTAAACACCTGGATGCGACGGTTCCAGGTATCGGCAACGTACAGCGTCCCGTCGGGCTCTACGGCGATGCCCACCGGTTCCTGGAAGCGCCCCTCGTCCGAACCCGCGCCGCCGATGCCGTGGATCATCACGCCGTCCGAAGTGTACTTGACGATGCGCTTGTTGCCGGTATCGCTGATGTACACGTTGCCGTCGCCGTCGATCGCCACATCGCGGGGGCCATACAGCAGATCGCCGTCGCCCGTGGCGCTGGTCTGGCCAAAGGTGCCCCACTCGCGGACATAGCGCCCCTCTGGGTCAAAGACCTGAATGCGATGGTTCCAGGTGTCGGCCGCGTACACATAGCCGGCCGCGTCCACCGCCAATCCCCACGGCTCCAGGAACTGCCCAGGACCTGATCCCTCGCTGCCCCACTGGCGCAGCAGCACCCCCGACGGGCTCAAGACCTGAATCCGGTTGTTCTGACTGTCGGCCACATACAGATTGCCTTGGGCATCGACTGCCAGCCCCTTGGGGGCCCTAAAGAGCCCCGCTTCGGAACCAGGACCGCCCCAGGCGGTGGTGGCCTCGTGCGGCCGCCAGAGAGCGAGGTACTCATCGCCCGGCAGCGTCTCGGAAGCGGCGCTCACCTCGGGACCATAGTCCCACAACTGCAGCGCGACATCGCGCCGCACGTACATGGCAAACTTGTTCACCAACGGCCACGCGTCCAGGCTATGCTGCGACTTGCGACGCCAGATCACGTCCCAGAGCTGGCGCCGCCCCTCGGCGCTGCAAAGGTCGCTCCAGAGCGTATCGGGCATCCGCATGTACCAATCCTGGTCCGGCCACCAGATTAGCCGGTACTGCCGCCGAAAGTACCGATCGCCCAACAGCGGCTTGATGGCCGTCTCGTTGGAGGGGCCCACCAGGATCACGTCGGCATCGGCCACGCCTTCGGTCGCCCCCACGAAATAGGTGGCATTGGTATAGTCGCGCAGATACCACACAAAGGGCCAACTGCTGTCGTTATCATAGGCCACGCGCAGATCGAGCCCCCCGGTTAGGCGGCGCGACATCTCCTCCATCTCGTCCGCCACCACGGCCACATCGGGCGTCCCCTGGGCATAGAACAGGAACTCGGTAACCACGTCCTGGTTGATAAAGCTGGCCATCCAGGCAAAGCGCAGCGTGGCGGCCGCAAGCACCAACACCAGCGCCAGTGCCGCTAGGCGCCAGGCCACGCCGCGTTGCAGGCGCCGCCCGATGCCCGCGGCGAACCCCGCCACGATGCCGGCAACGACCAGGGCCGAGAGCCAGCCCATGGTCTCGCGCAGTTCCTCTAGCGTGGTGCCAAAGGAAAAGCGCCGCACCACCAGCATGGCGACGGACAGCATCAGAAGAGGTACGAGCAGCAGCAGCCAGAGGCCACCCCGCTGGCGCGCCGATCGCCAGTCGAGCTTGACCAACCGCGCCAGGGCCCACCCGCCCAGCAGCTGCATGGGCATCGCGATGTGCATGGTCAGCCAGGGCATCTTTTCGCCAGCCCAGGAGTAGAGCAAAAAGGCCGACCAGGCCCACACGATCAGCAAGGCCGCCACCGGCAGTCGACGCCCTCCCTGCTCCCTATCGTCCTGTGCCTCGGGCTCGCCGTCCAGCTCCGTCGCCGTGGCCTCCCCGCGCAGCGCATAGACCACCGTGCCGGCGATGCCCAGCGCTACAGGCAGGAACTCGTACAGCCCCATCTGCACGAGATAGTAGAACCAGGGCTGTCCTCCCCGCGCCTCGCCGTGCTGCGAGAGCCAGTATCCCAACGAGCCCACCACACCGGTGGCCAGACCCTGCCCATTGGTGAACATGGTGGTAAAGAGCACCACCGTGATGCCCCAAAACACGCCCGCGCACGGCACCCACAGTTTGCGGTTCCACAGCAGCCCCAGCCCAACGCTGGCCGCCAGCACCACGCCAAAGATGATCCCCGAAGAGAGGATGCCGCTGGCCGAATAGTCGACTGGATCAAAGCCCAACAGCTGGATGGCAAAGGGCGAAGCCCAGGGTAGCAGCAGCGTTCCCATCACCATCAACAGATCAAAGGACGGCCGATCGGTCAGGTTTGCTTGGCGGATGTAGCCCCACAGCGATCCGGCGCCCGGATCGCGATCGCGCCACACCTCCAGCACATAATAGCCGGCCACAAAGACGCCAAAGATGGCATAGGTGATAAAGGTCGTCTCCTTGGCAGCAAAGCCCAGGGCATAGCTGGCCGCCAGGATGACCAGATCACGGGGGCGGCGGCTCTCCAGATACCGCAGCATCGCCCAGGCCAGCAGCAGGTTGAACAGCACGGCTCCCTGGTCATGGCGAATGAACCGAGACCGGGTCATCATCACGGGGGAAATGGCCATCAGGAGCATGGCGAACAGCGCGCCACGCTTGCCGATCCAGCGACGGAAAAGCAGCGGCATGGCCACAATGGCGATGCCCAGCAGCGAAGTGCTCAATCGCGCCGTATAGTCGCTGTGCCCAAAGAGGGCATAGATCAGCGCCGTCCAGTGATAGAGAAACGGCCCATGGTAGACCGGATTGTGTTGGTAGCCCTGGCCCGTCACCAGCTTCCAGGCCTCCCAGGCGTGGATGCTCTCATCGTGGCTATAGCCGCGCGAGGATAGGTCCCACAAACGCGTCAACACCACAAAGACCATCACCGCCACACAGGCCACGGTCCACCAGGTGACCCGCTTGCTCCCCAGGAGCGGACGGTCTAGCAGCGACCGGCCGTCACGTGTCTCTATCATCGAGGCGCTCCCATCGTCCATCACGGCATACCATCGGCCAGATCGAGCGGCAGCCACACCTGCACGGTCTCTCGCACCGGCGTTCCCACGGGCAACCGCGTCACCACCCAGCGGAGGCGTTCCATCGCTGTGAGGTCGCGCCACGCCAGGGTCTCTCTCAGAGCCACCGAGCGCCCGGCGGCCCTCGCCGGCCAGGCGTGCTCGGGCAACGCTCGCGTGATCCAGACGTCGGCCCCCTCGCCCAGCGGATCGTCGGACGCGCGGGCGAGCGGATAGCCTCGTAGCACCCACCCCAATCGATCATCCAGCGCGCGATCATACGCGACGCGAAGGGTATTGCGATCGTGCCCCCCCTTGGTCGCCGCGCGCTCCACCAACGCCTCCAGCTCGCGCACCTCTTCCGATACGACCCACCCGTGCAAGAGCTCGCGCGGATCGCGCGCCGTGCGAGTGGCCAGCGCCGAGGCCTGGGCCAGGTGCAGCCCCCCGCCCGTCAGCACCAAGGCACAGGCGGCCACACACAGCGCCCGGCGCGCCCCGCACCAGAGGCCCAAGCCCCACATCAGCACCAGGCCAGCACCCAGGCCCCAGATCATCAGGCTGAGGCGAATGCGCTGGCCAGTCTGCTGGTAGGCCACCAACTGCAGCCACGCAAAGCCGATGGCGACCAGCGCTACGGCTACCCCAGCCCAGTCGCGCGCGTCGCGCTCGTCGCCACCCCACGCGGCCAGCAGCCGGTCGGCCCCGCGCCCCGCCAGGATGACGGCCGGCAACCACGCTTGGCCGATCCACAGAGCGCCCCGGTGGCCGCCCACGGTCCCCACGAGTAACGCCCACGCCAGCCACAACATAAAGCCCAGCTCCCAGGGGGCGGCGTCCTTCCTGCGAACGGCACAAGCGCAGCCCACCAGCGCCAGCGCGACAGTCAACGGCTCATAGTGGCCCAAACTGGCCGCTAACCACCACCAAGCCCCAGCATCAGAGGGAGAGGCCAGATCAACGAACCAGCGCCAGGCCACCTCAGCAGTGGCACCCACGCCGGCCAGGTTCGCCGTCAGGCCGGTTGCGCCCAGGATTAGGATCACGCCGCCCAGCGCCAGGTCCCGTCGCGAGATCCGAGCCACCAGCGCCCGAGGGCGATCGAGCGCGCGAACCGGCTTTCGAAGGATCACGCCGACAAGAACCACGATCGCCACGCCGATCGGTAGCGTATACAGCAGAGGCGCCGTCAACACACCCAAGGCGGCTGCTATCACCAACCAGCGAGGCCGATCGTGCTCCAGCGCCGCCAACGCCAGCACAGTACAGAGCAGCGCCAGGATGGCTCCGTCGCCCGCTCGCGAGAGATAGACGCCGATCGGCGAAAGGGCCACCAAGACAGCAGTCGCCAGCGCGCCCGTCCGCCCAAGACTATGACGGAACAGGTACGGCGCCCCCACCAGGACTGTGCCGGCCACCATAGGTAGGATTCGCACCGTAGCGTCGCCCGCCCGGGTGAGCGCAAAGAGCAGGAGGTTCACGTCAAAGACCAGGGGGCTGTAGAACGGCGCCCGCCAGCCGTCGCCCTGAACGGCGCGCCAGGCCGACAAAGCTGGCCCCAGCTCGTCCGCCGAGAGCGGCCAAGCGCCCAGCCGCAGCAGGCGCAAGAGGAGTCCCACGCCCATCAGCGCGGCATAGGCCCCGACCTCCACAGTTAGCCAACCGTAGGCCCGCGTCACTTGCTCCCGCGGAGCGGTCGCTCCGGGGCGAATCACACCATCCATCCTGCCCCAATCCAGTGGATCGCCGTTTCTCTCGCGCGATTATACCACAAGGCCCGATGGCCGCCCTACCGCCGCTCGGCTATCGCGGGCGACCGTAGATGACCACGCTGGCGTTCTCATAGACGCGCTCCAGCAGCGTATCGAGCTGCTGCTGCGCCACGGCGCTAACGCCGTACTTTTGGCGCTCGCGTGGCCCCAGAACCACCAGGTCTAGCCCGTAGGCGGTCAGCAGCGTTTGCGTCTCGGCCAGGCTCGCGCTCTGGTAGATCCGGGCGATATCCGGCTCGCGCTGGCCCGGAATCTCATAGCTGCCGCGCCACTGAAGCTCGTGGCCGGTCCATCCCAGCAGCGTAGGGATGCCGGTCCACGACGAGATGCGGTTGAACTCCGAATAGGAGCCGCCGGGCGCCTCCACCATGATCTCATCCTGGCGGGCGTTCGCTTGCAGCCAGGCGATGGCGTCGTACTCGTCAGGCGAGGTCTGGCGCAGGTATGCGGTGCCGTCCAGCGTCGGCGCCGACGCAAAGCCGTCGGCCTTGGATGGCACGGCGGCCAGCGTGTAGCTCAGCCCGGCTAGCAGCGCCACCACGGCCAACCCCGCCCAGGCCCGCGATGCGTGGCGCGCCACCGCGCCCGCGCTCCGGCCGACCTGCATCGCCCGCACCGCCAGATGCACCCCAGCCACGCCCAAGAGCACCCAAACCTGGTAGTAGAACTTGAACACCGTATTCATCCGCGACCCAAAGATGTCTTGCAGGAAAAAGAACTCGCAAAACACCACTAGACCGCCGGCCAATACCACCATGGCCAGGGCCAGCCGCGACGGCTCGTCCATCTGGTCGCTCGCCGCATGGTCGCGCCACCAGACGGCTAGACACCACGCCGCCACTCCCGCCAGCAGTGCGCCTAGCCAGGCGGTCCACCAGCCCAAGAGCGCGCACGCCGCCGTCATGACAATGGCGACCAGGGCGCCCAACCACTCCAGCGCCCCCATGCCACGCCCTCGCCGAGCCGGCCCAAGCTGCCAAAGCAGCACGCCCAGAGCCGGCGCCAGCCACACCACCTGTGTCCCAAACATCAGCAGATGCTGATGGAGCCGCGTCTTGATGCCGACCAGTCGGCCCAGCCCCCCCGCCTGCGACCGCAAGCCCAGGTAGAAAGGCAGATAGAGCAGCATCCCCAAAAGCGCCAAGCTCACCCCAGCGCGCAAGGCCGCCGTCACCCGCGGCCATCCCATCGGCGCCTCGTCTGCCGCCCGCCGCAACAGGTACGCCACCACGACCATGCCCAAATACAGGGGATAATCCCACGTATTCAGGAACCCCAAGCTGCCAACGGCGAGGGCATAGGCGACCAGGTGGGCCCGTCCACCGGGCCACGGCAACCCCAGCGCGCGGCCCGCCCGGTCATCCAGCAGCAGGTTCAGCGCCAAAGTCAGAGCCATCAGCACAAAGGGCAAGGCCAACACGTGAGGATGGTTGTCACCCAGCAAAAAGCTAAAGGCCGGAAACTCGGAGATCACCTCCATGCTGTTGCCCAGCGCGTCCCGATCATGAATGATGCGCGAGGCTCGCCACCACCACCACATGTCGTCGGGATACCAGAGGCGAGAGGCCGCTGTGGCACCCAGGTTCTTGACGTCCAGCCAGCGCCAGAGGGCCGGCGAGCCCCAGCCACGCGCGCGAATCAGCTCGAAAAGACCCTCCAGGTTGCCCATTGCGGCCACCATGACGGCGGTAAGCCCGCCGGCGGTGACGGCCGCCCGGCCCCCATCCTCACCTGGGCCGATGTGACGCGACCGAGCACCCATCAGGTTGTGGCCCAGGCCAAAGGCACCGCTCACCGTCAGGGCGAATAGGGTCGCCCCCATCAGGTTGAACCCCACCGCCGACGCCACGCCCGACAGTCGGGTCAGCAGCGCCATCATGACGTACCCCAGGTAATAGTAGCTGATGCCGTATCCGGCCAACCAGGGATCGGCCGGCGGAAAGCTGCGGCTGCGGAGGACGCCGTTAAGAAACGCAAACTCCATCGGCTTTTCGGTGGCGGCTATCTCGGGATTGTAGGCCCGAAACAGCGCGAACAGCGCCAGTGCCAGCAGAAACAGCAGCTCTAGCCCCAGCGCCAAACGCCAGCGGTCGCGCAGCCAGGCGGCGATGTCGGGCCCATCGCTCCGCCACACCAGCACCGACCCCACCGCCGCTAGCAACGTGACCAAGAGAATGCTCGAGAGACGGTTTTCCATCCAGCCCAGCGTCACCAGCAGCCAGGTGCCGTACGAGACCGCTAGTAGTCCTAGTGGGCGCGCGACCGTCAGGCCGCGGTCAGGCAGAGGCCGACACAGCCGCCAGGTCAGCGGATAGGCCACCACACCCAACGCCGTCAGCGCCAACCACCAACGCAGCACCGCTATCATCAGCCGGTCGCTCTCCCTTGCTCGTCCAACGTCGCCTCGAGTCGCGTCACATCCACGCGGTACAGAACGCCCCCCTCATTGCGGTAAGCGGCCACCAGCACGCCATGCTCGACCAACCCATCTAGCCCCGCCATCCCAGTGGCCTGGTAAGCGGCCCGTTCGAGCTGGCCCACATACACGTACCCCACCCGGTGGCGATCGAGCACGCCAGCCACGGCCACCGGATCAACGGCGCTATACAGGCGCTCCGCATCGCGCTCACGCGCCATGACGGCGCCCCATGGCCGTTGCTCGTACTGGTGCATTCCCAGCAGGTTCGGCAGCCCCGTAAACGACGCGATGCGCCCGCCGGCTTCGCGATAGTAGCCCAGGGGCGCCTCGGCTAACACCGGCGTACCGGCGGCATTGTCCCACAGCCAGCGGATCACGTCCAGATCGTGCGTCAGCGCGATGGGATGATCCGCATCGGGCCAATAATAGACCGCCGTCTCCATAAAAGCGGCACCGTCAAGCGTCCAACGCGGACCGGCGTCAGCAAAACGTTCGTTCACCCGCGCCCGCGTGGCCAGCGGCACATAGGCAGCGGCAGCGCCCAGCAGGATCGCCGTTGCCGTCCGCCAGGCCACGCCCCACCCACCAGCCCGCCGCATGCGGCGCCACAGGGCCGGCAGGCTAGCGCCCAGAGCTATGCCAAGCAGCACCCAGGCTTGGAAGGAGAATTTGAACACCGTGTTCATTCGCCGCCACTCGGTGGCATCTAGAAAGTCGGCTACATAGACCAGCTCCACGCCGGCCATCATGCCTAACGCCAGCACCAGCAAGCAACGTTGCAGCCGCGAGCGGCTCGACAGCCGCGGGAGACAGGCCATCCAGGCGGCCCCAACCAGCACAGGCAGGTACAGCCCGATGGCACCGAGGCCCAGCCAGGCGCCGCCAACTGCCGCCAGAAAACACATAACCACCACCAGCCACCAGCCGCCAGGCAATCGCCTCACCCAGGGACGCGCCCACCACGCCAAGAGCGACGTAGCCAGAAACAGCTGGGGGCCCCAGACCACCCAGGCGGCGAGCTGCGGCGTGCGGTCGCCGCTGCCGAGCACGCGCAAGCCAGCCTCGATGGGCACATAGGCCCGCACAAAGGGCCAGAACAAGGCATACCCCCCGAGCGCCACGCCCAAACCCAGCAGCAGGTTGCGTCCAACGCCTGGCCATCGCCGCGCCCGCCACCCTTGCGCCACCAACATGGCTGCCGTCAGTAGGGCATAGGGGATCAGGTCCCACACGTTGGTGGCGGATAGGCTACCTAGCGCCAGAGCCAAGCCGCCCAACGATGGCAGCAGCCCACCCACGGCGCTCTCGCCGTGGCCCACCAGATCCAGCAGCAAAGCGAGCGCGAGCAAAGACATCGGCAGCGCGATCACATGGGCATGCAGGTCGGCAAAGAGGAACGAGAAGAAAGGAAACTCGTTGATGGCATACGGGATCACCCGCGTGGCCCGCGTCCAATAGTCAAACGGCATCAGGCCCGCGTCTCCCCGCACCAGGCTACCCAGCCCCCGCAACACCGCCGGGAGATCCCGCAGGCCGAACTCGGCCCCGACAAAGCTGGCGCCACCGGCCCACCCCAACGACTCGAGCAGCTGCATGGGAGCTGTCAGGTTGCCGATGCAGGCCACCAACCCCACGGCCGCCAACCCGGCCGACGTCGAACGCCCCAGCCGCCGCCCGATGGACCAGCTCCCCACGCAAGTCATGGCAAACAGCGCGGGAATCGCCAGGTTGAACCCTACCTCTGGCGCCAGCCCCGTCAGCTTGAGCAGGTAGCTCACCAAATAGTGCCCATAGTAGTAATAGTTGAGATATCCCCCCGCAAAGTAGGGGTCAAAAGGGGGCATGTGGGCGGATCGGCCGATGGCGTTGAGATAGGCCAGCTCCATCATCTTTTCGCCGCCAAAGTAGGGGTGCCACAGGTCGGGGTTAAGCAGGCGCACCACCACCATACCGCCAAAGGCCGCGGCGAACAGGATCTCTTGGCCCACGATTCTGCGTCGATGCTCGCGCCAGGCCACGGCGATAGCACGGCGCCCCCGCCTGACCACCAGCCAGCCGACCAGCGCCACGAGAGCCACCGAGAGCCAGGCCACCCACGCCAGGTTTGCCCACAGGCGCAAGCTGGCGCCGATCCAGACCAGGTATCCCCCCAGCAGCCACCCCAAGAGCCGCGCCCAGGCATGGCCGGCATCGCCCCACCGCCCAAAGATCGCCGCCGTCAGCGGCCACGCCGCCAAACCCAGCGCCGAGAGCACGAGCCACCACACCAAGATCGCCAACGGCGTGCTGTCGTTGGCGATCCTGTTCCAGGCCCGGTCTGACACCACCGGGAGCTCATCCACCGGCCCGTCAAGCATCAGGGAGCTGGACTCGGGCACGGTGGCGGGACCTTGGGCCACCACCCGAGAGGGCACCCACCGTGGCCGCCAGCGCTCCCACGCCTCCCACGCGGCAGCCCAGACGCCGGCTACCGTCGGCGGGCGCGCCACCCCCCGCACGGCATAGATCGTCACCGGCCCATCCTGATAGACGACGTCCAGGTCGCTCCCCACCATGGTATCCAGCGCGTTCAGCCCCGCTGTGTCATAATAGGCCCGCTCGAGCTCGCCCACGTAGATATACGCTACCTGGTGCCGCTCGATGACCGCGCGCTTTTCGGCTGGGTCTAGGCTGCCGTAGAGGGTCTGAACATCCTGCAGCCGCCAATCAACGACGATGCCGCCCGCGGACGCGCGCTGCTGCTTCTGGTGCCAGTCCCACCCCACGATGGTCGGCAGGCCCGTGTAGACCGAGACGCGCCCACCCCAGCGGTAGAGCGGCGTGTTCCCCTCGGCAACCACCGGCGACCCACTGACGTTCTCTTGCAGCCAAGCGATGGCCCGCTGATCATAGGCCAGGGTGAACTGCGTGTCGCGGTCGCCATAGACGGCCGTCGCCATGTAGGCGCTGCCATCGAGCCCGGACGGTTGGTCGGCGTGCCAGCGGTCGCGGACCTTGCCCAGCGTCGCGGTCGGCGCATAGAGCGCCGCGCCCGCCACCAGCAGCAGCAACCCGGCCGTCCACCATCCCCGCACCCGATCCGACCAGCGCTGTCGGCTGTTCACCAAGGCCGCTAGCCCCACCGCCGAAGCTATTCCCCACAGCACCCAGGCCTGCAGCGAGAACTTGAACACCGTGTTCATCCGGCCGATGTCGCCCTGGAGCACCACAAACTCGATGCCCACTGTCAATGCCGCACCCACGGCGACCAATGCCACAGCCACTCGGTCGCGCGTTACCAGGGCGCGATCCAGCGACAGGAGCGCAGCCAGGCCAAGCAGCGGCAAGCCCAACGCCACCGCCCCCAGGCCCCCGATGAGCCCCGCCAAGGACACAATCGTGAGGGCCACCAGCAGCGCCCAGCCTAGCTGGAACCGAGCGGTTTGGCGCCAGACCAACGCGCGGTAGAGTCGGCGAAAGCGGTTTGGGCGCCGTAGGTAGGCCCGCATCGCTCGAACGTGCGGCTGCCGCGTCGTGCGCCGCCGTGCGAGGCTGACCAGATAGCTAGCTAGGACATAGAGGAACAGGCCATGGATCCAGCCATAGTCGCGCAGGCTGGTTCGCGCGCCGTCCCACAGCCGCACGCTGGTATAGCCAGCGCCATAGTTGGCGTGATAGGGCCACATGAGCAGATAGCTCGCAACCAGGGTGAGCCCCAGCCACCAGAGCGATCGCCCTAGAGCGGGCAAGTCGAGCCGCCTTCGCCGGGCCCACTCGGCTCCCAGGTAAGCCAACCCGGCCAACCCCGCATAGGTCGGCAGGTCCCAGGTGTTGCTCCCCCACAGATAGCCCAGCACCAGCCCAAGCGCCGCACACTCGCCGAGGCGCACCCAGGGCAGCCGCTGGAGCCAGCGCCGCCAGCGCCGACGTTCGGCTACAGCCGGAGGGGACGCTGGCCGACGCCTCTGCACCACGCCCACCATCAGGCCCAAAG
This sequence comes from Chloroflexota bacterium, assembly GCA_036803245.1. Lineage (GTDB taxonomy): Bacteria > Chloroflexota > Anaerolineae > UBA1429 > UBA1429 > DAIRUQ01. The sequence goes on along the minus strand of DAIRUQ010000010.1, from coordinate 4,429 downwards.
CCAGTAGAGCATGGGGCAGAGCCGTCATATGGGCATGAAGATCAGCGTACAAAAAGGTAAAGAAGGGAAACTCGTTGATCTCGCCATGGCCCATGATACGAGAGGCGTTCCAGTACCACCACTCGGGGCGGAACAGCAGCGGCTGCCCCTGGAAAAGCCAGCGCCAGAGCCCCGTTAGCCCGCTGGCCAGATCGCCCCTTGCCGTGGCAGCGGCTCCCATCGCCTTCCAGCCGTCCCATAGCAGCTTGACCTGGCCGAGGTTGCCCAGCAGGACCACAGCCACGGTTCCCGCCAAGCCATAGCCCCAGGCCCGCGACCACCAGCCGTGATCGTCCGCGTCCGCCAGCAGGCCGTGCACCACGGCACAGGCGCCAGTGCCCGTCAGCGCAAAAAGCGTCGGCACGGCCACGTTGTAGGCGGTGGACGGCACAATGCCCGTCCACTTGATCAGCGACGCCATCTGGGCCAGACCCAGGTAGTAGTAGTTTATATAGCCGCCGGCAAACCAGGGATCATACGGCGGGAACCAACGGCTGCGCAGGATGGCGTTAAGGTATGCCAGGTCCATGGGTTTTTCGCCACCCATCACCGGATGCCACAAGTCCGGGTTGGCGTAACGGATCGCTAGGAACAGCCCAAAGAGCGCCAGGAACAGCACCTCGCTGCGCACCAGCCAGCGCCATCGCAACGCAACGAACGCCGACAGAGAATGGCGCTGGCGGTAGGCCGCCAACGCGCCCCCACCCAGCACCAGGCCGGCACAGGCCCACATCACAGCGGTGGTATTGGGGGCGATCCGAAGGCTGGGGAGTATCCAGGCCAGATAGCCAAACAGGAGCAGGCCCAACGACTTGCTGAGCAGATACCCTCGGTCGGCAAGGCCGCGCAGCAGTCCAAACGCCAGGGGAAAGGCGCCGAAACCAAGGGCGTACACCGCCAGCAACCAGGCCAACACCGGCCAGCGGTTGGACCAGCTCCCCGGCACGAACATCTCGCGCCAGGTGCCCGAGGCCTGTTGCTCGGCCCAGGTCGCGTCATCCAGCATGAGCTGGTTGGGGGCGCGAACAGCGTCCTTGGGCTTGGCCCGCACCACCCGCTCGAGCTCGATGTCGTCAAACAGCGCCCGGATGCGCTCGAGGTCGAAATCGGCGCGCTTGCGAAAGATGGTCACCTTGGGGTGATCATAGACCGTCCAGGACTCGTCGGCGTTATCATCGTTGATGGGGATGCCAAGCACCCTTGGATGTGAAGTGAACTCGCCCACCTTTTCAAAGCCGAGCTCGCCGGCAAATAGCGCCTCATAGTACCGGGTAGTCATGGGGTAGCGGTTGGGTAGACGCGGAATCGAGCCGTAGAGTCGGTTGCTCGACAGAGCGATATATTCGACCTCTGCCAGCCAGGAATAGAGCTGTTCGCGTTTTTCGGGGACGTCCTCCCAGTAGAGGTCCATCTGGACCATGCGGTACTCGAGCCCGGCAGCGTGGCCGTCGACGCTCAGCGGCAGCGCATCGTCCCACAGCTCGTTAGAGATGGCCGAGCCCGGCGGTAGGTACGTATAGATCCAGCGCGACGCCTCCACGCGCGTGACCGGCCGAGTGTAAATGCCCGCCACCGCCGTGCCCCAGAGCAACGCCCCCGCCAGCGGAAGGACCGCTCCGCCCAGGGCTGCCCAGCCGCGCCAGCCTGGCAGCCCCGCGCGGCGGCGCCGGCGAAAGCTATCGCACAGCCGCACCACCACATAGCCGGCCATCAGCGCCATCGCCGGATAGATCGGCAGCAGGTAGCGGATGGTCTTGACGAACTGGACGCTTTGGTAGCCAAAGGTAAATGTAACCCACACCCAGGGCAGCAGATGGGTCCATCGACGATGCTTCCAGATCTCCCAGCCCATCCAGCCCCAGCCGGCCCACGCCGCCAACCCCAAGGGCAACCCCTGCCCCCAGAGCACCATGTTCTTGAGCATGTACCACACCGGCGCCCGCCCGGTCCACTGGTGACTGGGTGGATAGTCGATCTCACCCGACACCAGTTTTTGGATATACCGCATGTCATCTAGCCAGCGGGGATTGAGCCGCAGCCCAAAGACGCCCGGACCGAGGAACGCCTGAGGCTGCACCAGGCGAAACACGGCAAACGCTACCACCAAGAGCGTCACGCCCGCCGCCATGGCCCAGCCCAGTTGCGACACCCAGGGCAGCAGACGGCTGGCCTCGTCGTTATCGGCCTCCAGTCGCAGCGACAAGCGCAGCCCTCCCAGCCGCCTCTGTGACACGACGCCGCCTGGCCGGCCACGTTGGGCGACGCCGCTCATGCGCACGAGAAAGGCCGCCGCAATCACCAGCCCAAAGGTCAGCGCGCTAATCTTGGCCGAGATGGCCAGCCCAAAGGCCACCCCCAGCCCGACGACGCTTCCCCACCCCTCGCCCTGAGCTACCCGCACGGCGAAATAGAGTGCCAACGTTAGGAACATGGCCATGGTGGTATCGACGGTGAAAAAGTGCGACTGCTGGATATTCAGCGCGCTCACCGCCAGGAGGAACGCTCCTGCCAACCCGACGCGATCGTCGTACAGCCGACGGCCGATCAAAAAGACGATCAGCACGCTGATCAGATCCATGGCGCCGGCCATGACGCGCCCCACCAGGTAGACGCCGTGATAGCCGGTGAGCCCCGTGAGCCCACCCAGGAACTTGGCCAGCACCAACGGGAACAGCCCATAGACATAGGTGCCGTGGGGGGTATTGTAGGGGTTCAGCGGGTTGATGCTGGACTCGAGGTATTCGGCCATGCTCGATGGCCACCAGAGGCTATTCTCGACCATGGTGAGAAAGCGCTCGTCCGGATGGAGATGCTGCCCCTCGTCCCAGTCTAGGCCGACGAAACGCAGCCCAGCCCCCAAGGCCAGCACCAAGAGCAGCGCTAACCAGACCACCAGCGTCCGCCTGGAAGGATGCATCAGCTCCTGATAGGTCCCCCGCACCGTCCGCCAAAGGGCACCCCAGTCGGTCGCCGCGTCGGGGATCGGTATGGTTCCATCAACCGGTTGGCCTGTGCTATCCAAGCTACTGTTCTCCATAGAAGGCTACAAAGGTTGCTCGGCCGTACGCGTCCACATAGCGCCAGGCCATGCCCCGGGAAAAGCTACTCTCCAGCAGCGCCAACGACGCCGCATCCTCCGGCGCCAGGATGACCATGCGCTTGCCGGGCTGATCATCCAGCGGTGGCTGTCCCGCCACTAACGCTGGCAGCTCGTGCGACGGCGGCAACGCTTCCCTGGTCAGCTGCGCCCGCACCGCGTTCCCGTCATAGTGGTGCGGCCAGACCACAGTATACACGTTTCCCTCGTGAGCAAAGGCATCGATGGCCGCCGCCATCTGACGGGAGATGGAATGGTTCGCCGCCGGCAGACTGGCCCGATAGTCCTCGAAATACACCTGCCAGGAAGCGCCGGCCTCGGCCACCAGCAGCGCCACCACCAGCAAGGCCGGCGCCATCGTGGCTGCCCTCCAGCCCGGCTCCAGGCGCCCCAAGAGCGCGCCAAAGTGGTTGCGCAGCTCCGCTAGCGCGATGGCGGCCACCAGCATGGCCGGAACCAGAGCGCCCACGGCCCGCCCAGCATTGGGGACCTCTTGCGGAAAAGCCAGCGACAGTGCCGTCGGCGCCAGCATCGTCGGGAGGGTCACCAGCAGCGACGCCGCGCCCGGATCCCGCCAGCGCCGCACTGCCCACGCGATCCCCAGCGGAAACAGCACGGCCGGCAGGTATCCCAACTGCCGCAACTCGGGCACGTTGCTAGTGGCGATAGCATCTCCGCGCAGGTTGAACATTGCCGCCGCGCGCCAGGCGTTCCCCGCCAGCACCCATAGCGGACGCGCGGGCACCGGCACCTCCTGGCTGGTCAGACGGGTGGCGACGCGGAAGAGATAGGTCCCGGGGTTCGCCGCTGCATAGGTCGCCAACGGCAGCGCCACATAGGCCATCACCACCACCAGGAACGCCAGCCCGGCTAGATGGCGTCGCATGGTCGAGCCCCATCCGGCGGCCCAGGCAGCCCCGGCCAGCAGCAGCAGCCAAACCGGCGCCACCATGAAGGCGTTATAGCTGTGCAGCCCCAGGCCCAGGGCCAGCCCGCAAATCCCATAGTAGACGCGACCGCCCGTGCGCACCGCTCGTAGCCAAGCCCACAGCCCCAGCGCCACCAGGAGCGGCATGACGCTCAGACGATAGCCTATGCGAGTCAGGATCACATGCCAGTGGGCCATCGCCATGAGCCCGGCGGCATAGATGCCCGCCTCGCGGCTGTGAACCTCGCGCCCCAGCAGATAGACCGCCGGAAGCGTAGCCAGCCCCACCAGAGCGCTGGCCGCCTTGATGCTGGTATGGCTCAACCCAAAGAGTCGCGCCGGCAGCGCCGCCAGGTAGAAAAAGA
>DAIRUQ010000009.1:2458-45963 GCA_036803245.1 Chloroflexota bacterium | reverse complement strand
CTGTGGCGATCAGAACCCCTACCGCGAGCGCAACTGCTTTGCGCAGACTGTGGAGCACGGAGCAACAGTGGCCAAAGCCTTGGCCCAGGCTATCGCGAACGCCGTGCCAGTCCCGGCCACGCCCTTGGTGCACCGCCGACGTACCATCCTGCTCCCCAGTGAGCGGGGCGGGGTCCAGAGACTACCCGTGCACGGGCTGCGGATTGGCGACACGGCCTCGGTGAGCTTGGCAGGCGAGCCCTTTGTGGAATACGCCCTCTATGGCCGATCGCTGCGCCCTGGGGCCAGCACAATGGTCCTGGGCTACACCGACGGCACCGTGGGCTATTTGCCGACGGCCGACGCCTTTGCCGAGGGAGGCTATGAGCCCAACTCCTGGCGGGGCTTTGCCGATGGCGAGCCGCTGACCCCCGAGGTGGAGGCCATCATCAAAGAGGCGATTGCCACCATGGTGCGCGAGCTAGACGGGAAGGAATAGGGCCATGCTGCCCGCAAGACCGCTTGCGTCTGGGAGATGGCCGTGAGCGACACGCTGGATCTGTACTGGTTCTCGGGCACCGGGAACACGTTGCTGGTTGCTCGAGCTATGGCCGAGGAGTTTGCGTCTCATGGCTGGGACGCTCGCCTGTGGCCCATGACCGAGGTGGACCCCACTCGCATCATGCCGCGGGGGTGGGTCGGCTTGGCTTTTCCGGTGGCGGTTCAGACGACCTATCCGCTGGTGTGGGAGTTCTGTGACCGGCTGGCGCCGGCGAAAGGCACACCCATCTTTATGGTGGATACGCTGGCCGGTTACTCGGGCGCTATCGTGGGTCCTTTGCGCGAACTAGTCCGGAGCCGGGGTTATAGACCGGTGGGCGCTCGCGAGATCCGCATGCCGTGCAACCTCTATCCCATCGCGACGTCAGAGGAGCGAAACCGTCGGTTGCGGGAACGAGCGCTGACCCAAGCGCGGCGCTATGCGCGCGATTTGATGACCGGCGAGGCCCATTGGGGGCATATACCTTGGTTGCCCGATCTTTTTCGCGCGCTCACCGGCGCTGGGCGGGCGTGGCGTTGGGTGGCCTGGACCGACACCCTGCTCGCCGTCGACGCCGAGGCCTGCACCCGCTGTGGCCTTTGCGCTCGGCTTTGCCCCGTGGGGAATATCACGCTGGATCCGTTGCCCCGCTACCTCGGGCAGTGTCAGCAGTGCATGCGGTGCCTCTCCTATTGCCCCACGGGGGCGCTCCGGCTGGGCTGCCTGCCCAGACGTCCTTACCGGGCGGTGCCGGCTGAGGAGCTCTTGTAGGCAAGGGTCGCGAACGAAAAAACGCGGAGCCTGAGATAATCTCTGGCTCCGCGGCTGTGTCTGCCTGACTCGAATCGAAGGGGCTATTCCTCGCCAAGCATGATGGTGACGGTGGTGGGCGTGCTCTCATCGTCGACCATGAGCGTCAGGCTGCGGCCCTCTTTGCTGAACGTGTGCATGGTCTCGATCATGCTGGATTCGTAGGTCCAGCCATTGTCTTCGAGAGCCCCCATGTAGAACTCGCTAACCTCGGCCGCGGTCGCGTCGATCTCGAACGAGCTGATGCCCGCAAAGGAGCTGACGTTAGCCGCGCCAGGCATGAGGGGCACATCCTCGGGAAGGCCGGGCTTGGACACGCCCTCGGGCGCGGTGATGCTGATCGGCTCGTTGATCTCGGTGACGTTCCACTCGACCTCCCACTCGCCGCTCTCCTCGTCCGAGTCGAGCGACCAGCTCGCGATGCCGCGGACGATGATGTCATACTCGGTGGAAAGCCAGTACTCGCCCTGGCCGATATGGCCCACACCAGCGAAGCTGTCGGCCTCCTCGGTACGATAGTGGATGCACTCGTACCCGTTCACCGTGTCCCGGCCGACGCGCTTGGCGTCGTCGGTGATATAGCCGCTGGCCGCTTGGGACCACGGATTCTCAACCGGATCCTCGGTCGTCATAGCCATCCACTCATCACCAAAGTTGGCATAGGTTTCGCCCGCGACCTGGATCATCTCCATGTAGGTCTCTTCGGAATCGGGCCCCTCGGCGCCGCTCATGAGCCAGTGCACCGCGGCGGGCTCGCGGACGTAGGAAACCTGCCACTCCATGGTGCCCTGGTCGGTGCCGCTCTCATCCTCGCTGGTCCACGTGATGCGTTGCACCATACGGTAGCTGTCGAGAAGGTCTAGCGCGCTTACCTGGCTGACGTCGAGATCGTCGTCATCGGACTCTGGCTCAGCTGTAGGCTCCTCGTCCTCGGTGGGAGCCGGCGTGGGCTGCGTCGAGCTGGCCCCCTTGGCGCCCTTGGCGGGCGTGGGTTCAGCCTCGGCGCTGGTGACGCTCTCGGCTACCTGGCTGACAGCACCTTCGACGGCTTCTCCCACGGCCTTTTCGACGGCGCGTTGGGCCGCTCCGCAACCCGCAAGAAGCAGTGCGACCACAACCAGCAGGACCCAAACCGTACGGACTCTGCGTAGCATTTCGTACCTCCTTGTCTTGGGGGAGCTCCGAAACACAGCACAGGAGGTGGCCAAACAGCTAGGTCGCACTGTGCCATGCTCGCCGAGATGGTAGCACCCAACGATCGAACGGTCAAGCGCGGGTGCGCTTTTTTGCTCTGGCCTAGATGACCTCGACGATCAGCTCATCCAGAGGGCGCTTGGGCACATGGTGCCGATCCTGGTTGTCTCGGTAGTAGCGGGTGTTGCCGTCGGGACCGATCTCCTCCAGCAGCACCTCCTCAGCAGGCACGCCCAGGGCCAGCACTAGCAGGATCTCGTACTGCTCGGGCAAGGCGAGCTCCTCGGCCAATCCATTGCGCTGGATGGCGCCGATCATGCAGCCGCCCAGGCCCTTTTCGGTGGCGCCGAGGAGGATCGACTGGGCGGCAATGCCGTGGTCGACGCCGGCGTTGGCGCGGATCTGCTTGTCGCCGAGGATGATGATATAGGCGGACGGCCGCTCACCCTCTGCCGGCCCGCCCCAGTCCTTGAGATAGCCTGCCCAGGCCAGGTAGGGAAAGACCCGGGCGTTGGCCTCGGGCGTGCAAGCCAGGATGAACTTGAGCGGCTGCATATTCGATGCCGACGCCGATAGCCGCGCCAGATCGACCAGCTCGCGAAGCGTCTCTTCCGAAATGGCCTGCCCTTGATCAAAGCGACGATAGCTGCGGTTCTTGACGATCAGATCGCGTAACATCCGTTCCCTCCTACTCGCGCGTCGGGCTAGCCGATGCACCAGACGGCGTTCTCGACTGCCTCGAGTTGTCCGCTGTGTGCCGACCGTACGCCGGCATCCAAGACGGCCATGACGTCCAGGTTGAATCCGATGTCCAGGGTGGGGTGCAGCTCATGCCGGCCCTCGAGGTGGCCGTAGACCTCATGGGCGAGGGTGTGCCGCCCCTCGGGGAGGGGATCCGCCGCGATGCGCTCGGTGCGGTCGCCGCCGCGCTCGATACGCACAAAAGGCGCGTCGCCTTGTTCCTCTGGGATCATGGTGCCGGTGGTGCCAAAAACCAGGATCCCCTTGCGGCCACCGTGATCGAGCGTGCTCCATGAACCCTCATAGACGCCCAGGGCGCTGGGGTAACGAGCTACCATCAGGGCGTTGTCCTCGGCGTCGCCCCAGTGGCTGGCCAGGTTCGCCTTGACGCCCAAGGCGGCCACGGCCTGCTCTCCGAGGAACCAGCGAGACATGCAGCATCCGTAGCAGCAGTAATCCAGCATGGCGCCCCCGCCAGCGGCGGATTGGTGCCACCAGGTGGCGCCGCGAACTGGCCCGCTGAGCCGCGCAGCCGGGTCCTCTACTCCCTCATGGCCGCTGCCGGGGCCGAGGGGGCCAGTGTGGCCGCCGCGCCAGGTAATTTCTAGCAAGCGACCGACGGCGCCCTCGGCGGCCAGCGCCTGGGCCTTGCGCGCCGATGGCCACCAGGTGGTGGGCCAGTTGGTCACGAGGGCTGTGCCAGCCGCACGGGCGGCCCTGGCCATGGCCAGCGCGTCCGAGAGTGAGGCCGCTATCGGCTTTTCCACGACCACGTGGACGCCGGCAGCGGCGCAAGCTTGGGCCACCCCCACATGCTGCGCGTTCTCGGCGCACACGACGACCAGATCCAACTCCTCTTGGCGCAGCATCTCCTGATAGTCTTCATAGACGTTGGGGATGCCAAGGGTCTCCACGCAATGCTGCAGGTTCCAGCCGCGAGTGTACGTGTCCATCTTGAGTTCTGGCGTCAAGGGGACGGTGTCGGCGCAGGCAACAAAGCTGGACTGCTCGTGCGCGGCAAACACACTGGCGACATGGTTCACGTGCATGTGGGCGAACCCGATGATGCCGAGGCGGTATTTCTTGCTCATGCTCATTCCTCCGTATCGACTCTAGCCTTGATCCTATGTTAGTCGGCTCGCGCTCGCTGGTAAAGAGCGCGGCGGGTCGGGCTACTGTCAGGATCGCCCCACCCAGTAGGTGCGGAGCTCCATCAGGGCCTGGCACAGGGCCTCCACGTTGGCGGTTGGCGTTGGCGGATAGATGCCAGCCACGAACGCCAGCCCGCCATACGGGGCCCCCAGGGTAAGCACCTCCTGTCGAATCAGCTCGCGCACGTCCTGCGGCGAACCGTATGGCAGCACCGTCTGGCGATCCACGTCGAGCAGGATGCAGGCGCGCCCTTTGAATACCTCGGCGATGGGTTGGATGCCATTGACCAGGTCCTGCGGGTTCACGATGCTCACCCCGGACTCTAGGAGCGGGTCCGCGATGTCCATCAGATAGCCATCGGAATGCAGGTAGACGTGGATGCCGGCGCGACGGGCGGGCTGGAACAGCCGCTGGTATGTGGGCAGTAGCCAACGGCGGAACTGGGCCGGGCTGAGCATGCTGGCCTTTTGGGTGCCCAGGTCGTCGGCAAAGGCGAGCACGTCCACGTTGGCGCCAATGTACGCCTGCGCGATCGGCTCGTGGTAGGCGGCGACGATGCTGGCCAGCTCGTCCAGGCGGCGATCCTGCATGGCGATATCTACCATCAGGTTCTCAAAACCCCGGAGATAGTAGAGCCGCATCAGGAAAAAGCCGTGCTCTCCCACCGAGCCAAGCGACACCCGGTCCTCTGCTGCACCTGCCCCCAGGAGTTTCAGCGCGGCCTGATCCGGTAGCGTGGGTTGGGGAGGCTGCCACGTCGCCATCTGCTCCCAGTCGCTCAGCGGCTCGTGGATGACGATGCCATCCAGGCCGGGGATGTCGTACCGCCAGACGCAACCCCACTCGTCTACTCGCTCCTCGCCGGCAGCTCGCAGCGTCGCGGGATCTGGGGGGTGGCTGGCCCCTGGCGGAAACAGCGCCGGGTAGCGGGCGCAGACCGTTGTAAAGCCCTCGGGATCCTCTAGCCAGGAGGCTGCCGAGATCGCTATCATCGCCGGTATGTGGGTGTGGCCCTGGAGCGAGGCGTTCCGCAAGAAGCTAGCGCGGTCTGGAAACATGCGTGTTCTCCTGATGAACGGCTGGGACATGGCCCCCATCTTGCCCGCGATGGCGATGGCGCGCAAGGCGTTGCGCAGCGGCTGGCCCGCCCCTATACTTTGGTGGCTGTGAATCCTACTAGAACACGGGGGAACTCATGAAAAAGGTCCTGTATTTGCACGGAGGAGCGTCTTTCCACTGCTCGGACTATGGAGCCAAGATCCTTGCTGGCATGCTGGCGGAGGACGGGCGGTACGAGCTGGAGGTAACCGAGGATCTGGACGCGCTCGCCAAGCTGCCCGAAGGTGCCTGGGACGTGGTGGTGATCTATACCACCGGCTATCGTGACGGTCTGACGCCGGCACGCGAGCAGGGCTTGCTGAGCTTTGTGCGCAACGGCGGCGGGCTGGTGGGGATCCACTCGGCCGCCGACTCGTTCCGCAACAGCCAGGCGTATCTGGATCTCTTGGGCTGCGAGTTCGAGACTCATCCGCCACAGATCAAGGTGCCGGTCCAGATCAGCAAGGTACCGCACTATATCACGACGCGCGTGCCCGAGTTTGAGGTCGAGGACGAGCTCTACCTGCTGCGAGGCGTCGACGAGGCCCGCGAGGAGATGCTGGCGACGACCACCTACCTAGGGCGCCCAGCCCCTCTGCTGTTCGTCCATCCCTATGGCGAGGGGCGGGTGAGCTACCTGGCGCTCGGGCACACCCACGAGACGTGGCGTCACCCGGCCTTCCAGAAGCTGCTTCTCCGCTCGATCGCTTGGTCCTGCGCCGAGCCCGAGGTGGCGACCGAGGTCCGCTGCGGTATCCTCGGCTATGGCGGCGCCTTCAACATGGGGCGGGGACATGCCGGCTGGATCGACGAGCAGCCCGGCATGCGTACGGTGGCCATGTGCGACCGGGATCCCGCCCGGGTAGAGGTCGCCAAGGAAGAGCTACCCCATCTCGAGGGGTACTATACCGAGGTGGACGACCTGCTGGCCCACGAGGGGCTGGACTTGGTGGTGGTGATCCTGCCCCATAACCTCCACGCTACCTTTGCACTGCGTTGCCTGGAAGCCGGTAAGCATGTGATCCTCGAAAAGCCCATGTGCATCACGGTGGACGAGGCCAACAGCCTGGTGGGGGCGGCGCGCGAGCGTGGGTTGATGCTTAGCGTGTTCCACAACCGCCGCTGGGACGGCGACTATCTCACCATTCGGGAGATCATTGCCCGGGGCCTCATCGGTGATGTGTTCCACATCGAGGCTGGCATCGGCGGGTACAGCCATCCTGGCTTCTGGTGGCGCTCGAACAAGGCGATCAGCGGCGGCGTGCTGTATGATTGGGGTGCGCATTTCGTGGATTGGCTCCTCAACCTGGTCCCCTCGCCTGTGGCCCAGGTGATGGGCGACCTGCAAAAGCGGGTGTGGCACGCGGTGGATAACGCCGATCATGGCGAGATCTATATCCGGTGGGAGAATGGCGTCACCGCTAGCTTTGTCACGTCCTCCATTGCGGCGAGCCTCCGACCCAAGTGGCGTATTCTGGGAACAAAGGGCGCCATCGAGGCCGCGTGGAACGGCCCGCTGAAGGTGATCAGCATGAGCAACGGTGTTCGCCACGAGGGCACGGTGGAGGTAACTCTGCCCGGCTATGGCGTGGCGCCCTACTATCGCAACATCGCCGATCACCTCTTGTTCGGCGAGGCGCTGCAGGTCACCGGCGAGAGTGCCCGGCGGGTCATCGCGGTGATCCAGGCCGCCAAAGAGTCGGCCGAGCTGGGTCGCAGCGTGTCCGTGGCGCCCGGTTGCGAGTAACGCCGAAACCAGAGCACACGAGAGGCGCCCCTCGAGGGGCGCCTCTCTGTGTCTACTCACAAGACGGGCTCTGGCCTAGCACGTTCCGTGGGCCAGCAGCGCCACGTCATGGCCCTCGCGAACCAAGGCGTTATACGTTTGGCAGGCTTGCGGCGTCGGCTCGACGATCAGCCGGGCCACACCGCGCTCCTAGATGGCTCTGGCGACGCGCTTGGGCACCTTGAGGCGGCTGTAGACGCCGACGCCCACGATCAGCGTGTGCGGCGCTGGATCCCACACGCCGGTAACCATCTTGATATCCAGCCGATGGCCGTGACGCTCCTTCCAGGCGCTGACCGTGTCCCCGCGAATGCGAATGTCCTTGCCAACGCCGACGACTTGATCGGCCTCATCATCCCATCCGTGACGCTGGCCGCGGATGGTGAACATGGCCCATTCCAACCTCTGGATGGGGCCGGCGGGATCCTGCATGTAGGGGGCGCCTTGTGGCGACATGGATCGCCTCCGTTTCGCTCGAACCCTAGCTCAAGTCCGACACCAGGCGCTCGGCGTTGCCATGAAAGATGGCCTCACGCACGTCATCGGGCAGCTCTAGCGAGTTCAGGTGCGCGGCCATGCGCCCGTCAAAGCAGTCACGGGCAAAGGTGATCCGATCGGCGAACCGAGTCAAAAAGCCACGCGTGTACTCGAGATCACGCGATAGGGCGTTGAGGGCAGAGCCGGCAGAGAGGTCACACCAGAGGTTGGGATGGGTGGCCATCATGCGCACCAAGATGCCCTCGGGCACGACGGGTCCCTTGGGATAGGATTCCGTGAGGTAGAGTTCGTCATCCGAAATGTGTGCCCAGAAGCCGGGGCCGTGTCCTAGGAACACGGTCTCCGGGCAAGCTGCCAAGGCGCGTTCAAAGGCAGCGATGCCTCCCCCGTACCAGTAGTTGGGTCGCGGGTAGCGCGAGCCGCGATCGTAGGCATAGTCCAGATGGACAACGACGGGGAGGCCATGTTCGCCACAGAAGCGATAGATCTCGATGGCGTCCGGGTTGTCATACATCATGCGCAGTTTGAGCTCGCCGTAGACACGGACGCCGAACACCTCGACGGCACCTCGCAGGCGATCCAGGGCGTCGGGGCGGCGTGGATCCGGCGCATAGCCCAGCACAAAGCGGTCCGGCGCGCGCTGCACATAGCTCAACGCGCTGGCAAACGGCAGCGGCCCTGCCTCGGTCCAGGCAGGGGTCGATGCCGTATAGGATGGATCGCATTCGTCGGCCGGCGCCTCCCAAGTCAGCAGCCAGGTCTTGGCGATACCGTGCGCGTCCATGTTGGCGAGCATGGCGTCGAGATCATGGCCATGCCAGTCAGGGTGGTTGTGCGTGTCAATGATGCGGGTCATGGCGCTCCTTATGGGCGGCTAGACGGCGTCCAGCGGCAAGATATGCGTCGGCAGCGGCAGGGCGGCGAGCAGGCATGGCGATAGCTTGGCCTCTCGGCCGGTGGGAGGTCCGCCCAGCAAGAGCCGGGTGGCTTCCAGGATATCCATCTCGATCACCTCATCGGCGCAGCGGCCGCGTGTGATCTGCACCTCGCCACCCCCAAAGGCGATGGTGGCGGACATGGTGCGGTCATGCTCCTGGATGGCTAGGCAGAGGCTATAGCCGTCCAGGGCATTGGCCCAGCGGCGGAGGTGCGGCACGGCCGCCTCTAGCAACAGCGCGAGATCGACGATTCGGAACATGCCGTTGGGCCCGGCGTGCCACTGGGCGGCATAGGGCATCAAGCGGGGCAGGCGCTCACCATCGCAGGCCGGCAGCTCCCAGGTAGCTTCGGACGCTCCGGTGGCCTCCAGGATGGTCCGGATCATGCGCGGCTCCCGCCGCGACGCCGAGACCAGCTCTACGATCTGCTGGCGCTTGCCCGGCGCGCCCCGGGTGATGGCATAGCCGTCCTCGGTGGTCCAGATACGCAGATTCTGTCTGGCGATCTGTTCTGCCAACCGAGGCCGAGCGGCCCAGCAACAGGATTTGCGGTAAAGGGCCTCGATGGTGGCCAAGGCACGCTCGGGCGAACGCTCCTCCATGGGCAGCGGCGCCACGGCCGCCCACTCGAGCGAGCGCACCGTGATGAGCAGGTCATAGACGAGGCCCGCGGCCTCCCATCCGTAGCTGTTGTAGCGTTGCCGATCGCCCGCCAGCCAGGAAAGGGCATAGCCCCCTTGGCGCATGGTGGTGATCACGTGCTGGAGCAGGCGCGACATGTGGCCCTTGCCCCGCTCCTCAGGCGCGGTGACCACGCAGCCAACGCCGCCAACCTTGCAGGAAAGACCGGTTGCCGTCATCTCGATGGGATGGAGCCCGGCGTGCGCGACGATGCCGGCACCCGTCTCGAGCACATACGAGTTGGCGCAACAGATCTCGGGATCGGCGTACCAGTGGGGCATCTCTCGCTGGAAAAAGCCCACCTCGTGGCCAAAGCCGCGTTCCAGCAGATGCAAGAGCTGCTCGTGTTCTGAAGGCAGAACTTGACGCAAGACATCCGCCATGGCAGATACCTCCTCTGGACGATGTTTCTCGGAGCCAGCCTCCCGCTATGCCTCGGGCGGCACCACGCCGATGGTCAGCAGGATGTTGGCATAGATGCGCTGCTCGCCGGTGGCGATGACCAAGGCCAGGTCTCCCCCCCGAGCCGCGTCGTAAAAGGCGAACCGCTCCAGCGGTTGCAGCGAGAGCTCTGGCGGGAGCACGCGGCGAAAGCTCTCAAAGATCGGTGGCTCAGGCCCATCGGACGGCTGCATGACGTGAGCTGCCTCGATGGGAATGGCCTGGGCCAGCACGGCCAGCACCTCGTCTACCGGGGCAAAGCCACGGGTCAGGTTCAGGAACACGCGCCTGGCCGCCGGGTGCGAGCCGGTGCCAAAGGGATAGTTGCCGTCGGCGATGAGCACGCGCGAGCCATGGCCTGCCGATCCCAGGGCCGATAGGATCTCTGGATGCAGTAATGGACCTTGTAGCATTTCTTTCTCCTAGCCGCGAATGCCAAACAGTCGTCCGCCCAACGTCTGGACACACTCGAAGACGTCCAGCACCGATTGCACGGCGGGTTCGATCTGCTGCACATAGGCCACGAACTCGCCCCACTGTGCCTCGGCAGCCTCGCGGTTGCCGCGGGCGCGGCTGGCCAAGCTGCGTGCCAACAGACGGCAGTAATCGGCGTGGTAGGCCAAGTAGCGCCACGACGCTCGAACGGCGGGGTCTGGGTGGTTGTGGTTCGCCTCGATCACTGGCTGGAACGTGTCGATCAGGGCGGGAACCTGATCCAGGCGTTCGGCTGCCTCTGCATCGGCGTCGGGCCGCTCGCCACGCAGGTACGGTGGATCGAACAAGCGAGAGAGCGAGGCCAGATAGGAGCCTGCTTGGTCGGCGTCTTCGCCGAACGCACTGGCGTAATAGTCGCGGGTGATCTCTTCCAGGGCCAGGCTGTCGTCCCACAGGGTGCGGGCCATCACCGTCATGCCCAAGCCGCTGGGAAAGAAGGCGCGCTGGACCTGACAGCTGATCAGTCCGTCGAGGCCGATCTCTTTCAGGTTGCGCATATCAGCCCAGAGCGTACGCGTCATGCCGTGGTAGCCTGGGTCAAGGAAATGGTCCCACATGTAGTGATAGTCAAAGTCGAACGAGTCGCCCTCGAACTGCTGCTGCCAGCCCCGCAAAAAGGCCACGTTGGCGCCCACATCCTTGGGAAAGACGAGCTGGTTCCGATGGTAGGGCGGGAGCTCTTCGGGCACGTCTTCGGCAGCAAAGGGCTCGGTGTACGAGCGGGTGATGGGCGCAAACATGAGCACAAACCGATCTGGATTGGCGATGCGCTCACGCTCCGGCGGCCAGAGCAAGTCGACATATACCAAGAACACGACCTTGCTGCCAATGCCGCGCTCGGCCAGCAGGCAGTCCAGCTCGTTCAGCATCATCACATAAAAGTCCGAGGGCCGGGTGTCACGGCACAAGGGGCACTCACACTGGTTGTTTGAGCCATCGGCCAGCCAGAAATGCAGCAGGTCGACGCCCGGGTGCTGCTCCAGGTAGCCGGCAATATCCTCGATGATCAGCCGCCTGACCTCTGGGTTGCCATAGCACAGGTTGGTGTTGAGCGGAATGCCCTGCCAGATATCGCGGACGCCGGCGACCTCGGCGAGCAGCTGGCGGGTCTCATCGGAGAGGTCATAGCTGCGGGCGTCCCAACTCAGCCCCGGGACTCCCAGCGGCTCGCAGGTCCACCCGTGCCCGACAGCGTGGTAGAGCAGCCCACGCTGAGCGATCTCGTCTTCGGCTCGGCGGATAAACTCGCGAGCGCGCTCAACTGGGAACGGCTCCGCTTCCAGAGTAGGGTTGCCACGATGGGTGTACCACCGCTCGAAAAAGGTGTACGACTCGCGGAACTGGAAAAAGTAGGCGTTCATGCCCACCTTGGGCGCCCAGTCGATCATATCAGCCACGTTCTCATAGCTGACGGCGCCCTCGATGCAGATGCCGCGATGCCGATAGGAGGCCGCCTCCCGCACGGCGGCCGTGATGTCGCCCAGTTCGCGACGAGGGAGCACCTCGCCATCAGCGCCTGGCCGGATCCAGCGGCAGCCGCATTCCGTCAGCAGGCGGTAGACGCCCAGCAGCACGCTGCGTGGGTTGGCGCCGCCGATGAACCCTATGCCCGCCTGGACCTCGATCGCTAGGGCGTCGTCCATGGCAGGGTCGGCGACCTCGGGCCAGGGGCCTTGGGCGCCGCCAGCGGCGAGCACGTCGAACGTCCCCAGCCAGAGGGCGGCCTCGTCGCCGGCGACATACCGCTCGGCCGGCTCGACCGCGCAAGACGCGTCGGGGCAGATGCGCTCCAGGTACCGGCGCAGCTCTGCAGCGGCGAACTGGATGGGCGCCGCGTCGCCGATGGGACGGATGGTGAGGGTCATGGCTGTCCTCCAGGGTGTGTCATCTTGGCTATGCCGCGATTATATCGTGACGGATCGGCCTGGCGCAATAGCTTCGGGCTTCCAGGCCGCACCTGGCCAGCTCAGGCCGACGATCGTCCGTTGCTAGAGCAGAGCGGCGGCCTGATCCATGATCTCCAGCGTACGGTCTACGTCCTCCAGCGTGTGGGCGGATGAGAAGCCGTGGTGCGGCGATCGCGGCGCCATAAAGACGCCGCGATCCAGGCAGGCCAGGCTGAACTTGTCGGCCATGGCGAGATCCTGCTGCGCCACCTGACGGTAGTTCGTGGGCTCGGCCTCCAGGCCGAAGAGCAGACCGAATCGCGCTCCCACTCCCTGGACCCAGCAGGCGATGCCACGGCGAGCCATGATCTCGCGGATTCCGGCGTACAGGCGGTCCTCAAGTGCGCGCAGGTGGTCATAGAACCCATCGGCCGTGACGACGTCCAGGAACGCTTGTGCGGCGAGAATCAGCGTCAGATGGGCGTTATAGGTGCCCGAGTGCAGCGCCGGCCCCACGGGGGTGCAGGTCTCCATGATGTCGCGCCGCCCCATAAAGACAGAGAGCGGCGTGCCGCCGCCGATGGCCTTGCCGAGGCAGGTCATGTCGGGCTGGATGCCGCGGCCGGCCACCGCCGAGCCGGGACCACAGCGAAAGCCCGAGAGGATCTCGTCAAAGATCAGCACGATGCCGCGCTCTTGGGTAAGCCGCCGCGTCGCCTCCAAGAAGGCGTCGGTGGCCACCAGTCCGCAAGAGTCATAGTTGACCGGTTCCATGATGATGGCGGCGATCTCGTGGCCACTGGCTTCGATGGTGCGCTCTAGTGCCTCCACATCGTTGAACGGCAGGATGGTGATGAGCTCGTCGTTGTGAGGGGGTATGCCGGCCGAATCGGGCACCGCCCGGGGCCGGTCGGCCGGGCCGGCCTTGGCGAGTTCGGGCCAGTGGCTATAGCCGGCGGTGTCGTTGACGCCGTGATAGTGCCCTTCGAACTTGACGACACCCAAGCGCCCCGTGTAGGCGCGGGCCACCCGCAGGGCGTGCCAGGTATCCTCCGTACCGGTGCAGGTGTAGCGGACCAGGTCGGAGCCCGGGAATAGCTCCTTGAGCCGCTCGGCCAGCGCTACCTGATGCTCGGTCTCGCAAGAGCAGAGGATGCCGAGGTCCAGTGCGCGCTGGACGGCCTCGATGACGGCCGGGTGTCCGTGGCCCAGCAGGCTGGCGCCGTGCGACATGCAATAGTCCAGATAGCGGTGGCCGTCCACATCGTAAAGGTAGGCGCCCTCGCCATGGGTCACGTAGAGTGCGTGGCCCAGGGCACGGTTGTAGCGGGCCGAAGCGGTCACGCCACCGGGCATCGAGCGGGCGGCCCGCTCCCAGAGCTGGCGGCTGGCGGGAAGGTCGGGGCGGCTGCTCATCGGTCTGGTCCTTTCTGCCAGGTGGACGCGGCCACATCAAAGACTAGGTCGGGATCCAAGG
The DNA here is from genome assembly GCA_036803245.1 of Chloroflexota bacterium. Taxonomy (GTDB): domain Bacteria; phylum Chloroflexota; class Anaerolineae; order UBA1429; family UBA1429; genus DAIRUQ01. Next base: position 32,246 of record DAIRUQ010000009.1, on the reverse strand, counting down.
GGTAGATCGGGCGCCGCAGCCGTCGCCAGGGTAGGGCGGTCAGGTTGGGCGAGGCGGCGCCGGGCGCATCGACGATGATGATCTCGTCGTACAGCCCGCCATAGGCCGCGCGAAACGCAGCCGGCGACTTGACCTGGGTGATGCGTGCGTCGCCGGGCTCCAGGCCGAGCGAGCGATAGAGCTCGGGATCCCATTGGGTGATCCCACGGCTCATCACAACCAACCGAATGGAGCCGATGCTCAGGACTGTGGCCAAGCCCATGCGATGTACGACGCCGCGCATGCCAGGCCCCTTGAACACAAACTCGCCGTCAGAGATGGTCTTCACGTACGCGTCCAGCGTCACGGGCTGGGCGTATTCGGGGGCTAGTTTGCCGCCAAGGCTCAGCCGGATCTGGGCCCCTACGCCGGCGCGGGCCGCAGCGTGAGCCGCCTCGGCATCGACGATGTTCAGCAGTACCGGCTCTCGGGGCTGGGCGTCGAGCACGGCCTTGAGGATGGCGGTGTTGTCGCCGGTGGAGCCCGATGACGGCGCGTCGGCCGAGTCACACAGGATCACCCGACGAGGGGTGCCTGCGAGCGCCAGCCGAACGGCCTCGTCTGGGGAACACAGGTCAGGGACAAAGGCCTGCCGCCGCTCCCAGAACATGCTGGCTAGCTCTTGGGCGTAGCCGACGGCGTCCTCAGGCGTGGCGTCGGTGACGACGTACACGCTGCATCCCACGTCGGGGGCATCCAGCCAGGGCTGCACGGCGAACACCCCGCCGTGCTTGATCCGTCCCTCGCGTTCCCAGGCCAGGGCGCGGTTGATCACCTCGGAGAGGGGGCCGTCGGTGTGGCGGGCGTTCTCGGCGGGCACGAGGAGGGGCAGCCGCACCAGGGCAGCGGTGGGTCGCAGGTCACCTCGCACCGCGCCCAGCAGGATTCGGGCGGCCGTCTCGCCGGCCTCGTACATGTCCACGTGTGGGGCCGTATGGTAGCCTACCAGAGCCGTGGCTGCGCGCGCCATGCGAGGGGTTACGTTGGCGTGTAGATCTAGCGTGGCGACGATCGGGACCGACGCGCCTACGGCCTCGCGGACGTGGTCCAGCAGCTCGCCGCTGGCATCGTCAGCGCCTTCGGCCATCATGGCCCCGTGTAGCACCAGCAGGACGCCGTCAACGGGAAGCGCTGCCCGCAGCCGTCCCAACAGGTCGTCGCGAATGCGCTGGTAGGTCTCGGCCGTGATGGGGCCGCTGGAGCCAGCGCGGGCCAACAGCAGTGGAACCACCTCAACGTCGTGCCCGGCGGCAAGCACATCCAGGGCGCCAGCGGGTTCGGTGCGGGTGCCTTGCGCTTGGGCAATCAGCTCTGGGCCGACCGCATAGTTGCGGGCGGCAAAGCTCTCTTGGGTGGCGGGCACGGGGCAAAAGCAGTTGGCCTCGTGGGTGAACCCAGCCAGGGCGATCCGCATGCGCTCCTCCTATTGATCGGTGCTGGATGGTTGAGCCAAGCGGAGTCTACCGTCAGTGCGGGCCGTGTCAAGGGTTCTCCGCTGGCGCTCTGGTTGATCCCGCCGTATCATCATGCGCGGGAGCTGCGGCAGGAGTGAGGTGTAACATGGGGTACAGCCAGAGAGGCGGCGCAGTGGTGGTGACGGGCGCCTCGCGTGGCATCGGCCGCGCGACAGCGGTCATGCTGGCACGAATGGGCTTGACGGTCTATGGCACGGTGCGAAGCGATGGTGATGCCGCGCAGCTCTCCGAGGCGACGAACGGCGGCGTGGTGCCGCTGCGGTGCGACGTGGCCGATGCCGCCTCAGTGGAGGCGATGGCCCAAGCGTTGCACCAACGCGTGGGTGAGGCTGGCCTGTCTGGCCTGGTGAACAATGCTGGCATCGCCGTGGCAGGACCTTGGGAGGCGCTTCCCCTGGAGGCTTGGCAGGAGCAGTTTGCGGTAAACGTACTGGGCGTTGTCAGGGTCACCCAGGCGCTGTTACCTCTGCTCAGATCCGGTCGGGGGCGCATCGTCAACCTGAGCTCAGCCAGCGGCCTGATCGCGCTGCCGTATCTGGGGCCCTATGGCGCCTCCAAGGCCACGCTGGACCGCATCTCCGAGATCCTCCGCCTGGAGCTGCGGCCATGGGGCATCCCGGTCAGCGTGATCCATCCGGGCTTGGTGGATACGGGGGCGCCGGGGCGGTTCCTGGAGGTGGCAGAGGAGTTGCTTCTGGAGGCCGACCCCGCGGTGCGGCGCCTATACAGTCCCTACATCACTCGGATGCGGGCGCTGGCCCATGGACGGGTGGAGGGCGGGATGCCGCCGGAGCGAGTGGCTCAGGTGGTTGCGCGAGCTTTGCTGGCGCGTCGACCCCATCGCGTCTATCGGGTGGGGCTAGAGGCCCATATCTTGGCGTGCGTGAGTCGCTGGGTGCCGGGCTGGCTGCAGGAATGGCTACTTGCCAAGGCATTGATCGGGCCAAGCGACTAGACGGCCGCCCTGCGCGCCTTTCGGGCCGCCAGGCCGTAGCGTGCTAGATGGTTTAGCGAGATGCCGACGGTGGTTCCTGCCGCCAACGCTGTGGTGGCCAGGCCCGCGACGAGCCAGCTCGACGGCGCCAACCAGGCCAGGGCCTGGGTCAACGCGAGCGAGATGCCCCAGAAGAGCAGGTGCAGCGCCGAGCGCCGCACGTATACGGTGCCCCCCTCGGCGCGAAAGCGCGATGCCTGTCCCCACACTAGCCCAAAGATTGCACCCAGCCCAAAGCCGATGATCTCGGGCAATCCACGTATGGCGCGTCGCAGGAGCAACAGGTTGATGGCTAGAAACACGAGGCTGGCTCCCAGGCCGAGAAGCAGGCTGCTGGCAGAGATGGGGAGCTCTTTGCGTAGCTGCCGCCCCAGGGCGAAGAGCGCTGCTACGGCCAAGAGCACCGACGCTAGGGTGATGATGGTCGTTGTCACTGGTTGCCCTTTCTACGCGAGCGGGGCGCCGCACTTGCCACAGAAACGGTCCGTCGGTTTCGCGGGCGAGCCACAACGAGGGCAGTGACGTTTCTGCTCGCGCGGCAATGACTGGCCACACCATGGGCAAAAGGATCCTGCCGGGATAGACTCGCGCCCGCAATGCGGACAAGCCGGCCAGACCGGTGGGGTCGCATCCGGCGGCTCCCAAGGATCGGTCAGCGGTTCGGGGAGCGCGTCCGCGCCCGACCAGAGGGCAGAGCCGAACGCCTCTGCCAGGTGCTCGTCCATGTCACCGTCTGTCGATTCGCTGTTCGCCCAGGCCACCAGATCGGAGCGGCCCAACAGCGCCTCATCGGTTGGGGGTTCCAGCTGACTGGCCCAGTCACCATCCTCAAAGGTGTACCACTCGCCCGAGCGGGCCCCTCGCCGCCAGAGCCGTCCTTGGCGGTCGATCAGCGTGATGCGCCCCAATAGCTCGCCGGCCTGTTCACTGGAGAGGCGACCAGCACGGTATGCGGTAGCCAACCGCTCGGTGAGCTCGGTGGCGACCGCCGCAGCGCTCGTCGGCGTCTTGGGCTCGTCCTCTACCACTGGTATCTCGGCGAGATCGGATCCGGGCACATCCAGCGAGGCCAGGCCCTCAAGAGCGTCCTTTGGGGTTGGGGCGACTTGCCACGCGCGCTCTCGCCATTGGTACCAACGCTGGGATAGGGGATCGGCAGCCCAGTAGCTGCCGCCGCTGTCCCGGAACAAGAGTTGGGCCAGAAGCAGAGCCAGCTCGCTCGGGCGTGCGTCGGTAGATTGCAGACAGGCCCGTGTCATATCAAGGGCCCGGGCCACCTGATCGGGCTCGTAGGTGCGGAGATCGGTCATGACGAGGCTCCTTTCGGCGTGCGAGTGGCGTCGCGGGCCCGTTCCATGGCCGAACGCTTTTCGGCCAGCTCGGTGAGGCTGTCGGCAAAGAGGCGGTTGCGCCGCCGGAGCTGTTGATCCACGACGACGATGCGCTGACGGAGGCGTGCGGCTTCTTCTGCCTTGGACGTGGCGTCGTGCACTCCCGTGACCACCGACTCGACAGGGCCGACCGCATCGCCGAGCCTCTGGATCGGGCCGGAAGGCATCCTCTGCAGCCGTCTGGCGTAGGCCTGTTTGAGCGCGCCACGGGGCGCCAGGTCGTAGCCGATGCGATCCCAGCTCCTCTTGGCGGCCGTGTCCGCTGGGGCGCGGGCATAGTCGGGGGGCAGGCCGGCGGCCGATAGGACCTCGTCCAATGGACGATAGTCAGATGATCGTCCGTCGACCAACTCGCCCAGCTTTTGCCGGGCCGCCCCCTTGGCTAGCCCCTTGGCCCAGTCCTTGGCGCCGGCTCCGGCAGGTTTGCTCAGCCATCCAGGGGCCTTGCCGGCCGCCGAAAGCCCTACGTCGATGGTCAGGTCGACGATGTCGATGATGCCATCGCTTACCGCGGTGTAGCGGGTATAGTCATAGTCAGCGTGGAGCTTTTGGAGCTGGCGCGTCAGATCGGCGGCCTCTCGCGCCAGCTGGTGCGAGAGCGAGGCGGCCTGTTGGTAGTCGCTCTCAGCATCATGCAGGGCGGCAGCCGCCTCGCGCTCGTGTCGCCGCTCACGCTCTGTGGCATTCTGCTGCATCTGCGCGTCATACCATGCTTGTCGGTCCACCGCCAGGGCGGCGTCGGCGGCCTCTTGGGTCCGAGTGGCTTCAGCGGCCATAGCTGCCGCTTGGCGGGCTCGACGCCACTCAAGCCAGAGCCATCCTGCCACCGTGCCCGCCGATCCAACAGCGGCGGCCGCCCTGGCCGAGACTGGGATCTGGGCGTTGTGCCCGGGAATCACCTGCACTGTAGTCGTTCGGGCGGCCTGGGCATCACTGGAGGGATCGGTGACAAGCACCTGGATGCTATGCTCGCCGGGGGCTGGCTGGGCCAGCGAAAAGGTGGCGCTCTGACCAACGCTGTTTTCCTGGCTGGCGGGCGCACCATCCACGTACCACTGAACCAAGAGAGCTCCCAAACCGGTGTCTTCGTCGCGGCTCCAGGAAGCGGAGCAGGTGAGGATGTCGTCACTGGTGAGGCCATCGGCGCAGGTGAGTGATCCCATGGCAAAGCTGGCGTCCGTGGCGGTGTCTGCATCACCGAGTGGCGGCGGCGGCGCCACTACGAACCCTAACGACGCCGTTGCCGTGCGCTCGGGGGCATCGGCGCTCTGGATCTGTAGGGTCACGACGTGCTCGCCCGGCGTGGCTGTCCATTGGGCTACCTGCTCGGTTCCGAGAGGCTCTCCGTCCAGGTGCCAGCTGTAGCGCAGACCCTCGCCGGTGCCGCTCCCCTGCACCTCCGGGCTGAACGTCACCGCCTTATCAGGGATGGGCGGCTCCGGATAGATGGCGATGCTTGCGCTCAGGGCTTCGCGGGGCTCCTCGGTGTCCTCGGATGTTTGCGCGGCGTCCGCGGGAAAGGCATCCATGCTGCCGGAAGCCGCAACCGCTTCACAGATGCCCGTAGCCGGGCTGGGCGAGGGCGGCGCACTGGGCACGTCGCCGCGTGTTAGGGTAAAGATGCCCCCGTTGCCGCCAAAAGAGGGACCGGTATCGTCTTCACCTGCCGTGGAAGCAGCCAGTTCCTTGTTCATGAGCAGCAGGTATGGTGTGGTGTAGCGATCTCCATCGGGCTGGTAGAGGGTGCCAGTGAAGAGCTGGCGAAAGCTGCCGGCGGCCTGGCGCGCGAGTTCGACGCGTTCGTTGGGCTCTTGCGAGGTTCCATCGTCGGCCAAGCCTTGCTGCCAGGGTCGCACAAAGTGTGACATCTGATAGGCGAGGTCGATCGAGCCCTCTACCACAAAGCAGATGCGCCACTGGCCATCGCCACCGCGGGGTTCAACGTGGCCCTCAACGACGGTGCCTGTGAAGGTGGCGCTGCCCGCGCACTCCCCGGCGTGCGACGCCCAGCAGCTAGTATAGAGCTGCGAAATCGGGTCGCCATGGCTCGCGCTACCGGTCATGGTGCCGCCAAGGTGGCCTGTGTTCCAGTCGACGTCTAGCAGCAGGATCCACTCGTCGATGGAGAGGCCGGCCTCGTGTTCCTGGACGATCGCTCCACCGTCATAGTCGACGTCCTGGTCTGCGGTCAGGAACGCCGGCCAGCGAACACTGCTCGAGGCCATAGAGTTCCGGGCATCGTACACGGCCTCGATGCTGCTGTTGGTTTGGGCGCCGACCAGATGGGGCACGAGGAGGGAGGCTAGTAGGAGCATCGTAAGGCACCGTCGGAGAGGGAGAAACGGTCCGCGTGTGACCCGGGGCAGAGGGTGGGGCGGCATGTCTACTCCTTGCTCCGCTGGCCTGAATGTGACGTATTCTACGGTGTACAAGCTGGGCGTCAAGGCTACGTTGCGCTTTGGACTGGTCCTCTGGCCGCGCCTATCGTAGGTTCGCAGAACGCCCCATCAAGGGAAGCTGCACCCGTTGGTTCGCCGTTGGGGCCAGTAGCCAAGCCAACAGCCGATCGATGGTGTCGGCGCGGGCCGCGGTGGGGCCGATGCCCTCGAGGCCGAAGGACAACAGCACCGCGGCGGCGTCGGGCAAGCGGCAACCGATGGCGACGACGTCTGCCTCGATGCGCGCCAGGGGGCGCGCCCAGCCGTCGACGGGCAGCAGACTGAGGATCGTTGCCTGATTGGCAGCGCTATCCGGATGGTTCAGCGTGGCGTTGAGTCCGTCCAGCGGGCCAGGCACCTCGCCGAGGATCCCGCTTGCGGTCATTGTCGGGCCCGCGCGAGCGTGCAGGACGCGCGCCAAGGGGCCGGTTGGGTCGTCGCCGTCCAGGGCGACGACGTTCTGCCCGCTAAGGAGGAGGCGCCCGCCGGCGTCCAGATAGGCCTCCAGCGTCCCCCAGGCGTCGATGGAGCCCGGCGCCAGAGATGGATGACTCCAGACGACGGCGTCGTAGACGTTGAGCGCCTCTACGGTGGGGGTGTCCTGCGGTGGATCGCTGATGGCGAGCTGGTCGTAGCCCCAGAGGCTGGCAACCAGTGCGGCTCCATAGTAGGCCGCGGTGCCGTCCCCAGCCCACGCGTCACCATGCACCAGGAGCACGCGAGGGGCCTCGGGGAGGATAATATCGAGGGTGGTTGTCAGCTCTGACGCGATGCTGATCTCGTCGTGCATCGCTCCCCGCAGCCCGGCGCAGCGAGGCAGAGCTGTCGCCGTGTATGTCGCGGGGGGCGCGCTGAGCGTGTAGGCGCCGTTCAGGTCCGTGGTCGCCGTGTAGGCGGTGCCCGCAAGCGTGACCACCGCGCCGGGCACCGGCTCGGACGAGTCACCACGCCGAACCGTCCCTTGCAGGGTGCCGTCGGGCACTGGCTCTAGCGTCAGCGTAATGGTGGTGGTGACGTCGCGCTGCAGATCGAGCGGGCCGGCGGTGGCCGTCAGGTATCCGGCTTGGGAGATGGCCAAGGTGTAGGCGCCGGGCGGGGCGATCAGGGCGAACGCGCCGGCGGCATCGGTCAGGCACTGGAGGTCAAGATTGCGCCCGATGGCCTGCATCCTGACGTGAGATGCCGCCAAGTTCTGTCCCGTGGCCCCGCAGCGTACCTGACCGGTGAGCGCGCCGGTGCCCACCAGCTCCTGCATGGCGGCCAGCGCGTCCACCCGCCCCCAACCGTAGCTGGTGTCGGGACCAGGATCGCCGAGATCCACCGAGGTCGCGATCAGCAGCTCTTTGGTGCTGGTGATGGTCAACGCCGGGTTGCTGCCGCTGGCTCCTGGCGAAAGGTCGCTGTGGTAGGAGCGATCAGCCGACCAGAGTAGGGCTGCCAACCCGGCCACATGGGGCGCCGCCATGGAGGTGCCGTTCATCACGCCATAGCGCGCTCCAGGGAGCGTCGAATACACGGCGTGACCGGGCGCGCTCAGGTCGGGTTTGAGCCCGCCGTCATAGGGCGAGGGACCGCGGCTGGAGTAGGAGGCGATGGCATCGTTGCTGTCGGTCGCGCCAATGGCCAAGGCCTCGGGATAGGAGGCTGGCGCGCTGATGGTGCCCGTCGAGCTGCCCGGGAGCGGCGCGCCCTCGTTGCCGGCCGAATAGACGGCGAGAATGCCGGCGGCGTTCAGCGCACGGACGTCGTCGAGGTAAGCATCGAGCGTGCCATCGGGGTTACCCCACGAGTTGTTGATGATGTCGGGTGCGAGAGAAGGGTCGGGGTTCTGGCCCTGGCGGTCGGTGGGAGCCAGGCACCATTGCAGGGCGCTGTGGAGCGTGGCTTCATCCGAGACCCAGCGGAGGCCGTTCCAGTAAAAGGCCTTGACGGCGATCCATGTGGCCCCCGGCGCCACGCCCACCACGCTGCCGGAGTCGCCATCGGCCCCAACCATGGTCCCTATGGTGTGTGTGCCATGCCCCTGAAAGTCGTTGGGCGCGTGGGCGGGCACACTCGTGGGCGTGAGGTCGATCCAGTGATAGTCATGCTGGGGCGTCGTCGGGTCGTATCCACGATAGCTCTTGCGCAGAGCAGGGTGCGTCCAGTCAACGCCCGTATCGATGTTGGCGACGACGATGCCCTCGCCGCGCACACCAAAGCGATCCCACACCTGCGGCGCTTGGATCTTTTCCAGGCCCCAGGGGGTCTCGATGCTCGCTGTGCTCAAGTCGCTGACGGCGGGCTCCAGGATGATGACCTGGTTGGCCCTCACCGACGCTACGGAGGGGTGTCGCGCAATGGCCTGCGCGGCCGCCAGGTTGCCGTGCACCGCCAATCCGCAAAAGATCCAGTAGGGCGTGACCGAGCGGACCGCCCCTTGTCTCTGTAGGTCGCCAACGAGGGCGAGAACGGGGGGCTGGGCGTGCGTGGCGTGCTGCTGCAATCGCCTGACGGTATCGACGCGCCGTGTGTCCAGCGCCGTGGTGGTCGCGATGTCCGCCAGGTCGGCCTGATCTCTCAGACGGACGATAAAGGTGGCAAACCCGTCTGCTGAAGCGTCAAACAAGTCCAACAGCGGCGCTTCCAGGCGATGCGCTGAGCCTTGGGCCGCGACAGTCGACGCGCTATAGTATGTGGCCAGCGGGGCAAGCGCCACGCACAAGACCAAGAGCAGGTTGAGACGCTGCACGCGAGGCATGTGTACTCCGCATCCGCTCATCGTATCGGTCGTCGACGCTGCGAGCGTAGCTGATTGTACGCGGAGGGCGCTCGGCGGCAAGCGGCTGGGGGAGCTCCCAAGGGGCCTATTTACCCTGTGTTAATGCTAGCCTGGCCGCTTCGTGCTAGAATCGCTTGGAGGAGTCTCAGTCGCAAGGGAGATCCTGGCCGATGGGCAAGATAGTTCGGGTCCTCGTGGTCGATGACGACCCTGGTATTCGTGCCACGATGGGTGATATCCTTACGCTCGAGGGCTTTGATGTGACGGCCGCGCCCGATGGGAGTGCAGCCATGGCGCTCTGTCGCCAGGAGACGTTCGACGTTGCCCTGCTCGACATTGGCATGCCAGGCATGAACGGCGTCGAGACGCTGGAGGGACTAAAGGCGACCGATCCCAGCCTGCGAGTGGTGATGATCACGGGCTTGGAGGCGGGCGATCTGGCCCAGCGGGCCATGGAGGCTGGGGCAGAGGCGGTGTTCCACAAGCCACTGGACGTTGCCACGTTCTTGCCGACCCTGATGGTGGAGGTGCCGCCCAGCCGCTGACGAGGCGGGATCCTGGGCGCAAGGGGGGATAGGTGACCGACGCCAGAGAGCAACTAGAGGTCCTATACGACGAATTCGAGCGCTTGGGGACCAAGGGGCTCGGGAGTGCCCGCGAGATGCAGCGGGTGATCTCGTGTCTACGCGCTCAAGTGGCTGACACCGAGCGCCAGCGCGAGCAGCTGGCCTCCCTCTATGCCGTCGCGCAGGAGCTGGTCGCCGTCACCGACCTGGCCGAGCTGCTAGAGTCGATCATCGATCGGGCCATTGTGCTGGTGGGGGCGGACCGTGGTTTCGTGGTGCTGAGCGAGACGGACGGCTCCTACCGCTTTGGCGCGGCGCGCAAGTTCTCGTCGGGCGAGGTGGAGGCGACCGACGAGGCGTTCAGCAGCAGCCTCGTAGAAAAGGTGCTGCGAGAGCGCGAGGCGATCCTGACCACCAACATTCAGCAGGATGGGCGTTTTGAGCTGACGCGCAGCATCCTGGCGCAGCAGATTCGTTCCGTGCTTGCCGTACCGCTGGTGGCACGCGGCGAGCTGCAGGGGGCTATCTATGTAGACACGCGGATCTCGGAGCGGCCCTTTGGCGAGCCAGAGCTCGAGCTGCTTCGCGCCATGGGCAGCCTGGCGGCCATGGCCATCCGCGGGGCGCGGCTGCTCGAGGACGTGCGCCAGAGCAACGAGCAGTTGCAGACCGCGCTGGAGACCTTGAGAGAGACGCAGAACCAACTGGTGCAGGCAGAGCGCCTGGCCGCCGTGGGGCGGCTGGCGGCCAGCGTGGCCCACGAGCTGCGCAATCCGCTCATGGTGATGCGCAACGCCCTCTACTTTCTCGATCGCGTGGTCTCCAGCGACAAGGGACACGATCCCGACACCCTGCGACGCTACTTTGCCAAGCTCGATAGCGAGATCGACCGTCAGAACAAGATCATCAACGACCTGCTCTATTTCTCTCGCAACCGACCGCGGCATCTCACGCGCTTGGACCTGAACGCCCTGGTGAGCGAGACGCTCATGCGGGTCTCTATGCCCGAGTCGATCGAGGTGACTACGCAGCTAGCGCCGCGGCTGATGCCTATCAGCGCCGATGCTGATCAGATCCAGCAGGTGCTGGTGAACCTCATCAGCAACGCCGTTCAAGCGATGCCCGAGGGAGGGGCCCTGACGGTGACGACCGAGGACGAAGCGGGCGAGATGGTGGTGGTGCGCATCTGCGACACCGGATGCGGCATTGGCCAGCAGTACCTCGAGCGTCTATTCGAGCCCTTTTTCACCACCAAGGAAAAGGGGATCGGGCTGGGCCTTTCGGTGACCAAGAGCATCGTCGAGGGACACCGTGGTGAGATCGGCGTCGAGACGCAGGTGGGGGAGGGCACGGCATTCACCGTCAAGCTACCATACGAGCTGATCGGCTAAGCCGACGCCCACTGAGCCTTGTGGGTCGAGCGCGTGAGAGGCGGCCTAGCAGGGGGTTGTCTCTCTCGCAAGTGAGCGCATCATGATCGGCCCGCGACTGCCAAACCTGGAGATCCTGGAGCTACTCGGCCTGGGTGGTGCGGCCGAGGTTTACCGTGCCCTGGACCGGTCGCGCGGCATCGAGGTAGCGGTCAAGGTGCTGAGCGAGCGAGCGGAACCAGAGATGGTGGCCCGCTTTGTGCGCGAAGCCCGTGCCCTCGAGCGGCTGCGACATCCCAACATCGTCGGCATCTATGACGCCGGCGAGCAGGGGAGCCAGCGCTACATCGTGATGGAGCTGGTTCGTGGGGGCACGCTGCGCGAGCGGCTACAGGGCCGGCCGATGCCTTGGCGAGAGGCGGCCGAGATCGTGCGCCAGGTCGCTTTGGCGCTGGCACAGGCCCATGCGCAAGGCGTCGTCCATCGCGACGTCAAGCCGGGCAATATCCTGTTTGACGAGCAAGGATGCGCCAAGCTAACCGATTTCGGCCTGGCGCATCTCGGCGACGTCTCTGCCATGACCCGCACCGGCACCGTCATGGGTACAGTGCTATACCTCTCCCCCGAGCAGGCGCAAGGGCGCTCCGTCGATGCTCGCAGCGACCTCTATGCGCTGGGCGCGGTCTTTTACGAGATGCTAGCGGGCCATCCCCCCTTTGTGGCCGACTCGGCCGTTGCGGTGATCTACAAGCACCTCAACGAAGAACCTCAACCGCTCACCAGCAGCCTGGACGACTTGCCTGTGGCCATCGAGCGGGTCGTCAGGCGCCTGCTGCACAAGGACCCAGAGCGCCGGTATGACTCGGCAGAGGACCTGGTTGTGGCACTCACCGAGGCCTTGGAGGGCGGGGATGGGCCGGCGGAGGCGTTGGCGAAGGCCCCGAACGAGCTGGCTCTGGCCAGCGGTGAGCTGCCTTTGGCCGGGCGGGTGGTTGAGCGGCAGGCCCTGATCGACGGGCTGGACGGCGCCATCGCCGGCGCTGGCGGCATGATGCTACTGGCGGGCGAAGCCGGCATCGGCAAGACCAGGCTCGCCCGCGAGCTCGAGCTGGTGGCGCGTCGTCGGAACGTGTTGGTGCTCTGGGGAACCTGTCTTTACAGCGATAGCCCCGATCCCTACGCGCCCATCGCCGAGGTCGTGCGCGCTTTCGGAGCCGGCCGGGGGCGGAGCACTACCTGGGCCGTCTTGGGCGATCTGGAGCAGGAGGTGGAGGCCGCTCTGACGGCCGCCCGCCAAGTGCTGGGCCTGGACGCCGAGGGGCCCACCCTGCCTGCCTGGTGGCGCGATGCCGCGCCGGTGGACGCCCAGATGCAGTTGTTTCAAACCATGTCGGCCTTTCTGGCGACGATCTCACGGCAACGGCCCGTTTTGCTGGTGCTCGACGACCTGCAGTGGGCCAGCACGGCCACGCTACAGCTAGTGCACTATGTGGCGCGAGCCGTGCGGGGGCAGCGCTGTCTGCTTCTGGGCCTTTGCCGCACCGATGAGCCCACGTCCGGTCTCGATGGGCAGCCCGCGCCGCTGACCGAGGTTCTGCGCCGGATGAGTCGCGAGGGCCTCTATCGGGAGATCAGGCTCGAGCGGCTCACCGAAGAGGATCTGCGATCTCTGGCGGGGGCGGCTCTGCACGCAGAGGGGCTGGAGCCCGAGTTCGCCCGTGTGCTCTATCGAGAGTCGGAGGGCAACCCATTCTGCCTGCTGGAGACGCTACGCCTCTTGCAGATGCAGGGCGACCTGGAGCGGGTGGGCGATCACTGGGAGCTGGTGGCGTTCCTGGATCAGCTAGAGATCCCCCGCTCTATCGTGGATCTGGTCCAGCGGCGGGTGGAGCGGACGTTGCCCGAACAGCGCGAGTTGCTCGAGTGGGCGGCGGTGGCGGGGCCGCACCTAGACGCGCCGTTGCTGGCAGAACTGGGAGGGCAGAGCCGCCTGGCTGTGCTGCGCCAGTTGCGGACGCTCGAATCGAACCAGGCGCTGTTGGCGTCGTTGGCCGAGGGGTTCACGTTCGCCCACAACACGGTGCGCGAGGTGATCTACCGCGGCTTACCGATTCCCTTGCGGCGCGAGATGCACCTGATGATCGGCGAGCTGCTGGAAGGTCGGGCAGCCGATGGCGATCAGGTAAGCGCCTACGAGCTGGCGACGCACTTTTGTGAGGGAGGAGACGCTGCTCGCGGATTCCGCTACGCCCTACAGGCGGCCGACGCCGCAGAGTCCGCCCTAGCGCCGGACGAGGCCGCCGCCTACCTGGGGCGGGCATTGGCCCTGGCGGATGCGCAGGATGGCAGCGTGGCGTCGCCCCAGCAGGTGCTGGAGGCGCGGCAGCGGCAGGCGGGCCTTCTGGCCACTCTCGGCCGCCACGAGGAGGCCTCGCGGGCGTATGCGAGGGCTCTGTCGGAGGCTCGCGACCTGGGCGACACCGCGTGCGAGAGCGAGCTTTTGCTGGAGCAGGGCGCGCTCTACGGGCGCGCAGGCGAGTGGACCAGGGCGACCGAGCTGGTGACCGAGGCGCTGGCATTGGCGCGTGAACGAGGCCTGTCGCGGGCAGAGGTGGGCGGGCTGCAGCGCATCGGCTACTTTGCCTTTGAGCAGGGCGACTGGGACGGGGCGGTCACGCTGCTAGAGGAGGCGCTGCATCGCGCGGACGAGCTGGGCCTGGCCATCCAACGGGCGCGAGTTCTGGGCAACTTGGGCATCGTCCAGCATGCTCGGGGCAATCCAAAGGAGGCCATTTCGCTGTTCTCCGACAGCGTGACCACCTTTGCCCAGCGCGAGATGCCCCTGGACGAGGTCCGCGGTCTCAGCAATATGGGGTTCTGCTACCAGGCGATGGAGCGGTATGACGAGGCGATGGCCTGCTACCAGAGAGCCCTCGATCTGCTGGAGCGGGTAGGCGACGTCCGCGAGCAGGGCCTGGCCCATCTACACATGGCCGAATCGCTGGAGGCTCTGGGAAACGTGACCGATGCGCGCGAGCACTGCTCCAAAGCAACGCGACGGTTTGCGCTGATCGGTTTTGAGCAGGGCGAGGCTGATGTGGACCGCGTCTATGCACGCATTGCCGCGCGTGAGTCGCGCTACGATGTGGCCGAACGGTACCTGCGCCATGCCATGGAGACCTACCAAGCCCATGGCGATCAGCTCAACCTGGCCGAGACGCACAGCGAGTTGGCGGAGCTCCTAGAAGTGGTTGGCCAGCGCTCACAGGCAGCTGATGAGCTGGAGCGCTCACGCATCCTGTTCGCCGCTCTTCACGGCGAAACGGATGCGTTTCCCGAGGACGACAGCGACAGCCCAGGGGGATAGGGCGCCACCCCGTCGATTGCCCCCAGCGCTCGCAGATGGTCCTGCACGGTCCGCCCTGTACAAGGGTGCTCTAGGTCGGGCGCGATGTCTGCCAAGGGGACCAAGACGCTCGCTCGTTCTAGCATGCCGGGATGCGGCAGCGTGAGCGCCGCCGTCGCCATGACGGCGCCCTGATAGATCAGCAGGTCGATGTCGATGGTGCGCGGTCCCCAACGTTGGGTGGGGACGCGCCCCAACGCGCGCTCGATGGCCTTGACGGCGATCAGGGCTTGCGTTGGGGGCAGGCTGGTCCGAACGATGCAGGCGCTGTTCAGAAAGCGGGGTTGGTCGGCTACGCCCCACGGTTCAGTCTCGTACAGCTCCGACAACGCCTCAACGTGCAGGCCATAGATTGGGAGCAGAGCGACGGCCGCAGCCATGGTCGCCGCGCGGTCTCCGAGGTTGCTGCCGAGGCCCAAGTAGACTCGCGGCATCGGGCTAGCGCCTGCCTATGATGGCGTCGGTCATGCGCGCCACCCTGGCCATGGCGGTCACGTCGTGGACCCGCACGATGTCAGCTCCCTGGGCGATGCCGATAGCCACAGCGGCCGCCGTGCCTTCGAGACGCTGGTCTTGTGGCTGGTCGAGCGTGTACCCGATGAACGACTTGCGCGATGGCCCCAGCAGTAACGGGTAGCCCAAGGTCGTCAGATCGCGCAGGCGGCGTAGCAGCGTCAGATTCTGCTCTACCGTCTTGCCAAAGCCGATGCCGGGGTCGAGGATGATCTGCCCATCGGTGATGCCGGCCGCATGCGCCAGTTCGATCTGGGCGCAGAGCTCGCGGATCACATCCCCGATCAGGTCATCGTACCGCACGCCCACGTAACGTCCCCCTAGCCGAGCCTCCTGCGCTGCATCGCGGGGCTTGCTTCTGTTGTGCATCACCACAACGGGGACGCCGCGCTGGGCCACCAGAGGCGCCATATCGGGATCCATGCGCAGGCCCCAGACGTCGTTGACCAGATCGGCGCCGGCATCCAAGGCGGCACGAGCCACAGACGCCTTGTAGGTGTCCACGGAGATAGGGGCGTCGGTGGCGTCACGGAGGCGGTGGATCACGGGGACCAGGCGAGCCATTTCAGTCTCGGCGTCGACCGGCGCCGCCCCGGGCCGCGTGGACTCGGCGCCGACATCGAGCAGGTGGGCCCCCGCGTCAAGAAACGCAAGGCCGCGCTCGACCGCACTCTCCTGGACCTCATCCTGGAGCAGGCCGTCTCCGGAGAAGCTGTCGGGGGTGACGTTGAGGATCCCCATGACATAGGTGCGGGCTCCCCAGGTGAGGGTGTGCCCGCGCATCTCTAGCGCCGCCTGTCGATAGGCCATGGTATGCTCCCGGCGTCACTCGAGGGTGGGCTTGAGCACCACCACCCGCGGATCTTCGCCCAGCTGGCTCTTGGTGACCGAAAACGCCTCCACCTCAGAGACCTCGTCGACGCCCATCTCTTTGAGGAACCGCTGTAGTGTGCCCAGGTTGGCCTGGATGCCAGGCACCTTGTAGTGCATCGGGATCACTACGCTGGGCTCTAGCTGACTGATCACCTCGGCCGCGCCGCTGGGAGTGAGCGTGTCGCGCCCACCTACGGGCACCAGCAGGATGTCAACGTTTTGTAGCTCCTCCACCTGCTCTTGGGTCAGCGGTTGTCCCAGATCGCCTAGGTGGCAGATGGACATTTCTTCCATCTCGATGAGATAGGATGTGTTGGGCCCCAGGTTCTGATCGCGCGGGGTGTTGTGCGTGGTGGCGACGCCAAAGATAAACGTGTCGCGCACCTCGTACTCCCCAGGCCCCTGGATCACATAGGCCCCGCCGCGAACGGCTCGGATGTAGCTATGGTTGGGATGCTGATGGCTGACCGTGACAATATGCGCTCGAAGGCGCGGCAGCGTGGGCCCCAACTCGGGGCCGTAGGGATCGGTGACCACGGCCACGCCCCGGGTGCGGATACGAAAGCAAGACTGCCCGTACCAAGTGATCTCCATGCCTGGGTGCTAACCCTCCTGCGCCTCGGTAACCCAGGCCGCGATCTGGATGTCGGCCTGGGCGCGCTGCTCTTCTAGCCACGTAACAAAGGCCCGCTCCTGAACCACAGGCCAGAGCTCGTCTGGCACGCGGCGGGACGGGTCGATCTCGACGACTTGGATGACGTGAAAACCAAACTCGCTGCGTATCACATCGCTGATCTCGCCAGGCTGCATGGCGAACGCGACCTCGTCAAAGGTTGGCGGCATCACGCCGCGCGGCAGGAATCCCAGCCCGCCTCCCGAGCTGCGCGTGGTGGCGTCCTCGCTCACCTGGCGGGCCAGCTCGATAAAGTTTGCGCCCGCACGCAACGCCTGTACAGCGCGCGTGGCGGCGGACTCTTCTGACGTCAGGATGTGGCGAACGTTGATCTGGAGCACCTCACGTTGGAGCTGCGAGGTGACCAGATCGCGCATTGCGGCGGTGAGCAGATCGTACCGAACCTGAGAGCGTAGGTCGTCCTCGGCTAGAGCATTGGCTGCGAGCCAGGCCTCAAAGCGGCTGGCGTCGTCGCCACGCATAGTCTGGATGGCCGTCTCGATGTCGGCCTCGGATACCTGAACCCCGCGCGCATAGGCGCCCTGTTCGATGAGGGCCTGATCGATCAGCCACTGTAGCACCTGCAGATCGAGCCTCTGCAAGGCCTGTTGTCCCGCCTCCGAAGCGGCATCGAGGCCCGGCTGCTGTAGGAAATAGGAGCGCGCCTGTTCGATCTGTAGCAGATAGGCCTCACGAGCGATGGTCTGCCCATTGACGACGATGGCGACGTCCTCGCCCAGTTCCTCGGAAGGCAGCTTGGTCGGCTCCTCCGGCGCGACGGCGGTGGGCGAAAGCGTGTCCGTTGGCTCGACGGCATCAGTGGGCTGTGGCGCAGGGCTGGCGGCTTCCTGAGTGGGCGCTGCCATGGTTGGCTCGACCGTCGGCGCGGGCGTCTCCGCGGCTGTCTCCGCTGGCCCAGGCGTCACCGGAGAGACGGGCGTCCCACAAGCTATCAGTAGTATGGCGGCGGTCCAGGCGGCCAGCACACGGGTTACGTTGGTCAACGAGGTATCCTCCATGCGGCATCGCGCGAGGGGCGCTCGAGTCGTGAGCGCGTGGACCAGACGGTTCACGCGGCCCGATCATCACGCACGGGGCGGAGTATAGCGGCGGGCCGACCCTGTGTCAACGGAGGGTGGCGGCTGCGTGAGTGGTGGTCAGTGTGGTATAATGGCGTGGGTCTAGGCGACGGCTGGTGTGGGAGCCTATTGATGCCTTCTAGAGAGCGTTTCGCAGAGGACCTCCAGGATGCGTTTCGGCATCTTCATGATGTCGTCTATCTGCGCGACCATCCCCTGCTCGCGCTGAGATCGTTGGAGGGAGGCAGCGCCAAGGAACAAGCTTTTGCTTTGCAGCAAGCGCTGCTGGATGCCGTGGACGAGCTGCGCCCCGGCCCCGACGTGCCTCCCGATTCGCTGCACTGGCGCCGCTATCGTCTGCTGGACTATCGCTACCGCAAGGCACTGAATCCGCGGGCCACCGCCCGCGAGCTGGGTATCAGCAGACGGCAGTTCTATCGCGACCATGGGCAGGCCATGGAAAAGCTAGTGAGCCTGCTGTGGGTCCGCTTGGTCGACGAGGAGGGCGAGCTATCGAGCTGGCCTGCCGTTCCGCCGGTGGTTGAGGAGGCAGCGAGCGGCGAGGAGGAGCGGCTAGCGCTGCTGCGAGTCGAGGCGGCGCGTTTGGCCCGGGCGGCTCGGACCGCTCGGGTGCCCGAGGTGCTGAACGGGGTGCTGCCACTCCTGCGGCGGCTGCGGGAGGCCAACTGCGTGAGCATCCTCGTGGACCTGGAGCCAAGCTTGCCCGAGATAGCCATCGAGCCGGCTCTCTTGCGCCAGATTCTGCTCTCGGTGTTGGGACGCATGTGTGAGCGGGTGCATGACGGTGTCGTGCGGCTGGGGGGGCAGGCTGAGGAAGGCGCGGTGTGGCTACGCGTCTCCCTGGATGGAGAGTCGCGCTGCGAGGCCGAGGACCCACGCGACGCTGACGAGTGGCTGGCTGGCCTACAGGGCATGGCCTCACCGAGCGAGTCGGAGGTGCGGGCGCGCTTTGATGGCCAGGGCGTATGCGCCATCGAACTGAGGCTCCCGCGGGCCAGTCGTCTGATTCTCGTCGTCGATGACAACGAGGATGTGCTCGAGCTGTTCCAGCGGCATCTGGCGCCCCATGGCTACCATGTGATGACGGTACCGTCGGCCGCTCGGGCGCTAGAGCTGGCCGAGCAGCACCAGCCCTATGCCATCACCATCGACCTACTCATGCCCGAGGTGGATGGATGGGATCTTCTCCAGACGCTGCTGCATCGCCCCCGCACCCAACACATTCCCCTGATCGTATGCAGCGTCTTGCGACAACGGGAGCTGGCACTCTCGTTGGGGGCAACCGCTTTCCTAATCAAGCCGGTGAGTGAACAGGCGCTGCTTGAGGCTCTGGAGGCGCTTGAGGATCGACGGCCGGCCTGAGGGCACCGATGCTCTGGATGCACTGGACCAGGAGCGAGGGCGTGATCCCACGGCGCTGGGCTACGGTGAGCGTGGTGCCGAGAGCGGCGGCTGGGTCCAGCTCCTCCTGAGCTGACACGACCACGACGGGGATCTGATCCCAGGCGGGATGCTGGTGCATTCGCTGCAGCACCACCGAGCCATCCATATCGGGAAGCACCATGTCGAGCAGCACCAGATCGACAGGCCACTGCTTGAGATGGGCCATGGCCTCAGCCGCGGTGCTCGCGCACGAGACCTGGTATTGGCGTACCGGACTGTCCTCTAGCAGACGCGTCACCAGTCGCGCAAAGTCGCGGTCATCTTCCACCAGTAGCACGTGGTCGACGTTCGGGCCGAACTGCCGCAGCGTGTCCCATAGGCTCTGGTGCGAGACTGGCTTGACCAGGTATGCATCGGCATCGAGCTGCTGGCGTAGAGACTCTTCTCCCGGGAGCCGGCAGGAGAGGACCAACGACGTGGCCAGGGCTGGCTCCGAGGCGAACTTGTCTAGCTCGGAGGGCTGGAGGGGCTCGCTGGCCTCATCCACCAGCACGATCTGGGGCGCCATTCGGGCTACGGCGCGACGCGCCTCGCTGAGGGAGGGTACAGCGATGGTACGGTAGCCCGCCACGTACCGGCTGATGAGCGCCACCGCCGAGGGGCTCCGGGTCACCGTCAGCAAGACTGGCATCTCAGCGGACTGATGGTCGACGATACGGGTGAGGGGCGATGCCAGCGGCGACAGAGTGAGCGAGTCAGCGGCCTGCTCGTCGGCGGGCAGGGCAAACTGGAAGGAGCTGCCCACGCCCACCTCGCTCTCGGCCCAGATGCGGCCCCCGTGGAGCTCGATAAACCGCTTGGAGATCGCTAGGCCGAGACCGGCACCTTGATAGCGCCTGCGGCTGGAGCTGTCGGCCTGACGGAACTCCTCAAAGATGCCCTTGAGATCCTCGTGCGCGATGCCGACGCCGGTGTCCTCAACCGCAAAGAGAACCTCTCCGTTTCCTCGCTGCGCTCGGACGGTGATGCTGCCCTCCTCGGTAAAGCGCACCGCATTGCTGATCAGGTTAAAGAGCACCTGTCGGATACGCAGAGCATCGACCCGGACATAGGGCAGGTTCGGCCCCACGTCAGCGATCAGCTCTAGGCCACGGGATTCGACCAGGCTGCGAACAGTGCCCAGCGCATCGCGCACCAGGGTCGTTGCGGGCACCTTGTCGCGAACCAGCGTCATCTGCGCAGCCTCGATGCGCGAGAGATCGAGCACATCGTTGACCAGGTCCTGCAGGTGTCGGGCGTTGCGGTAGATGATGCCCAGGTCGCGCTGATAGGGGATCGGGAGCGCTGCGCCATAGTACTCGGGCGACTGGACCATCACCTCGGCGAACCCCACCACGATATTGAGCGGTGTGCGCAGCTCGTGGCTGATGGTCTGGGCGAACTCTTGCTTGAGGCGGCGGGCCTCTTCGGCCTGGTCCCGAGCAATGCTGAGCATATGGTTGGCTCGCTCCAGGCGGTAGGAGGCTTCGTCCAACGCCTTCAGGGCACGTTTGAGTTCGGCCTGACGCTGCCGCATCTCTTGCTCGTTGCGTAGGGCCTGCTCATAGCTGTTCCAGGCCCAGGATAGGGCGGTGGTCAGATTCGAGACGGATTGGGCCGAGGCCACCGACGTCATGATCAGGGCTATCAAGGGTACCCAGGCATGCAGGGTATGGTAGCCTTCGCCGCGGAACTGCCACATGGCTAGAGCACTCGTGAGGACGGCCGCCAAGAGAATCGCTCGGTGATCGAGCAGCACGCTGGCAAAGACGACTGGCACCGCCAGAAGGACCGCTGCCGAGCCCGCGGGGAGGGCGGCGGCGGCGGCGGCTGTGGCAACTAGCACGCTCCACACGACAATGTGAGCCGCCAGCGTAACGCTGCGCGGCCTCAGCCACAGGGCGATCGCAGGCGCGATAGCCAGAATTGGGATACCCACCCAGGTGCCTGGTCGGGATAGGTCGATGTGGCTTGGTGTGGCGGTCCATCCCCAAACGAACCAGACGCACGAGGCCAGCAGGGCGAGGGGGATGGTGCTTGCCAGCGAGGAGGCGCGCCGATCGTGGAGGCTGTCGCGAAAGGCGGTCTGATAGTCAGCCATGGTCAGTACTCCAATCAGCCGCGCCCATGGCCGAGCATGGGCGGCAGGCTAGCCGCGTGAGTCCTCAAGGCCGCCGTCGGCGATCTCCGCGGCCGCAAAACGCACAAAGCGTTCTGTCAGGGTATAGGTAGCGCGATGCTGTGGAGAGCGAGGCGCAGGCTCTAGGCGCCAGAGCAGGGCGTCGGCGATCAGCGGCGCCCATTGCGGGTAGCGCCTCTGCGCCCAAGCGGCCGCCTCCTGTTTGGAGGTCTGGTCTCCGTGGGTGGAGGCATAGAGGGCTCGGCAGAGCGTGAGAATGGCATAGGCCTGGCCGCCACGATGCTCGCGCATCTCTTGGACCCAGCTGGGCCATTCGCGGGCATGCTCGCGCACGATCGCTAGAAACTCGGCTGTGTCGATGGGAGGGATCAGCTCGGATGCAGGCGGCCCCAACAGGTCGACCCCTTGGTGACGCACCACCCACCAGTTCACTAGCCAAGCGCGGCCCGCCTCCACGGTGTGAAACGGCTCGCCAGGGCTGATGACGGCGATGGTGCTGGTCTGCTGGCGGAACGTCTGCAAGGCCCCGAACGATACATAGGCCACCTCGATCCGATCGCGCCAGGCGGGGTAGGCCGCCTGTAACGTCTCGTGCATGCAGTGCAGGGCCTGCAGGGTGGCGTCGCCCAGCGTTGACGTCGTCACCGCCAAGAGGTCGACATCGCTGATGCCCACGGTGTAGCCACCCGTGACCATCGAGCCATAGAGATAGAGACCCAGGAGCTCGTCACCGAGCGTGGCCTGAACCTGTGTTCGCAGCTCGCCGAGTAAGGCGTCGACCTCGGGCACGTCAGCCTGGGGCATAAATCTCCTAGTCTCCTGAGGATAGCTGCCTGTGCGACGATGATACAGGGGGGCGCAGGGCGCGTCAAAGGTGGGGCGGGCGCTCGGGATCGTCTTGAGCGAAGGACCCAGCGGGGGCAGCGCCGCGAGGCGCTGAGTGGCATCAGGCTGACGTCCTCAGATCCAACCGAATACCCCAGACTTGACAGCATCGTAGAACCTGCCTAGACTTTTGCCTGTTGGCACTCGTCATTTCGAAAGGAGGCACACGACATGGCCCGAGTCATATGCGCTATGCGCGTCTGGTCGTTGCGCCTCGGTCCGCCGCAGTAGCGGGCGGTATCATCTAGCTCTTTTTGGGCCGCGGGCGCAGACCTCTTTGCCCCGCGGTTCTTTGCGTATCGGCGTGATCGCGCGCCGCGGGGTAGGCTGGAACCATTCTGCCCCGCGGCGCGTTGCTGTGTGGGCGCCATCACTGGGAGCAACACACATCGTGAGTACGCGATCGTTCGATCTGGATTCCGCGTTCTGGGAGCTTGATGACGAGGACCAGCTGGCCGTGCTGGGCTATCAGCGAGATGAGGGGCCGCATCGCAAAGGCAGGCGCGAGACCAAGCAGGCCATGTCCAATCTCGTCGAGGACACGGCTCTCGATGAGAGCTTTGTCACCACCTACAAGCCATCGCGTTACGAGCAGGCTTGGCTGGCCAAGTCCTTGGGCCCCTTTGTGGAGGACCATCTCGTCACTGATGTGGAGGCGATGATCAAGGGCGGCAAGGAGGCTAGCGTCTACCGTTGCGCTGCCAACCCTTCGCTGGGAGTGGCCCACCTGGCCGCCAAGGTCTATCGCCCTCAGCAGTTTCGTAATCTTCGCCAGGATGCCCAGTACCGCGAGGGACGCGACATGCTGGTCCCCAGCGGCAGCGAGATCAAGCCTACCGACGGAAGGGTGATCCGCGCCGTCCGCAACAAGACGACCTTTGGACGCGAGGTGCGGCATCTCTCGTGGATGACCCACGAGTATCGGGCCATGGAGCGGCTGCACGCCCTTGGCGGCGACGTGCCCAAGCCCATCGCCGTCGCGGACAATGCGATCCTGATGGGGTACGTGGGAGGGCCCGATCGTGCAGCCCCGACCTTGCACGAGGTTGACCTGGATCCCCGCAAAGCGCGAGCACTGCGGGATCGGGCGCTGCACAACGTGGAGCTGCTTCTGGGGATCGACCTGATCCACGGGGATCTTTCCGCGTTCAACATCCTATACTGGGAGGGTCGCCTGGTGCTGATCGACTTTCCCCAGGTGGTGAACGCCATTGGCAATCCCCAGGCGAGGGGGCTCCTTGGCCGTGACCTTCAGCGACTGGACGACTATTTCGCTCGGCTGGGGGCGGGGTTCGACGTGGACGAGGCGCTGGCCGACCTGTGGGAGCGCTACGTGGGAGCACGGGCGGGGTTCCTGCCCCTGGAGGCAATGGAAGAGGAAGAGCGCTTGTGAACTGTGTGTTTGCGAATGGCTATGATCTGGATGAACACGTCGCTGAGCTGTACGACGCGCAGGAGAGCTATACGGAAGACGTGGCCCTGCTGCGGCGTCTGATCGAGGATATGGGCCCGCTCAGCATCCTGGAGCCCTTTTGTGGAACGGGTCGGATCACGCTACCACTGGCGCGCGATGGGCACACGGTCGTGGGCTTGGATCAGTCTGGCGTCATGTTGGCGCGTGCTGTGGAGCGGCTGACCCGCGAGGACCGTCGGGTGCGGGCTCGGGTCTCGTTGCGACGGATGGACGTGACCCGCGAGGTCTGGCCAGAGGGCTATGACCTGGTGGTGCTGGGCGGCAACTGCATGTACGAGCTGGCCACGCCCGAGGCCCAGGCTGGCGTCATCGCGGCAGGGGCCAAAGCACTGCGCCCAGGCGGATGGCTGTTCCTGGACTGCGACCATCTGGAGGGCGCACTGCCTCGTTCGTGGAGGCAGAGCAGCGGGCCAGCCTTTCCCAGCGGTTGCTGCGCCGACGGCGCCGAGCTGGACAGCACCTGCGCCACCATCCTCTGCGACCCGAAGACCCGCTTGGTCCGCTTCTTGCGACGCACCCGGATCCGATGGCCCGACGGACGACTGGCGGAGCGGGTCTATGTGCAGCAAAAGCATCCTGTCCGCACGCAAGAGCTGGAGCGCTGGCTGGAAGGGGCTGGGCTAGAGATACGCGCGCGTTACGGCTCATGGGATGGCACACCCTACGCCTTGGCCGCTCCACGGGCTGTCTTGTGGGCCCGTCGGCCCGATGCGTGAGGCCAGACAGGCGCTGGGCCATCACATTGCCCCTTGACCCAGCCCTTCTGTCCGTGCGATAATTGGGGTGTGAGGCAGGCCCGTCGACGATCGCTCCAACATGCTGGCTCCTTTGCATCCATGTCATCGCCTGCGGCATCTGGTCGGATGAAGGAGGTGTGAGATGGAGCTCTGCACGATGGTGGGCGAGGTGTTGGAGCGCAAGGGCCACTGCATCCATGATGTGTCGCCGGAAACGTCGGTATACGATGCGCTCAAGCTGATGGCCGAAAAGAACGTCGGCGCGGTGCTGGTTCTCGATGGCGACCACCTGATGGGTATCATGTCGGAGCGCGACTATGCCCGCAAGGTGGTGCTGGCGGGACGGCTGTCACACGGAACCAAGGCTCGCGACATCATGACGCCCAACCCGATCTGCATCGAGAGGTCGCAGACCATTGGCGAGGCCATGGCTATCATGACCCATCGGCGCATCCGCCATCTGCCGGTCCTAGATCAAGGTCAGCTGGTGGGCTTGATCAGCATCGGCGACGTGGTCAAGGCGGTGATCGCCGAGCAAGAGTACATGATCGAGCAGCTCGAGCGCTTTGTCACGGGCCAGCCGATGGGCAGCTCGAACCTGGCCGAGAGCGACCTAAGCGGCTTGGTGGACTAGAGGTGACGACCTTGCGCTGGCTTGCGCATCCCGCTAGGATGGCGCCCAAGCAGAGGCTGCACACGGGAGGTGCCATCCATGGCCGTCAAACCGCTCATCACCAAGATCGAATCGGTCGCGTTCGAGACGACACTGCATGATCTGGGTCGCGACTATAACGGGTTCAACCTGGTCTATCAGCCCGGTA
Organism: Chloroflexota bacterium; assembly: GCA_036803245.1. Classification (GTDB taxonomy): domain Bacteria; phylum Chloroflexota; class Anaerolineae; order UBA1429; family UBA1429; genus DAIRUQ01. Next base: position 7,168 of record DAIRUQ010000009.1, on the reverse strand, counting down.
GCGTGCTTACTGGCACGCATACGGTGCTCTTGATTCACACCAGCGCCGGCGTTACGGGAGAGACGCTGGCGGGCGGAGACTGCTTTGCCACGTTGCCCACGTACGCCAACTATCTGATCGGCAGGAATGCCCTCGAGCGCGAGCGCATCTACCAGGACGTCAAGCGGGCGCTGCGGCAGATGGCGCGCATGGGCCTGGCGTATGTCGATATCGCCTTGTGGGATATCGCTGGCAAGCTGTACGATGCGCCGATCTGGGAGCTACTAGGTGGCCATATCCGCCCGCTCAAGTGCTATGCCTCGACGCCGCATGGCGATCACAACGGCGGGCTGGATTCGCCCGAGGCCTATGCCGACTTTGCCGAGCAGTGCTTGGCGATGAATTATCCAGCCTTTAAAATCCACGGTTGGGGAGATACCACGCCCGAGGCCGAGATCGCGGCGGTCCATGCGGTGGGCCAGCGCGTGGGCGGCAAGATGGACCTGATGCTCGACCCCGCCTGCGAGCTCAACACCTTTGCCGACACCATCAAGGTGGGGCGTGCGTGTGACGACGAGCGGTTCTACTGGCTGGAGGATCCTTACAAGGATGGCGGCATCTCGCAGTTCGCCCATCGCAAGCTGCGGCAACTGATCCGCACGCCGCTGCTGATGACCGAGCATGTGCGCACGCTAGAGCCCCACGTGGACTTTGCGCTGGCCGAGGCGACCGACTTTGTGCGGGGCGACGTCGGATATGATGGCATCACAGGCGTGATCAAGCTGGCTCACGCCGCCGAGGGGCTGGGGATCGACATCGAGTTCCACGGCCCTGGCCCCGCGCAGCGTCATTGCATGACGTCCGTGCGGAACACCAACTACTATGAGATGGGGCTGGTCCACCCCAAGTGCGCGGGCACCGTCACGCAGGTCCACACCGATTACCGCGATGGGCTAGACGCCATCGACGAGAATGGCTGCGTCTATGCACCAGAGGGCCCTGGCCTCGGCGTCACGCTGGACTGGGACTATATCCGAGCGCACGAGGTGGGTCGCAAGGTGTGGGCCGAGGCTTAGCGGCGCCGAGGCTGGAATAGGCGAGGCGCGACCAGAGGGTCGCGCCTTGACCGAATTCAGGCCCTAGAAGGTAGAAGGCCTAGCCCGAGAATCCGTTGTCCCGCAGCCACGCCAGCGCCTGGCGAGCCGAGCGGTCGAGGTTCTCGATGCTGCCTCCGCCGCGCAGGGGCGAGCACATCTCGTAGGCGACGGGGCCGTCATAGCCCCCCTCGGCCAGCCCACGGAGAAAGGCCAGGTTGTCCATCTCGCCCTCGCCCAGCGGCACAGCGCGTACCAGGTCGGCTCCGCCTGACTCATAGTTGATCAACTGGGGGCGGTAGCGGTAACGGGGCAGCCTGACATAGTCGGCCAAGGTCGTGTAGGCCACCAGGGGGGCCAACTCACGAGCAGTCGCCTCGGGATCCTCGCCTCGCAAACAGATGGACCACGGATCGAGCATCAGCACCAGGTTCGCACGGTCGATGTCGCGGTACAGCTCGGCCAGCGCGCGGCTGTGAACCGCCAGATCATGATGGTTCTGGATGCCGATGGACACGCCGTGGCGGGCCGCGCGATCGCAGCACTCTTGCAGGGCTATGACGGTGCGGGACCACTGCTCCGCCGCTGGGACGTCGGCGCGATCGTAGGCGGTAAAGACCCGTACGAGAGGGCACGCGAGCGCCACGGACGCGCGAGCCAGCTCCTCCACGTACTGGATTTGCATCTCGACCAGAGGCACCTCGGCTGCGCTGGCGCCCGCCAGCCAGTTGGTATAGCCCGCTACACAGGCCACCTCAACGCCTTGGTCGGCGCACAACGCCGCCAGGGCCTGCAAGCGCGCATCGTCCCAATCCAGCGGAGAGAGGTGCGGTCGCTTTCCCATGATCTCGATGGCATCATAGCCAAGATGGCGGGCGTGAGGCACGAACTCTTCCAGGGTGAGCTTGGCCTGGCCCCAAAGCCCCGCATAGCTGACCGAGAACAGCGTTGAGCGCATGGTGGTTCCTTTGCATGTCCGTTGGAGCGTTGCACTGAGGGTAGCACCTTGTTCGAGATCGGGCAACCTCGGCGCTGACCATGGCTGTGCCTGCCTGTCGATTCGGTGTGGCTGCCCCAAGCGAGGGTGGCCAGACGGCCGCGTGGTGTGATCTCGACCAGCGCCGCTAGGGTCGGCTGTTGACGCTGGTGTGAGCTGCCCCTACAATGGCATGGTTGCCAGGGGCGCTGAGGCCGAGAAGAGTGGATAGAAGCAAAGAACACAAAAGTATACAGCCACGCACCTTTGGGGCGACGCCGTGGGTCGATCGCGTGTGGCTGGTGGCCACCGCGTGGTGGGCCTGGTTGCCGTTGGGCGCTGGATGGCTGCTGTTGCTCTTGGTGGCACTGGCAGAGCCCGACATCGCGCCGTGGCTAGCCAACGCGACCCCCATCGGCGCGTTGTTGCGGACGCTCAGGGTAGACGAGTCAGCCTCGCGGGTCGCCTTTGGCGCCCTCGCGTCGGCTTCCGCCTGGCGTGGATGGGCCGTTCGAGCGCTCTATGCTCTGACGGCAGCCTGGCTGCTGTTCCGCCTCCTGGGTGAGATCTGGGGTTGGCCGTGGGCCGATGAGCGGTGTTACCGGGAGCTGTTGCTCGAGCAGGACTGGTCGGCCACGCGCGATGCTGCGAAGCGATTGGCTTCTCGGCCGGGGTGGCGGGTTGCCGGCGGCGACGAGGATTCGATCACGCTGCGAACTTGGCGGCCCTGGGCGGGTCGGCGGCGAGCGCTGGCGGCACTGATATGGGTGGGGGGCTTGTTGATCGTGGCCGGCATCTGGGCCGGAAGCCTGGTCGTGTCCGAGGGGATGCAAACGGCGCTGGCTGTGGGGGAGTATGCCACGGTTGGACGCTGGGGCGTACAACGCCTCTGGCTGGATCGCCTCACGCTCCAGCTTTCCAGCAGCGGAACGGTCAAGCTGCTGGATGGCGAGCTCGGCGCCATCACGGGCGACGGCGAGGAGCGGTCGGTCCGTGTGACCAACGGGCGGGTTGCCACCTTGGATGGAGCGTCGCTCTTTGTGGCCGGGGTAGGCCCCGCCATCAACGTGTCGGCTAGCTCGCTCAAGGGCGAATCCCTCGCGCTGGCCCCCATGGCGGGTGGCGCAAGGGGTGAGCTCGTACGCGTGCGACTGGGCGGCGTCAGCCAAGAGCATCTGGTGGCCGTCGATGACGGTCGGGCGGTACTGCGCCTGCTCGAAGGCGCCGTGGCCGAGGGCGACGGCTGGGCGCTGCTGCTCGAGGTGCTGGACGGGGCCACCGGCGAGCTGGTGGCTCGCCACGAGATCCACCCCCCGGATCAGGTGATTGTGGGCGACTGGCTGTTCGAGATCGCTCGCGAGTACTTTTTGCGACTTTCTGTGGGGCCCAATCAGCGTTTCCTGCTGTTCTTTACGCGGTGGGCGCCAGTCATGGGGGTGTTGCTCGTAATCGTGGGCGGGTTGGCCCGGCGCCGATGGAGCCCGCAAGCTAGCGTTGCGGTGCTGGGACCGATGGGGTCTGCCAGCCGCGCCGAGATCTTTTCCTCGCTGGATGGCCAGGCGGGGCTGATTGACCAGCTCCAGGAGACCGTTCATGGGTCTGACGGTGGATGATGGGACTGCCGTGTGGCGACGGCGATTCGGCAGACCGGCGTCAAGACGAGGTGCTGATGGGGCATGACGCGATCCCTCTGGTGGTAGGGGTGGCTGGCGGAACGGGCGCCGGCAAGACGACCATCTCGCAGGCCATCCTCGATGACGTGGGCCGCGATCGGATCGCGTACATCCAACACGATGCCTATTATCGCGATCTGGGCCACCTCACCATGGCTAAACGTCGCGAGCAGAACATGGACCACCCCAACGCCCTGGAGACCGAGCTGCTGCTGGAGCATCTGGCTCTGCTCAAGCGGGGCGAGGTCGTGCGGGTTCCCGTGTACGACTTTGCCGCCTATCGCCGCACCGAGCAGACGACGCTGGTAGAGCCTCGTCCCGTCATCCTAGTGGAGGGCATTCTGGTGCTGGCGACGCCAGAGCTGCGGGACGAGCTGGACGTCAAGGTGTATGTGGATGCCGACGCCGATATTCGCTTGATCCGACGGCTGCAGCGCGACATCCTGGAGAGGGGCCGTGATCTCCAGACGGTCATTGCCCAGTACTTGGATACGGTGCGGCCCATGCACCTGCAGTTCGTCGAGCCGTCCAAGCGCTACGCGGATGTGATCATTCCCGAGGGCGGGCGAAATCGCGTGGCGCTGGAGATGATCTGTGCCCGCCTGCGCGCGTCCCTGGGCGACGGATGACGGGCTCCTCCGCCGCGACTCTTTCGGGCGCGCCCGTGCGGGCGCTATTCGTCGACCATGCCCCCGCGCTCGGTGGCGCTGAGCATAGCCTCCTGTTGCTGTTCGAATGCCTGGATCGTAGCCAGGTCACCCCTCTCCTGGCCTGTGTGCCGGGCCCGCTGCAGGAGCGAGCCGAGGCGCTGGGCGTTGCATGTCGACCGATGGCCATGCCCCAGGTGCGGGGGCATCTGCTGGGGCCATGGCGTCTGCTTGGTGGGGCAGTGGCGTTGGCGCGGTTGGCCCGACGCGAGGCAGCCGAGCTTCTCTGCGCCAACACCGTTCGAGCGTCGCTCTATGCTGCGCTAGCGGCCCGCCTGGCG
>DAIRUQ010000009.1:0-2358 GCA_036803245.1 Chloroflexota bacterium | reverse complement strand
CTGCGCCAACACCGTTCGAGCGTCGCTCTATGCTGCGCTAGCGGCCCGCCTGGCGGGCTTGCCGCTGGTCTGGTATGTGCGTGACATCCTGACTCCTGGCTTTTACATCCAGGCGATGAGACGCTGTTCTGCTGCGGTGGTGGCGGTCTCGTGCGCGGCGGCTGAGCCGTTAGGGGTTGGGGCCGTCATCGTGCCCAACGGGGTGCTGGGCGACGCTTTTTCCACGGACGCCGCCAGGGTGCTGCAGGCGCGTGCGCGTTGGGGCGTGCCCCGCGACGCTCCCTTGGTGGGGATGGTCGGGCGGCTGCGGCCATGGAAGGGGCAGGACCACTTTTTGCGGGCCATGGCCCTGGTGGCCGCGCAGCAGCCTGACGCCTGGTTCGTGCTGGTTGGTGGGGCCGTCTTTGAGGAGCGCGAGCCGTTTCTGCCGAGCTTGCGTCATCTGGCCGATTCGCTGGAGCTGGGCGATCGGACCGTGTTCGCGGGGCAGGTGGAGGATGTGGCGGCCGCCTACGCCGCCATGGACGTCGTGGTGCACTGTTCGGTGGAGCCCGAGCCGTTTGGGCGGGTGGTCATCGAGGCTATGGCGGCGTCCCGGCCGGTGGTGGCCTATGACTGGGGCGGGCCTCACGAGATCATGGTTTCCGGCGAAACGGGCCTACTGGTGCCCCCTGGCGACATCGGCCACCTCAGCGCTGCTGTGCTGAGCTTGCTGCGAGATCCAGAAAAGCGACAGGCGATGGGGGCCGCGGGGCGTGCCAGGGCCGCAGGTCACTATGACGCGCGGGCAACGGCCCGGCAGGTGCAGGACCTGCTGGTGGAGGTAGGTCGCGGCGCGGGACGGCGCCTATGAAGATCGCCATCGACGGGCGCTACATCCAGGATCACTATCCTGGTGTAGGCCGCTATGCCTACCAGGTTGCGTTGGCGCTGGCTCTGGGCACCGAGGACCGCTACCTCGTCCCGTGGGATCCCACGGCCACCAATGCGCGCTTTGACCTGGCGCGCCTGGAGCGTTGCTCCAACGTGACGCTCTCGGCCGTGCCCTTTGGTCCCACGCACCCGAGGGGGCATTTGCCAATAGCTAGGCTGTTGCGCCAAGAGGGAGCCTCGGTCTTCTGGGCGCCGCACTGGAGCGCTCCGTGGGCGTTGCCTTGCCCTTTGGTGGTCACCATCCATGACCTGACCCCTCTGGTGCTCTCTTCAGAGGGGCCAAGCTGGCGCCGGCACCTCTACCAGTGGATGGTGACGCGCGCTCTACGCCGAGCGGCCGGCGCCCTGGTCAGCTCTCGGGCGACGGAGCGCGACGTCCAGCGGCTGCTGGCCCCGGCGCCGCCCATCACCGTGGCCCCGCTGGGCGTCGATGCGGCCTTTGCTGCGCGTGACCAGTCAGCTTGCGCACCGATGCTGGCGCGGCTGGGTATTCGGACCCCGTTCGTGCTCTGCGTGAGCGCCAACCGTCCTCACAAGAACCTGCCCACGTTGCTAAGGGCTTGGGCCTCTCTACCGTCAACCGACCGCAACTGCTGGCAACTGGTCCTGGCCGGGGCCGTGGATGCGCGCTGGGAGGACCCCCTCGACGCGGCGCGTCGTGTGGACGTCGAGCGCTCGGTTCGGAGGCTTGGAGCGGTAGACGAAGCCGATCTACACGCGCTGTATGCAGCTGCAGAGGTCTGCATCGTGCCGTCGCTTTACGAGGGGTTCGGGTTGCCGGCGCTGGAGGCGATGGCAGCGGGCACGCCGGTGGCCGCATCGAACGCTTCCGCACTGCCCGAGGTGATCGGGGATGCGGGCCTGCTCTTTGACCCCGCCGACCGAGGTGCCATGGCTGGGGCACTGGCTGCGCTGATGCACGATGCCGATTTGCGGCAGCGCCTGGCAGTGGCAGGCCGGGAGCGCGCCGCCACCTACACGTGGGAGCGCACAGCCGCGTTGGTTCGGCAGGCGCTGGGGCAGGCGGCGGGGGAGGTACGGTAGGTGCGCATCCTCCACATCTACAAGGCCTATCACCCCGTTGTGGGGGGCATCGAGAACCATGTGCGTTTGCTGGCTGAGGGGCAGGCGCGGGCTGGGCATCGGGTGACCGTGCTAGTCACCAGCCCAAGCTTTCGGGGTGAGCGCCAGGTGCTGAACGGCGTCGAGGTTATCAAGGCCGGACGGCTGGTGGAGCTCGCGTCCACCCCCCTGAGCTTGCGGCTGGGCTGGGAGCTGGCACGGCAGCGGCCCGACGTGGCGCACGTGCACGCGCCCTATCCCCCGGGGGAGCTGCTGCAGCATCTACTGGGCAAGAGCCGCGCCACCGTGCTGACCTACCACAGCGACGTCGTCCGACAGGTGCGCCTTGCCAAGCTGTACCGT
>DAIRUQ010000008.1:0-46228 GCA_036803245.1 Chloroflexota bacterium | reverse complement strand
CATCAAGACCCTGATCATCCTGGGGTTCATCGGAGGCGTGCAGGCCTTTGGCAACGTGTTCTTGACGACGGGAGGAGGGCCGGGACACTCGACCTACACGCCCGCCTTGGAAATGTACTATCAGGCCACCCTCTTTGACCGCATGGGCTCCGCGTCGGCCATCGGCACGCTGCTCTTTGCGGTCATCCTGACAGGGACCATCCTGAACATGAAGTACATTCGGGGCAGCGAAACCGAGTACCAGGCCTAAGGAGGGACAATAGTCCATGGCAACACCCATGATCCCGCCAACCACACTGCCCCCGCGGCAACTGGACGCCCATCCGAGGGGCGGCGCCAAAGCCCGGGAGCGTGTCAGCCAAACGTTCTTGCACCTCGGTCTTGTTATCATGGCTGGCCTGACGTTGATCCCGATCGTCAACATGCTGACCATGTCGCTCAAGGATAACGGGCAGATCTTTGCCCGCTTCTGGGCGCTACCGAACCCAGCCCGCTGGCAGAACTATGTGTCGGGCTTCCAGGCCATGTGGGGCTATATCGTCAACTCGCTGATCGTGTCGGTGAGCTCCATGGTGGGCGTGGTGATCCTAGCATCCACCAGCGGGTATGTGTTCGCGCGGCATCGATTCCCGGGGCGAGAGACCCTCTATCTGGTGGTGATCTCGCTGATGATGATCCCGGGCATGATGACGCTGTTCCCCAGCTTTATGCTGATGAACGACTTTGGCCTGCTGGACACCCGCTGGGCCTTGATCCTGCCGTGGATGTCGGGCGGCCAGGTGTTCGGCATCCTGATCTGTCGCGGCTACTTTGCCGGCCTCCCGCAGGAGCTGTTCGAGGCCGCCAGAATGGACGGCGCCCAGGAGCTCGAGCTCTTTTTCCGGATCGCGATTCCGCTCTCGTGGCCCATCATGGTTACGCTGGCGATCATGAACCTGGTGGGCACCTATAACGACTTTTTATGGCCATTGCTGACCATCTCGAGCCCATCCAGGCAGGTGGTGGCAGTTGGCCTGCGCGAGTTTACCTCGCAGCATGGCATCACGGACTGGGGCCCCCGCATGGCGGCCTATACCGTGGCCACGATCCCGTTGCTCCTGTTGTTCCTGTTTGGCATGCGCTACTATATCCAGGGCGTCACCAGCGGTGCCATCAAGGCCTAGCGGTAAGGCCTAGCGGTTCGCGCGTCACGCCGAGCCCCGCTGCCGAGGCGGGGCTCCCTCTGTACCAGGCAAGATGAGGAGTCGCCATGAAGATCGGCCTCGATGCTCTTACCATCACTCTGATCACCAACGACCCGCTCGAGATCCTGCACAAGATCGTTGATTACGGCCTCGAAGGCGGCCAGCTCAGCTCGGGAGCGTTGGGCCAGCAATCGGATGCGTACCTAGCCGAGTTCATGGCCTACAAGCGGGATCATGACCTGTACCTGGAGCTGACCGGCAGCGGCATCAACCCAGGCAAGACCAACCGCCCGGTGGACGAGATCGTGGCCAACTGGGAGCCGCTGTTCCCGCTGGCAGAGCGACTGGAGGCCGGCATCCTGAACACCTGCTTTGGCCTCTTTCCGCTGCGGATGCAAGAATCGCCCAGCTTTCAGGAGCAGTATGCCACCGCCACCGAGGTCCTGCAGAAACTGGCCCCGAAGGCCGCCGACCACGGTATAACCATCACCGTGGAGCTGCACGTGGACCTAACCAGCCGCGAGCTGGCGCGTCTCATCGAGGCGGTGGATTCGCCGGCGGTGCGGGTCAACCTGGATACGGCCAACCCGTTGGGTCTGCTGGAGGACCCCGTGGAGGCGGCCCGGGTGCTAGCGCCCTATGCGGCGTCCACCCACTACAAGGATGGCTGCATCCACACGACCGACGAGGGCTATACCTGGCAGGCCGGCGCGCCGTTGGGTACCGGCCTCGTGGATATGAAGGCCGTCACCACCCTGCTCTACCGGCACAATCCCGACATTCACCTGAACTATGAGGACGGCTGGGGTAGCATCGGCATCCCCCTCTGGGACGAGGCGTTCGTCAACAGCTTTCCCGAGCTGACGCCAGTGGAGATGGTCCGGTTCTTGCGGCTCCTCGAAAAGGGGAACCGCGTGTTCGAAGTGATGCAGCACCATCCGCGCCCCTCGTCGTTCAAGGCGCTGGACGGCGCACGGATGATGGAGATGCGGTGCCGACAGAGCGCCGCCTACCTGCGCGATCTCCGCACGGAGGTCGTCGCCGAGGCGAGCTAGCTTTCCCCCCCCCCACACAGCAGCGGCGCTCGTCCCTAACCGGGAGGGCGCCGCTGCTGTGCGTTACAGCACGGCCATACTTACCCCGCTGACCAACATCGCCGACTCTGTAAGCGTGGCATTAAATCATGCCATAGGGTCTTGCACTTCCGAGTTCCTTGCTATATGATCGCCCCATATGAGTGATCAAGATAAGGACCAGCGATGAGCAGCACCACTACCGCCAAACGCGTCGCAGAGCTAACCCGCCAGATCGCCTTGCTGCAATCCGAGATCGCGGAACTGGGCTGGGACACCAACTTTGGCATGTTCACCCGCAACGCCCTGCTCCGCCACTGCCGCTCGCTTGAGGGCGACGCGCGGCAGGTGGCGTTTGTGGATCTGGAGGCGATCCATTCGCTGAACCTGCTCTATGGCTATGCCGAGGTGGACGCCAGAGTGCGGGCCACCTTTGACACGCCCTGGCGAAACCTGCATACGGTGGCGCGCTGGTTCTCTGGCGACGAGATCGCCATCGTGTTTGACGAGGCATCCAGCACGGAGCAGGCCCGCGCACAGATGTGCGAGCTCGAAAGCCGCGCGCAGGCCCAGGGGCTGGGGTTTGACTGGGCGATAGGCCGCTGGGAGACCGGCAGCGAGAGCGTCGAGGAGGCCGTGGCCCGCCTGGCTGAGGAGGTACGCTGCCGCGCGCTGGAGGACGACTCTACCACGCGGCCCGTGGACGCCAACGTGGAGCTCTCGGGGCTGCCGCGCCGACGCGGCCTGATCGAGCGTCTGCAGCGACGGATGGCCCAATCCAACGAACCACTGGCGCTGATCCACGCCGACCTGGACGGCCTGCGGATCATCAACGCCATCCATGGGCGTCAGTCGGGCGACCTAGCAGTGCTGGCCGTGTTGCGAGCCATCCGTGAGCACGCCCCCGAAGCGCTGCTGGCCCGCGAGATGGATAGCTTTTTGGTGTGCTTGAGCGGCGTTGCGCTGGAGGAGGCGTTCCTGGTGGCCGAGCGGATTCGCGCCAGGGTGGCCGCCATGCCGCCGTTGACCGCCGGCGGCAGCCCCACCCCCATCCGCCTTTCAGCCGGCGTAGCCGGGATGCCCGCCCATGCTAGCTCGGCCCGTGAGCTGGCGCGCCACGCCGAGGAGGCCGTCTTTCGCGCCAAGGAGGAGGGCGGCAACTGCGTGCGGCTGGCCCAACCGCAGACCATGGTCGCCAAGACCAGTCACTTTGGCCCTGGGCAACTGGGTCGCCTGGCCGAGCTGGCCGAGGCGCAGGGCGTCAGCGAGGCAGAGCTGCTGCGCGAGGCCTTGCACAACCTGCTGATCGAATACACGCGTGACCGCGAGGCGCCCAGCGCCTAGTAGGGCACCTCGGGCACGTCGCTCAGGTCCAGCGACGCCGCCAAATCCTCGTCCAGCCAATCGGACTCGGCCGCGGCGGCGGCGGCTGGCAGCGCGTCGCGTTCGCACAGCGTGCGATAGTTGCAGCGCACACACTCGCCCAGCCGCTCCGTCCGGGAAAACGCGGCCTGCGGCTGACGTGCGATCTCGGTCATGGTTGTGTCTAGCCGCAAGGCGTCCGCCTGAAACGCCGCTTCATCATACCCCACCCAGACCGGCTCCTCCGGGCGTGTGGCGAACCAGTACAGCATACTGATACGCTCGGGGGCCACCTCCTTGCCCAGCAACGTTGAGGCGGCCCGCGCCAGCGTATAGAGGTAGACCCGCGTCTGCACGCGCCGCTCCATTATGCTTGGCGACGGCACCGAGCCGAGAGTCTTCCAATCCACCACCACGCAGCGACCGTTGGCCTCCAGCGCCGCCAGATCGTAGCGGGCATAGAGCCGATGGCCGCCCAACGGCACGATCACCGGCAATTCGGGCTCGCGAACCTCCGCGGGCAGTATGCTCCAATCAAAGCTCAGGTACCGCTGCCACCAGCCCTGGAGCTGCTCGTCGGCCGCCTCGGCGGACACGGACAGCCCCACCAGATGGCGCTGGATCCACTGGTGCAGCACGCGCCCGCGCTCCAGGTGAGCCTCGTACTCTAGTGGGTCGTCGCCCTCGGGCACGGGCCAGGGCAGCCGCGCCACATAGCGGAGCCAGAAGCGGCGCTTGCAGCGGCTGTAGGTGTTCAGGCTATGCTGGCTAAAGAGAAACCCCTCGGGCAGGCCGCGCGTTTCGTCGCTCACCGCTCACCCCCTTGGGTTCGTTCCGCGAACTCGGCCAATGCCAGCAGCGGCTCGGCCGCCTCCACCGGACGCCCGCTGCCCCGTCGGCTCCAAGTGATGCACAGGTCAATCCGCGCGCGGGTGATGCCGACGTACAGCAGGCGCAGGCGTTCGGCGATGGTCTCCAGGCGCGACGCTGCGATGGGGTCATCGGTAGCTACGTCCAGCACCGCCAGGATCGGCTCATCGCGTGCCAGGTGCTCCAGCTCCTTACGAGCCTCGACGCTGGGAGCCCGCCCGGGCATAAAGTAGGGCTCATCGCGAAATGCGTCGTCCAGGTGGGTGGGGAACTCGAGGTTATCCACCGACATGAGGTACACCGCGTCCCACTCGAGCCCCTTGGCCTTGTGCATGGTGGTGACGGCCACCGCGCCGGGGCGAGCCACATAGCCGCCATCCGCCAGTGACAGGCCGCCCATGCTGATTTTGTTCTTGGCCACGCCGTCCAGCTCTATGGCATACTCGGCCAGCCGCCACTCGGGGTGCAGCTCGCCGGCGGACCGCAGCCCCTCGGCGATGGTATGGCACAGCGCCAGCTCCCAATCCTTGTCGAACAGATCCTGCCCGATGGTCAGCAGGAGCTGATCGATGGGCAGGCCAGCCGCGCGCACCCAACGGGCCACCTGTTGCGCAAAGGACTCGAGATCGGCCAGGTCGTCGGGATCCACCTCAAGGCCAGGCGGTAGCTCGTCGCGCAACGCGCCGGTGGTATGGGGAAAGAGGGCCCGCTCGGGCGAGAGACTGTTCAGCGCCGTCCGACGACGCCGCAGCACGTCAGCCGTGATGCCAGCGTCCTCGTCGCCCTGCAGCGCCACGTACAGGCGCCGCAGAGCTGAAGATCGCGTCGGATCGGCCAGGTAGGCGCAGACATGGCCCAGCAGCTGCGCCACCTGCCGCATCTTGGGGGTAGAGCGCAGCAGGTCGTCCACTTCGACGCGCGGGTCGTCCATCGCCTTGAGCACGTCAACGACCATGGTGCCGAGCCAGTTGGCGGGGCACAGAATGGCGGCGGAGCGTTCGGGCCAACGCCGCACATAGCTGGCGGCCCAGCGCGCCAGCGCCTCAGCCTCCTCCTCGGCGCTCTCCTGGGGCTCACGGCGGATCACGAGATGCGAAGCCTCGGCTGGCGGGTTCGGCTGGGCATCGCCGGGGCCCGTGGGCTCGATCTGTTGTGGCTCAAAGGCCATGACACGCACCTCGGGCAGCGGATGCGACGCCGCCGTCCAGCGCACCAGCTCATTGGCCAGGTCGATGATGGGTCGGGCGCAGCGGCCAGATTCGGGCAGACGAATCATGGTGACGCCAGGCTCGCGTTGATAGTGGCGAAAGTAGCGCGGGTCGGCGGCGGTAAAGGTGCTGTTGATGGCCTGATTGGGATCGCCCACCCGCACCCAGGCCAGAGCGTCGCCCGCCAGCAGCGAGAGGATCTCTTGCTGCAGCGGCGAGCTGTCCTGGGCCTCGTCCTCCAGGATGTAGGGCCAACGCCGGCGCAACGCGGCCAAAAAGGCTGCATCCTGGGCCAGGGCATCCATGGCACGCCAGATCAGATCGTCGAAATCCAGGCCGCCGCGCGCCTGCAGATAGCGCTGGTATTGGGCATAGAGATCGATGCCCATCCGCAAGAAGGGGCCGCCGTCGCGCCCGACCAGGGTGCCGGCGCGTTCCGGCGTATAGCGCAGGTGCTTGCAGAGCTTGGTGACCTCTTTGCTGACGCCCTCGGTCTTGCTGCGCCAGGTCTCTAGCGCGCGTTCGCGCTGGTTGGCGCTGCCATCGGGCACAAAGCTCTCCCACCAATCGCGGTTGGCATTGATCCAGGCATCGGCGGCGTAGCGGTGGGCCCGCCGCGACTCGCCGTCATCGACGATAGTCAGCGTCTCGGAGACGCCAGCCAGGTCGGCGCGCTCACGGAGGATATCGGCTGCCAGTTTGTGGAGCGTACAGACGCGAAAACCCACCGGCGGGAATCCAGCCCCCTCTAGAATGGCGCGGATGCGCTGGTTGATATTGGCGACTGCGGCGTTCTGCACGGTGACCACCAGCACCTCGCCCTCGTCGCCGATCCGGTCCGAGAGGATCAGGTCGGCGGCCAACAGGGCCAAGGTCAGCGTCTTGCCGCTGCCAGGGACGGCCGCCACGGCCAGCCGGGCCGGCTGATCCGGCATGCTGGCGCGCATGCGTTCCAGCACCTGCCATTGGTGCCGCCGCAGACGATAGCCATGGAGCGTGCGATCCTCAGGAGCCAGCGCCATTGCCCTCCCCTTCCTTCAAGACGCGCAAAAGCACCCGCTCCAGCCGCGAGTCGGCGGGCTCGCCCGACAGGCCCAGGTCCGAGGACGCGAGGTAGACGCCCTTGGCGCAACGCACGGCCAGCCCATACAGCACTCGCACCAGCCCCCGCTGGCGCTCGGCCTCTTCGTTGTCCTCGGTCCAAACGGCGTCCTCCGGCCAGCGAGCCGACAGCACATAGGGATGCGTCAGCGGCTGGTTCGGGCGAGTCCACCAGCCCACCGAGCCCAGATCAAGCCAGAACTGGTACGCGCTGTACAGGTCGCGGGTCAGGTAGGCATAGGCCGGCGCCAGTACGACGCCGCCGACCGGCTCGGTGGCCCAGTCGGCGCGATAGTCGGCGCTGGCGATGCCACTGAGCACCGCCTCCACATAGCGGCGGGCGGCCTCGGAGGGGCCGTGGCGGCTGCTCGCGAGCGCTTGGCGGAACTTTGTCGCTGATTCCACCAGCTTGCCCAGCGAGCGCGCAGCCTCGGGGTCGGCGGCAAAGGCATAGCCGGGCTGGCACAGCACCGCGCCAAACAGATCAGAGAGGAACTGGTCCACCGGCTGGAGTTCCCCCCCCGCGCGATACGCGTCCACATAGCGGCGTAGGGCGCCAAACAGCGGTCGGAATTGATACCCCACCCGGTCCCAGACGCGGCCCGCGTCGGCAGCGACCTCGGTGTCGATCGGCCGGAGCGCATAGGTCGGCACGTCCAGGGCCGCCTGGGCCAGGTATGCGGCCCGGATGGGGTCGAGGCCCCGGATCAGGTTCGCCAGCGCCCACCCGAGGTCCTGCACGCGCGGCGCCAAAGCGCCCTGGGCCAGATCGGGGATCCACTGGGGGTGCGCCAGCAAGGTCAGGGTGAGCAGCGCCCGAACAACAGGGTCATCGCGCAACAGCGCCGCCGGCCGCAACAGATGAACGGCCACCCCATAGCTAGCCAGCTCCTCGCGAAGGGCAAACTGCATGACATCGGTGACATAGGGCGCGATGACACCGATCTCGGCCGGCTCCACCCTCTCATCAACGACCAGATGGCCGATGCGTTGGGCGGCCCAGCGCGCCGTGCTGATCCAATAGTCCTCGCGGGTCTGCTCCAGCACGGCATCGCGTGACGCGGCGTCCGGCGCGCGCAACGAAGGAGGGTCCGCGCGCAGCGCGCGCACCAACGCGCAACCGAGCGCGAGGCTTCGGGGCGATGCCGCCACCGGCTCGTCGAACAGGAGCTGCGCGTCGCCCGAGCCGCCCAGCTCTTGAGCCAGGGCGGCGTCGGCCCCAAGAAAGACGCGATAGCCGCCGGGCTCGTCAGAGACCAACACCGTGGACCGCGCCTCGTGCCGCAGCCAGTCGATGAACTGCAAAGCCGCCGGCACGTTCTCCTCGAGGTTATCCACCAGCAGGTGATCCACCTGGCGACGCAGGTAGGCCTGCATGGCGGGAACCTGTTCGAGGCCGAGCGTGGTCAACGCGGTGGTGAGCGAGAAATCCACCAGGTTGTGCGCCAGGCAGTGGCGTCGAAAGGCCAGGGCGCACTCTTGGGCCTGCTGGTAGCTGATCAGCCGCTCGGCCTCGCCCACCCAGGCCCTGGCCAGGCGCTGGCCGATCTCTTCGGGCGAAAAGCCCACCAAGGCCGACTTGTTGAGGTTGTCGAGGAGCTGCGAGAGCAGGCGCGCCCGCTGGATAGAAAGCTCACGAAAGTAGCCCTCGCGCTGAATCAGCGGCTCAGCGATGCCCCACATATAGTACTCGGCCGCCTCGATGGTCAGAAACACCGGCTCGTCCTCGGGTCGCAAAAAGCCGGCCAGCGGCGCTAACGCCGGCCAGAAGAGGGCCACCAGGCGGCGGCACAGCCCATAGTAGGTGGTGATCTGCACCGCCATGGAGCCGGCGCGGTCATCGCTGGCAGGATCCGCCGTGAGCCGCGCCGCCAACATCGCCTCGTAGCGTTCCACCTGGGCGCGCTGGGGCACCAGGCAGAGGATGCGATCGGCCCGCTCGCCGGCCTCTAGCAGGCGCAAGACCCGCCAGACCAGCGCTGTGCTCTTGCCGGTGGCGGGGCTGCCGTGGCCCCAAAGCGTCGCGTCCGCGCCGGCCGGCTGCCACGCCATCAACGACCGCTGCGACGCGGTCAGGTCCTGCGCTTGTAGGGTCTCCCAGGGTTGGCGCACGATCACTCCTTGTTCTGGTCCAGCGACCTAGGCGATTCTACCATGGGGCGGCCGCTCCGTCACGCCTCTCGTTTGCTCGCGTGAACGTTTGCCAACCAATGCACTAGCCCTTATCCTGTACCCATTGTGTCCAAACAGCCGGTAGAAGCAGGAGGCCGCATGGAGTTCTATGACGTGATCAACGCCCGCTATAGCTCACGAGCCTACCGAAGGCAGGCCGTCCCCGAAGACGCGCTGCAGCGCATCCTGGAGGCCTTTGCGACCGCGCCGACTACGGCCAACCGGCAGGCCCTGGGCCTGGTGGTGATCGAGACGGCCGGGCGTGAGGACGAGCTCAAGCGCATCAATAGCGCGGTCTGGTTCCACTCGCAGGCGCCACTGCTGCTGGCGGCGTGCTCCATTCCTGGCAAGACCTGGAAGCGCGAGGATGGCGAGACGTTCGCCGACGTGGATGTGGCCATCGCCATGGACCACCTGATCCTGGCGGCCACGGCCGAGGGCCTGGGCACCTGCTGGGTGGGCGCCTTTGACTATGCCGCCGCCCGTGAGGTGCTGGGGCTACCCGAGGGCGTCGAGCCGGTGGCGTTCACGCCGCTGGGCTTTTCGGCGGATGTGCCGCGCGGCCGCCGCGAAAAGCGCCCCGCCAGCGAGCTGGTCCACCACGGACGCTGGTAACGGGCCGAGTCAGGCATGATACCTGACAGCACGCCATCGGCCCGGGCTAGCCGCGCCGCGCAGGCCTGGTCGATGATCTGGGCGGTGGTCTCGGCGCTATTGGGCGCCTGGTCGGCCGTGCTGCTGGCGGCCAGCCCCCTGCTGGGCTCGCCGACCCTGGTCCAGGTGCTGGCGGGCATCGCCGGCGCCGTCCCCATGGCGCTCTACTGGGGCCTCCACGCGCGAGCGGTACGATTAGGACAGCGACGGACGGCCAAGAGCCTGCGAGCTTGGTTCGGCGGCGTGGTCGGCGCCATCCTCGGCGTGGTGGGCGCGGCCTTTCTCATTAGCGGCTGGGGTCACGGCATGTTCGGGCCGCTGGGCCGCGACCGTCTGCAGGCGTACGATCGGCTGGGTCGGCTGATGGCGCGCACCTATCCCTTCTTTGAGCAAAAAGGGCTGGACTGGCCCGCCCTGCTGGCCGAGCACCGACCGGCGGTTGCCGCCGCCGAGAGCGACGCCGCGTACGCCGAGGCGTTGGGCTGGCTCTTGCTAGAGCTGCAGGACGCCCATACGGGCGTAACCACCCCCTGGGCCGATGTCCGCTGCTGCTTTGCCCTGGTGGAAGAGATCGAGGGGCAAGCGGTCGTGACGCAAGCCGGACCAGCGGCCGTGGAGACCGGGCTGGAGCGGGGATCCGTGCTGCATAGCGTGGACGGGCTGCCTATCGACGAGGCGCTGGAGCGGGTGCACCCCTGGTTGCGGAACGGCTCCACGCCGTGGCAGCGCCGCTACCGCGCGTTCCGCTACCTGCTGAGCAGCTCGTCCCAGGCCGATGGCCTTACGGTGACCTTTGAGGACCCCGCTGGCGAGCTGCGGGACGTCTCGCTGGCCTGGGAGGCCGCTAGCAGCGGACAGTCCGGCGGGAGCGACGGCCCCGTCATCACCGGGCAGCGGCTGGCGGGGGCCGTGGGACTGATTCGGATCCCCACGTTGTCGGCCGCGGCGGGGCGAGACCTGGTGGCCGAGTTCGACGCCGCGCTGGCGGGCCTGCTGGACGCGCCAGCCCTGATTCTGGACCTGCGCGGCAACGGCGGCGGCGATTCGCGCCTGGGCGACCGGATGGTCGGGCGGCTGCTGGACGAGCCGGTCCGCTATGGGGCGTTCGACTTTGCGGCGCGGATGCCCCAGCACTTTTGGATGCGGCGTTTTCCGCTACGGGCCGTGCCCCGCGGCGCAACCTATGACGGCCCCGTGGTCGTGCTGATCGACACCCGGGTGATGAGCTCGGGCGAGGACATGCTGACGGCGCTGCTGGCGCGGGGCGGCGTGACCACCGTGGGGCGACGCACCGGCGGGGCCAGCGGCAACCCGGTGATAGTGCGCATGCCTGGCAACGTCCGCCTGCGCTACTCGACCGGCATCGGCTCGGCTGCCGACGGCCAGCCCATCGAGGGGCGCGGCTATCAGCCTCATCTCCCGGTGGCCTGGACCATCGCCGACGTACGCCAGGGGCGGGATGCGGACATCGTGGCCGCCCTAGCCCACCTGCTGGGCGCGCCCGCGGCCGACTAGGCCTGTACCACCAGCCCATCATGGGCAAAAGCCACGCCCTTGGGCAGCAGTTTGCCGTGGATTGCCACGTCGATGTTGTGGGTCATGTGGGTCAGTAGGCAGCGCCGGGGACGCAGCGCGGCCACATACGCCAGCGACTCTTCCAGCGAGAGATGGGTGGCGTGCGGGTGCGGCCGCAGGCAGTTCAGGATCAAGAGGTCCAGCCCGGCCAGCAGCGCCAGCGATGGCTCGGGGATGCGCTTCACGTCGGGCAGATAGGCCACGTCGTTCAAGCGGTAGCCATAGCAGCCGTTGAGGGGGCCGTGCTCGACCGGGATGGGCGTTACTGTGAGGCCCAGGATCTCGGTGGGGCCGGCAATCTCGCGGGGCGCCAGGCTGGGGATGCCGCCGCCCACATAGGCGCCGGGCGCAAAGACATAGCGAAAGCCGCGCGCCAGCTCGGCCAGGGTCTCGGCCGAGCCATAAATGCCGATGGGGTCTTCGTGGCGTCGACAGTAGGAGCGGATGTCGGGCAGGCCCTGGACGTGATCGGCGTGGGTGTGGGTGTAGAGCACGGCATCGATGCGCGGCAGGCGGCTCTCGAGCATCTGTTGGCGGAAATCCTGCGAGGTATCCACCAGGATGACCCCGCGCTCGGTCTCCACGGCAATGCTGGCCCGAGTGCGCGCCAGGCGGCGGTCGCTCTGGGCGCGGCGGCAGAGGTCGTGGGGGCAGCGGCGATAGTCCTCCAACATGCAATCCAGCGCTGGCACGCCGTGCGACGTCCCGGTTCCAAGAAAGATGATGCGCATGATGAGCTAGGCCTCTCCAGGGCGAAGGGTTGTTGTCACGATACCGCCCTCTGGGTATGATGTACGCCAGAACGGGTCAAGGAGCAGGAGGATGCCATGGATTTCCGTGAGCTGATCAGCAGCCGCTATTCGTGCCGCGCCTACCGTAGGCAGCCCGTGCCGCAGGAGGCGCTGGACGCGTGCATTGAGGCCTTTGTGCTGGCCCCCACGGCGGCCAACCGCCAACCGCTGGGGCTGGTGATCGTCGAGACCGAGGGGCGCTCCGAGGAGCTGGCCCGCATCTACAAGGCAGAGTGGTTCCACACCCAACCGCCGCTGGTCTTGGCGGTGTGCGCCGATCCTCAGGCGGCCTGGCGACGCTCGTCCGATGGCCAGAGCTATGCCATGGTGGATGCCGCCATCGCCATGGACCACCTGATCCTGGCCGCCGCCGAGCAGGGCCTGGGCACCTGCTGGATCGGTGCGTTCGATCCCGAGGCCGCCCGCGAGGTGCTGGGCCTGCCCGAGGGCATCATGCCTGTCGCCTTGACGCCGCTGGGCTATCCCGCCGACCAGGCCCGCCCCAAGCTGCGCAAGCCCGCCACCGAGTTGGTCCATCGGGACCGCTGGTAGCCGCAACCCAGGCGCCTAGCGCATGCTCCCCTCGCCCGGGATCGGGACCTTGGGGTTCATCGCCAGCTCACGCACCTGCCCCCCCACCACCCTGGTGGCGGGGGCTTGGCGTGCCGCGCCCATCTCTTGCCGCTCGAATTCGTCCAGGGTCATCACCTTGTCCCAGTCGTCGGCCGGCACGATCAGCGCCTCGCCAAAGAGCTGGATGATATAGCCACGATCGTCGATCTCGATGGGGATCTCGTGGGTCAGCGCCCCCAAGAGCCCGCGCTCCTCGGCCCCCTTGGCCAGGGCGGCGTTGGGGTTGGTGGGCACCATCAGGTCCTGGATCAGCCGCACCAGCGCGGACCGCACCTCTCCCAGCTCGGCCAGCTTGCGCTCGCGATACGCTTTGATCCACGCCTGCACCTGCGGGATGATCCAGCTCTTTTGGACCGCCTTGCCGGGACAGGTCTTGGTGGAATAGTCGCGGTGAAAGTTCAGGTTGGCGGCATCCAGCCCCAGCCGCACGTGCAGGATGCCCAAGGCGGCGATGGTGTACTCCAAGATGGGGCCGCTGGGCAGCTTTTCGTCATAGTCGCCGACCATCTCCAGGTGGCGAGTGGCCGTGTTGTGCCCACGAACGCCCACGCCGTCATAGCGCAGGTCCGAAAAGACCCAGATGCCATCGGGGGCAACAAACAGGTGCGGCCCAGCGTTCCAGCCCTCGTGGAGGCGACCGTCGAGGTCCTCCCAGATCTGCCGCTCATAGTAGGCCTTCATGCCATAGATGGTCTCTCTGCCGCGCCACTGCTCAATGGTGGGGCGCCAGGTGTGGTGCAAAAAGATGCGCGTAGGGCGCGGCTCGGCGAAATCCAGCCCCTCCACATAGCGGACAAACTCGTCGGGCTGAAACACCTTGCCGACGATCTCCATGGGGGGCTCTTTGATGATCTCGTCCTGCTCGCGGGCGCGGACGGCGCCCTGGTCCGCGGCGTTCTCGTCGCCTCGCTTGGGTCTCAGCCGTCCCAACATGGTCTCCGCCTCCTGGTATACGCGCCATACGGAACGCTCACGCGGTCGCCCGCATCGTCTCTGAACGCGAACCGGATCAGGGTCGCCAGCGATAGTCGTAGCGCAACGCCTGCCGCAGGTCGTCGATCACGCCCGTCTTGCCCTGGATGTGCCACTGATCATGCCGCTCCCAGCGGTAGAGCGCCAGGCAGCGGATCTTTTGGCGAGCTGGGTCGCTGTTCCAGCGGTCAATCTCGGCATAGGCGGCCTGCACCCAACCGGTGGCATCATCCCGCCAGGGCTGATTCTGGTCGGTCTCGGTGATATACACCGGCAGATGCCGCAGATGCGTTGGGACGGCCTCCATATAGTCGATATAGGTCCGAAACGCGGAGCGACGGTGCTCAAATGGCGCGCCCATCCGCGCCTCGCTGGTAACAGAGCCGGGAGCGGCATCGCGGGCATAGGTGTGCAGGGCAATCCCGTCGCAACGGCCGTCCAGCAGCTCGAGCAGATGCTGAAAGTAGATGATCCAGTCGCCGGCAGGGTTGCCAGGATAGACGGTCTGGACGTTCCACGGAGCCACGGGCGCCATGACCACCTGATCGTCGGCATGGCCGGGCCGGCGTCGGATCTCGTCGCGGCAGAGGCGGTAGGCCTCGGCATAAAGGCGCGGCGTGATCACCTCGCCGTGCTCGGGGCCGCCCGGGCGCTCCCAGGCCATGTTGACCTCGTTGCCAATGATCCAGATGTGGCAGCCCGACGACCGCTCTACATAGTTGCCGCAGCGGGCAGCGAACGCCTGGTAGGCCCCAGAGACCGGCAACGTGCCCTCGTGGCCATAGCCGTGGTTCAGCCGCACGATGACGCCATAGCCATCGTCGGCCAGGTCACGGTAGGAGGCGCTGCTCCAGTCGTCGGGACGGGCGCCCAGCCGCTCGCTGATGACCACCCAGCCCTTGCGCCCGGCCCACCCCATATAATGCTCGCCGCCGCGATCGTGGAGCCCAAAGATATAGGGCGATTCGCCCGACGGCAGGGCCGGCAGGTCGCCCAGCTCGGGCAGCAGGATCACCTGACCCACGGCGATGCGATCGGCAAGCTCGCCGGCCAACCCGTTGTAGGCGGCGATGACCGGCGCCCAGGCTACATCGCCATAGTAGCGCCGCGCCAAGCCGGTGAGGGTCTCGCCGGCACACACGGTATGCGCCACAAAGCGAGAGCCCCAATCGCCCAGCCAGGCAGCCAGCTCGTGACGGGCCACATCCTCGAGCCGGGCGCCTTGGGCGGCGGCTCGGGCGCGCAGCCGTCGAGCGGTGTGCGGATCTAGGCCGATCTCTAGACGCTGCGATGACACGTCAGGTCCTCCGATGAGGGCTCTGGGGCGACCTCCGACGCGACGCAGGGGCCGGGCCGCCCCCTACCATCTCAGTCATCGTGGACGCGCACCAGCCCTCGGGCAGCGGCGCGGTGCGATCGAGGGGGCGATCGTCACGAGCCATGGCCTCACCTCCTCAACACGCGGGCATCGCCCACCCGTTTGGTGACCCGCATCCGATCCAGGTATTCGATGAGCGCCTGGGCGTACTTGCGGCTGGTGCCCAAGAGGTCGCGCACCTCCCCCAGGGTGACCTGGCCATGGGCCTCGAGATGGGCCACCAGGCGACGCTCGGCATCCTCGTAGGCCTCCTGGGTATAGACGACGCCGGGGCTGAGCTTGACGAGGGTGCCGTTGGCCACCAGGTGCTCCAGCAGCGCCGAGCCCAGCCTCGCCTCCAGATCGGCGACGGACGGCGGGCCAAAGGGATCGACGCGCATGGCCGCCAGGGCCTCGTCGACTGCCCGTTGTTCGTCGGCGCCGAGGCCGACGCGATGGCCGGCCAACGCCACCACCGAGCCTGATACCTCCACAACGCCCTGCTCGGCAGCGGCCTTGACGGCGGCATCCCAAAAGCCAGCGGGCACGCGGCAGCGGGTGCGCAGCTCCTCCAGCGACATGCCCGCGCGCAACGGATTCGCGGCATAGAAGCGCCCCAGCACGCGGCGCATGCGCCCTAGCAGGTCCTCCCAGCGGTCGGCGGCACTGATGGCCAGATCCTTGCCAGCCATGAGCTCTGGAATCTGCCCCCCGATGACGCGGACACGCCCGTCGGTTACCAGTCTCACCAGCGCCTCGGATGCCTCCGATGGGGCCAAGCCACTGGAGCGCACCGCCTCAGCACTGGACACGATGGCGTCACGGGATGCCTCGTGGAGCATCACCGCGGCCGGGTCGCCGTTCGCCACGGATGCCAGCCGCGCCAGCGTCGGAGGGTCGTCGCGGCGGTGCCGGCGGCGGGGGCGCGCATCCACTACCACGCCGCCGCCCAAGGTCACACTGGGCGATAGCATCCGCACCACAAAGCGGTCGCCGCGCTGGAGCGCCACGGGGTCACGCAGCCGTAGCTGCACCCACCCCTGCTCTGCCGGCGCGATGGCGTCGCCGTGGAGCACCCGCACCCGCGCGGGCGTGCGGCTGGTGCCCACAAAGAACTCGACCGGCATATTGTGCTTGATGGGCCAGCGCTGGTTGGGCAGCGCCCGCAGGCGAGCGTCGATCAGCCTGGTGTCATCCAGCCAGCCGGGCCGGCAGAGCACCTGCCCTCGCTCGATGCGGTCGCGATCGATGCCGGCCAGGTTGACGGCCAGGCGGGTGCCGGGCTCGGCGCGGTCCACCGGCGCCTTGTGAATCTGCAGGCCGCGCACGCGGGCGGACATCCCGCCGGGCATGACGGCCAGGTTGTCGCCCACGGCGATATGGCCACCAGCCAGCGTGCCGGTAACGATGGTGCCAAAGCCGGCGATGGTAAAGACGCGATCCACGGGCAAGCGCGGGCGGTCTAGGTCGGCGGGAAGGGGCGCGTCGTCCAAGAGGCGATCCAGCGCGGCGGCCAGATCGGGGATCCCCTGCCCAGTGACGGCCGAGACGCGCACGATGGGAGATCCCTCGAGCGAGGTGCCGACCAAGAGCTCGCGAACCTCTTCCTCGACCAGATCGGCCCAATCGGCTTCCTGGACGGCATCGATCTTGGTGAGGGCGACAACGCCGCGCGGCACACTCAAGAGATCGAGGACGGCGAGGTGCTCGCGGGTCTGAGGCATGACCGACTCGTCCGCGGCGACGACCAACAGGGCGCCATCGATGCCGCCGGCGCCGGCCAGCATGTTGCGGATAAAGTCCTCATGGCCCGGCACGTCCACGATGCTGATCTCGCGGCCGCTGGGCAGCGATACCCAGGCGAACCCGAGATCGATAGTCATCTCGCGTTCCTGCTCCTCGCGGAGTCGGTCGGGGTCGATGCCCGTCAAGGCCTCCACCAGGGTGGACTTGCCGTGGTCCACGTGCCCAGCGGTGCCGATGACGTACACGCGTCAGCCTTCCTTGGGGCCGAGGAGCGCATCGACATCATGGCGAACCGACGCGGCGGTGCGGGCGTAGCGATCAAAGAGATCACGGATGCCCTCGTGCACGCGAGCGGTATAGCGATCCAGCGCCTCGCGGACCAGCTCGATCTCGTGGGCCAGGTCGGCGTCGACCTTGATGTCCTTCTCGCGATTGGCCTCAATCTCGGTGGTGCGTTTCGCCAGCGCATCGTCGGCGATGATCAGCTCTTCGCGGGCCAGTTCCCACTGCTTGACGGCCTTGGCCAGCGTGCGCTCGACCTCTTGGCGGAACTCGGCGGCCTCGCGGCGCAGCTGGTCCTCCGCCAGACGCTGCACCTGCCGGAGCTGGTCCTGCTGCTGGCCCACCTGCTGCGAGAGCTCTTGCACTTCGCGGAGGGTGTGGCGGCTCCGTTCGAACTGGTCGGCGAAAAAGCGAATCTGGTCGGCCCAAGTATCCTGCTGCTGACGGTAGGCGTCGATGCGACGTCCCCAGTCGGTGAGAGTCTTGGAGCGGTCGACCTCGGCGCGGCGAAATACCTCGGCCTGCTTGGCCTGCTCCTGGGTGAGCTCATCGCGCACCTGGTGGATGACCTGCGTCTCGTCCATCAGCCTGGTGATATCGTCACGCAGCAAGGCCAGCTGGGTGGTGTGGCTGTCGCGCACGTCTTTGGCCGCCTTGATGGCGTCCTCGGTCTTGCTGATCCGCTCCTGCAACGGGGGGATCTCTAGGCGCAACCCGGCAATGCGCTCATCCTGCTGCGCCAGGCGACGCTGCGTCTCGGCCGATTCCTCGCGTAGGCGCATAGCCAGTTCGCGGACCTGGGCGGTCTCTTCGCGCGCGGCGGCAACCGCGTCGGGCAGCTTGGCTTGCTGGTCGAGTTGGTCGTGCACTTGATGAAGCAGGCGGGCCTGATGCTCGCGCTCGGCGCGGTGCTGCTCCTCCAGCGCGGTCTCGCGGCGTCGTTGCTCGGTCTTGGACTGCTCCAGCCAGCCCATCACCTGGCTCTGCGAGCTCTGCAGGGCCTCGTTCACCTCGGGCATCTGCACGAGCTGAGATTGCAGGCGGGTCAAGCGCTCCTCGAGCTCGCTAATGCGCTCGGCTTGGTCCGACACCGCAAGGAGCTGCTTGTCGACCCGCTCGATCAGCTCGCTCAGGCGCCCTTTCTCGCGGCGCACCTCGCGATCGAGCCAGGCGACGCTGGCCTCTTCTCCCGCTGACATGACTCTATCAGATTCCATCCTTGACCCTTTGCTAGGAAACGCGGCAAGCCACCGATGACAGCCTATGGTTTGACGATCACGACGTCGCCGACCTCGGCCCAGGCGTACAACCAATCCGAATCCTCGATGCCGACGACGATGCAGCCAAAGGAGCAACGCGTGCCCAAGGCCTGCGTCCATAGGCGCGCCCCGCTAGACAGGAACGGCAGGGCGTGAAAGCCGTTCTGCACCTGCTGGTTATCACCCACATAGTAGATGCCCATCCAGTTGGGCATGTCCAGATCCCACTGGGAGGCATAGGCCATAGGGATCTTGTTCATGATCTTGTAACGGCCCGGTGTGGTGGGCGCCGAGGGGCGGCCCACGCAGACGACAATGGTACGGATGGGCTGGTGGTTCTCGTACACCGTAACCAGGAACCGGCCCAGCTCGACCTCGATGCGGCGCGGCGGGAAGATGGCGTCATTGACCCGTGTGAGCAGATCGGTCGCCTCGGGATAGTCGCTGCCGCGCATATCGATGGCGCGCTCGGCATAGACCTTGGCACGGTCATACAGACCGTCGTCAAAGCCGGTCTCGGAGGCGATAGCCTCCTCCAGCGCGCGCTCGCCCTCGTGATAGTAGGCCTCGGCCAGCATGGTGCGGGTGTCACGAAAGTTCGGCGAGAGGCGCTCGACGACGCGCAGGGCATAGACGACGCCGGCCCAATCGCGGGCGCCAAACGCCTGTATCCCCTGCAAATAGAGATCGACGGCCCGACGCGTCTCTTGCAGCTCGGCGCTGCCCGCATCCAGCCGCACGGCCCAGTTCAGGGCGCGGTTGGCGTCCTCGGGTGCGCCGGTATCCAGGTATTCGAGCCCGACCTGGCGATAGCCCTCGGCCAAGAGCTGGCGGGCGTCCTGGTCCGGGCAGCCAACCTGGCGCAGCTCATCCAGGTAACGCTCGACGGCGATCCAGTCACCGCCTTGGCGGGCGCGCTCCACCTGGCCCCAGAGCTGCTCCCACGCCTGGGCGTCGTTGGCGCTGGAGGCGATCTCGGCGGCGACTGGCCCTTCCGCTAGCACCAGCGGCGGCACCGTACGGCCCTGTCCACCCACCAATGGAGCCACCCCCAGCCAGATAAAGGCCACGATGGCGGCCACGGCCACAAAGGAAACGCCCCACCGCACGACCTGCGGCGCTACCTCGGGGATGGCCTGGGCAGCCTTGGTGAGATCCTCGGCGTCGGGAAGCCGCTGTTGAGCGGCCTGGGCGGCGCGACGTACCCGCTCCCCTGCAACGCGAGCCCCCTGGCGGGCGGCCTCGGTGGTTTGCGAGACGTCGACCCGCGCGGCCGCGTCCTGCACTGCCTCGGTGGCGCGCTGAGCGGTGGCTCGGGCCCGGGTGGCGCCGAGGGCCGCGCGTTTGGGGGAAGCGTCGGCAGCGGCAGCTAACTCGCGTTGGCTCTCGGCAGCGCGTGCCCGAGCCTGGCGCTCGGCCTCGGCCAGGCTGTCGGACTCGGGCAAAAAGGCGCGGGCCTCGGCCAGGTAGCGCAGGCTCTCCTCGGGCGTTTCGGCCACATAGGCCAGCCAGAGCCAAGCCTGCTCGTCCTCGGGCGAGCGTCGGATCAGCCGCCGAAAGATCGACTGCGCGGCCTCGCGATCGCCGTGGCGCGCCAAAAAGATCCCCTCTTCGAGCTGCGAGCGGGCCACGCGACCCTCCAGGGCGGCGCTATTGTCGGGTTCCATCGCCAGTCCTCCCATAGGGAATCGGAGGTGCAATCATGCTATCAGCGTTCAGCCACAGGCTGGCGCCATTATAGCAAATACGACGGGCGCCTTCCAATGCTTCCGTTGACTCGGGCGAACGAGGCGCGGGCCAGGCAACGCTAGAGCGGCGAACAAGAGGCGATGCGATGCCAAATGAGAGAGGGGGCCTCACCAGCCCCCTGCTCACTATTGGCTAGTCGATGGGTCGAGGTCACTCAACAGGGTCGAGGAGGTAGCGAATCAGCAGCGAGATGCTGGCGTCCAGGCTGTCGCGGTGGGTGCGCTCGTAGGCATGGCTAGCGTCCACGCCAGGGCCGATGAGTCCCACCCGCACGTCGCCGCCCGCGCGCAAGAGGGCGCTGCCATCGCTGCCATAGTGCGGGAACGTGTCTATCTTGTGAGGGATCTGGTGCTCGCGGCAGAGGCGCGTCAGGCGCTGGCGCACCGCGAGATCATAGGGGCCCGACGAATCCTTGGCGCAGATGCCGACCGAGTACTCGTCCGAGTTCTGGTGCTCGCCTGTGGTGGCGGCGGCCATGTCAATGACCAGCAGCTCCTTGACGGCGGCAGGAATGCCAGCGGAGGCGCCGTGGCCCACCTCTTCATAGTTGCTGATAAAGAACGACGTGGTCTGGGTAGGGCGCAGGCCCAGGTCACGCATGGTCATCAGCGCCCCATACACGATGGCCACGCCGGCCTTGTCGTCCAGGTGGCGGCTCTTGACATAGCCCGTGGGCGTGATAGCCACACGCGGCGCAAAGGCGATCAGATCACCGACCTCGATGCCGAGGGCCTCGGTCTCTTCGCGCTTGGAGACGCGGGCATCCAAGCGCACTTCCATGCGCTCGTCCTCGCGCTTGCCCTTTTCGGCATCGTCGCTGGTATGCACGCTGGGAGAGACAGTCTGTACGGTACCCGTGTGGCGGGTGCCGCTGCCGACCGAGATGACGGTCACATTCTCGCCCTCGACCGACTGCCAGGCATAGCTGCCGATTTGAGTCATGAGCAGACGACCATTAGCCTTGATCTCACGTACCATGGCACCGAGGGTGTCCACGTGAGCGCTGACAGCGCGGGGGGTCTCGGCCCTGTCGCCAGGCCAGGTACAGACCAGGGCGCCCTTGTTGGTCTCGCGGAACTCGAGGCTATCGAGGCCCAGAGAGCCAAAGCGCTCGCGCACATAGCGCATGGCCTCCTCGTGATAGCCCGTGGGGCTGGGGGTATCCAGCAGGCCCACCAGGAATTCGACGACGCGTTGCATGTTGACGGAAAGCCACATCGGGACGCCCTCCTCCCTTGTCTCCCGCCCATTGTACACGGGCGGAAAGTTGCTTCAAGCAAAGGGGGCGTAAAATCGTTACAATCCTGAAACCTAACCGCGCTGCTCGCAACGGAATCTGACCTTGGAAGCCGCGCACCCTTGTGCTATCATCAAACGGGTTCGACCAAAGTCATGCAACGATACAGGAGCGCTATGCAACGTCTATCGTGCCCTCATATCCACCTCAAAGCCGCCGACGTGGAGGCCACATCGACCTGGTATCAGCAGGTGCTGGGCGCCCGCTTGGTGGCCAGCAGGCAGTTTCGGGGCTCGTTGGAACACGAGCTCGACCTGCAAGGCGCGACGCTGGTAGTCCATGGCCAGCTAGAGCAGGAGCTGCCCCTACCCCGCTCGGTGCAGCCGCGCTTTGGGCTGGATCACTTTGGGTTTGAGGTGGAGGAGCTGGACGCGTTGGTGACCGAGCTAGACGCTCGGGGCGTGGTGTTCGTGGAACGGCCCACCATGGCGGCGCCGGGGGTGCGCCTCGCAGTTATCGAGGCGCCCGACGCGGTGAGGATCGAGTTCATCGAGGGAGCGAGCGCGTAGCGACTGCCCTACGCGCTACGGGAGGAGGAGCGACGATGCGTGTGCTGTTTCTGGGCGGGACGGGCAACATCTCCAGCGCCTGTGTAGAGCGAGCGCTGAGCTTGGGCCATCAGGTCAGCATCCTGACGCGGGGCAAACGCGAGCTGGCTTTTTCGGGGCCAGTGACGGCCATCGAGGGCGACCGCCACGACGGGCAGCGTCTCCGCCAGGTGGCCCAGGAGGGCCGCTACGACGTGGTGGTCAGCTTTCTCGGGTTCACCGCCGACGATATCGCCCTGGATATAGAGGCGTTCGGCGGGCAGGTGGGACAGTACATTCACATCAGCTCGGCCAGCGCCTACCAGAAACCGCCCAACAGCTACCTGATCACTGAATCGACGCCGCTGCATAACCCCTTCTGGCAGTATTCCCGGGACAAGATCGCCTGCGAGCAGGTCTTGATGGACGCCTACCGCCAGACGGGCTTTCCCGTCACCATCGTGCGCCCCTCCTACACCTACGGCCCCGCCTGGATCCCCTCGGGCGTCGGCGGGCACGGCTATACCCTGTTGCATCGCCTCCGCACGGGCAAGCCGATCATCTCACACGGCGACGGCAGCTCTCTCTGGGTGATGACGCACACCACCGACTTTGCCGTGGGCTTGGTGGGCTTGCTCGGTCTGCCCCAGACGGTCGGTGAGGCCTATCACATCACCAGCGATGAGGTGCTCACCTGGGACCAGATCTATCGCACCATCGCTGCCGCGGCGGGGGTGGAGGCCCAGATCGTGCACATTCCCTCGGACCTGATCGCGGCGCTGGCCCCCAGTTGGGGCGCCAACCTGCTGGGCGACAAGGCCCACAGCGTGGTGTTTGACAACACCAAGATCAAGCGGGCCGTGCCCCAATTCCGCGCGGTGGTGCCCTTTGCCGAGGGGATTCGCCGTTCCATCGCCTGGCACGACGCCGACCCCGCGGCCCGCTGCGTGCCCAACGTCGAGATCGATCGGCGGATGGATGATATCATCGCGGCCTACCAGCGGTTACGGGAAGAGATCGTCCCGTCGAACTAGGTCTCAGCCAGCCTCTAGCCGTCTCACAAGGAGCGTCTACAACATGGATCGTGTACGCATCGCCGTGATCGGCGTCGGTTGGTGGGGAACCCACGGGCACCTTCTGCCGCTCAGCCAGGACCCCGCGGCCGAGGTGGTGGCCGTCTACAGCCGCACGGCCGCCAAGGCGCAGGCCCAGGCCGAGCGCTATGGCGTGCCCCGCTGGTACGATGACGCGGAGCGCATGCTGGACGAGTGCGCGCTGGATGCCGTGGTGGTGGCCACCACACCAAACGTGCACTATGCCCAGGCCAAGCTGGCGCTGGAGCGGGGCCTGCACACGCTGGTGGAAAAGCCCTTCGTGTTGCAGGCCGAGCAGGCTCGGGAACTGGCCACCTTGGCCTCGGAGCGCGGCCTGCTGCTCAGCGTGGCGCACCCGTATCTGTTCAACCCCACCATCATAAGGGCGCGCGAGCTGGTTCTCGAACGGGCGGGGGCGATCGTGGGCGTCAACGCGCTATTCGCCCAGCGCTGCATCGACCTGTACCGAGGCGACTCGGGCTGGCTGCGGCGCCCGTGGAGCGGACGTCCTGGGTTCCAGCCCCCCAATGCGACCAGCTACTCTGATCCCGCCGTGGCGGGCGGCGGCGAGGGGCACACCCAGGCATCGCATCTGGTGGGCACGCTGCTGTGGGTGACGGGCCTGCGGCCGCGTGAGGTGTTCGCCTACATGGAGAACGCCGACACGCAGGTGGACGTGATCGACGCCCTCTCGCTGAGGTTTCAGGGCGGTGCCGTCGGTACGCTGATGGCTAACGGCTTCCTACCGGACAGCGTGCATACCCATGACCTGACGGTGTTCGGCCAGGAGGGTGTGCTGCGGTTGGCCTGGGATAACGCCGGCGGTCAGGCGGCCCTGCTGGTCAACGGTGCCTGCGAGCCGATCACGGCACAAGGCGGCGGGGCCACGGCCGAGGTGCCGCGCAACTTTGTGCGGGCGATCCTGGGCCAGGAGGAGCTGCGCACGCCTGCCAGCCTGGCGGTGGACGAGGTGGCCATTTTGGATGCCGCCTATCGCTCGGCGGCCTCGGGGGCGCCTGCGCGCACCGATGCCTAGCCTGAGGGCGCTACCACTCTAGCACCACCTTGACGGCGCCGCTGGTCCGATCGCGGACGGTGGCCAGAGCCTCGGTATACCGCGCCATGGGGTAGCGGTGCGTCACCAGCGGCGACAGGGTAGCGGTCTCCTGGCGGATCCAGGCGGCGGCCTCTCCCCAGGCGCCAGTGCCGGTGTTGCTGCCGATCAGCGTCCACTCGCGATGGAGCAGGTCGTTCCAGCAAAAGCCGGCTCGGCCGTCGCTATAGCCGCCCAAGACAAGCACACGTCCCCCGACCGCTACCACGTCCAGCGCCAGCTCGAGACCGGCCACGGAGCCGCTGGCCTCGACCAGATTGGCGACGCCCGCCTCGCCCAAACGTTGGCGGATGGCGGCGGCGGGGTCGGCCAGAGCGTGGCGATCGAACGCGTCGGTCGCGCCCAGAGAGCGCCCCAATGCCAAGCGGGCCTCGCGCCCGCCCAGCAGCGCTAACCGCCCCACCCCAGCCCGCCGCAGCGCCGCCACCATCAGCAGCCCGATGGGCCCATCGCCCACGACCAAGGCCGCGCGGTGGTCATCCAGAGCCATTCGCCGCAAGCCGCGCAGGCAGACGGACAGCGGCTCGACCAGGGTGGCCACGTGATAGGGCACCTCGCCGATCTCGTAGAGATGATCGGCCCGCGTGCAAAAGCACTCGGCATAGCCTCCCGGCCGCTCGAACCCGACCTCGATCCCCGGGGCCAGGATGTTGTCGCCCACGCAGCGCCGGCCGACCCAGGCTGGGGCCACCCCCGGACCCACGGCGTCGACGATGCCGGCCCACTCGTGCCCGGGGATCGCCGGGTAGCCGGTACGCTCCCAGCCGGCCAGCATCTCTAGATCGGTGGCGCAGATGCCCACCGCCCCCGTGCGGATGCGCACCTCGCCCGCGAGGGGTTCCGGCATCGGCAGCTCCCGCATAGCCAGGACGTTGGGGCCGGTCTGGACAAGTGCGCGCATGGCAGCCTCCTGCACCTAGGATAAAGTCGAGTATAGCGCCGGCGGCGGACGGTGTCATCCGCGACGCCCCACTGGGAACTTTTTGTAACCAAAAATCCTTGACGTCGGATTTATTTAGTATTATACTTGAGAATATAGACAGTCATGGAGCCCATGAGAAGACATTCGCCTCCCATCGGCCGGCCGCAAGGCCAGAAAGGCACAGGGCGAATCCATGAAGAGGCCCACCGAGACGAACCCAAGCTGGCCCGACGTAGTGGCCGAGCTACACCGGCTGGATGGGACCGTCAGGGCCCGGGCCGCTGTCCTGGCCGCTGCTCCCCCCGGCCAGGACGCCCTTCGTGGGCTGGTGGTATCCGACAGCGAGTTCGCCGATCTGGTGACTCGACGTTGGTCACCTCCCGAGGGCTCGGCGGTAGCCTCCAGCTCGGCGTGGGGCCGCCTGCTCGTCACCCTCGACCTGACCTCCTTTGAGCAAGACCTGCTCTTGCTCTGCCTGGCCCTCGAGCTCGATCGCGGCTATGAGCGCATCTATGCCTACCTGCAAGACGACATCACCGCCCGGCAACCCACCGCCGGTTTGGCGCTGGACCTGCTGTGCGACACACCACGCCAGCGCCTCAGCGCCCGCCGTTTCTTTGCGGCCCAAGCACCGCTGCGGGCCTGGCGGCTGATCCGCCTGCTCCCCGGCCGTGACAACACATCGAGCCTGTTGGGGCGCCCCCTGGCCCTGGCACCGGGCGTCGCCGCGCACCTGCTCGATGGCGACGGGCTGCCGAGCTGGATCACCCGACAGGCGCCGGACGAGAGCACATCGTCGCTGGATGAACTGCCGGCCGACGTACAGGCGACGCTATCCCCGCTGGCGGAGAATGCTGGTGCGCGGTGGTGGATCCACCTGCTGGCCGACGACGAGGGCGAGGCGCGCCAGTGTGCTCTGGCCCTGGCCGGCGGCTGGGGGATGCCGCTTCTGACCGTATCGCCCACGCGGCTGCCGAGCCAGCCCGCGGCCTTGCGCCGCGCCGCCCGCGACGCCCTCCTTCAGGGGGCCACGCTGTACGTGCCCCGCCCAGCCGTGGAAGCCTTTCCAGCCCAGGCCTGGGCGGAGGTCGTGCGCGACCTGCCCACCCCGGTGCTGTGGGGCTGCCCGCCGGTTCAGGCCCGGGGCGCCGCAACCGTGCCCTGGCCCCCAACTGACGACGACGCGTGGCGCACATCCCGCGTCGAGATACCGGATCCGAGCTATGAGCGGCGCCGGCAACTATGGGAACGGGCGCTGGGAGCCCGACGAGATGCGCTGGATCTGGACGCGCTGGCTGGGCGTTACCGCTTGAGCCACGACCAGATCGCCCAGGCCGCCCGCATGGCCCGCGACGAGGCCCAGCAGCGCAACGGCGCCGGCGGCCGCATCGCCGAGGACGACCTCTACGCCGCCGCCCGCGCCGTTAGTAGCCCCGACCTGGGCAGCTATGCCCAGCGAATCGACCCGCGCCACACCTGGGATGACATTATCCTGCCGCCCGATCAGGTATCGCAGTTGCGCGAGCTGTGCGACCAGTTCCGCTACCGCCACATCGTCTATGACACCTGGGGCATGGGCGGCCGCAGCCAGTTGGGACGTGGGCTGGCGGCGCTATTCGCCGGTCCCTCGGGCACCGGCAAGACCCTGGCGGCCGAGGTGATCGCCTCCGAGCTAGCCCTGGATCTGTTCAAGATCGACCTATCGGGCATCGTCAGCAAGTATGTGGGCGAGACGGAAAAGAACCTGGAGCGGATCTTTAGCCAGGCCCGCCACGCCAACGCTATCCTGCTCTTTGACGAAGCCGACGCCCTCTTTGGCAAGCGCTCCGAGACCAAGGACGCCCACGACCGCTACGCCAACATCGAGATCAGCTACCTCCTGCAAAAGGTAGAAGAGTACGATGGCGTGGTGATCCTCACCAGCAACCTGCAACAGAACCTGGACGAGGCCTTTTTGCGGCGGCTGCATTTCGTGGTGGCCTTCCCGGTTCCCGACGAGGCGGCCCGGCGCATGATCTGGCAGCAGCACCTACCGGCCACATTGCCCCGCGAGGACGGCCTGGACCCATCCGAGCTGGCGCGGCGGTGGCGCTTTACCGGCGGGAGCATCCGCAATGTGGCGCTGAGTGCGGCGTTCCTGGCCGCCCGCGAAAGCCGCGTGCTCGGCATGGAGCACCTCCTTTGGGCAGCGCGCCGCGAGTTTCAAAAACTAGGCAAGCTGGTGGATGAACGCCAGTTCGCCCCCGACGGACTAGACGCGACCTAGGAGGCGGCCATGGCCCACCAGTTGGATCAGATCAGACTCAACAGCTCCAGGCAACCCCGTGACCGCGACAAAGCCAGTGGCCCGAGGCGAGACACCGTGCGCCAGGCAGGGCCCGCGCCAGAGCTGACGGCGTTGGTGCCCCCCATGGCGCGGCCAGCGGTGCATCGCTTGCCCAACAGCGCGCTGCGACGACTGGCGGGCGAGGACGCCTATGCCGTCTCGGATGATTTTCAGCAGGAGCTGCAGGCCGAGCGCGGCAGAGGGCGGCCGCTGGATCAGGCCACGTCGCAGGGGTTCGGTGCGACGCTGGACAGCGACCTTTCGGGCATTCGGGTGCATACCGGCAGCGGGGCCGACCACCTGGCGAGCGCGATTCAGGCACGGGCCTTTACCCACGGGCGTGACATCTTTTTTGCGGACGGCGAGTTCAACCCCCAGAGCGAACGTGGCCAGTTCACCCTGGCGCACGAGCTGGCCCACGCCACCGACGCGCAAGACCGCGCCGGCGGGGGGCCGTCCGGTCGCCTGATGGTAGGCTCGGCCCACGACCCGGCTGAGGCCCGCGCCGACGCCACCGCCCACGCCGCGCTACAGGCCCTGCGCCGACAAGAGATGCCCGCGGAGGACCACGTCCAGGCCCTGCGCCGGCAGGAAGACACCCAGGAGGAAGAAGAGCTCCAGGCTTTGCGCCGCCAGGAAGACACCCAGGAGGAAGAGGAGCTCCAGGCCTTGCGCCGCCAGCCCGAGGAAGAGGAGGAGGAGGAGGTGCAAGCCCTGCGGCGGCAAGGGCCTGATGTGGCCATGGGGCCAGAGGGAGGGCCCGTCGCCACCCTGGAGGAGCTGGACCGCCAGTGCGAGCGCGAGTTGGGACGCCTGCAGCGCTGGATGCTCTCGCCTGGGGGCATGGCCCTGCAGACCCTGCGCGCTTTTGATAGCTCCGTTGGCAGCTGGATCGACCACATGAGCATCCCCGACGTAGCGTCGGTGGGCCTGCAGCCGATGGACATTTTCTCCGCGTCCCTCCATCTGATCCCCGCAGTAGGGCCAGTAGCGCGTTGGATTGGCGGGGCGGCCGTTCGTTCGGCCATGGTGGCCACTGCCATCCAGACGACAAAGAGGATCAGCGCCCAAGGCGCTGCGGAGAGCCAGGCATCGGGCACGCGAAACGAGGCTGGCGCTCGCGCGGATTTTGCCTCGACGGTGCGAGCCGCCAGCGCGGGCATGGCTGACACCCTTGCGCGAAACGTCGATTCTGTGCTACAAACATACGAGAATGGTATCGATGCAGCCCTTCAAGCAGGCGATTCGGATGCGCTCCGCCGGGTTCTAGCGGCGCTGGAAAGCGAAAACGAGCAGGTCCGTTCGGTGGGGCCGGAGCAGTATCGCGAGGTAGCGCGTCGCTTTGAGATCGAGCTGTACCGCGAGTTCTGCCTGCAGACAGGAGCCACGCTCCAGAGCCGGGAGTACCAGATCGCGTACCAGGACGAGGCCCTGGAGCTGGGCGGAATCGTCGGCCTGCCACATGCCGCGCAGCAGCGGTTGATCCGTGAGCTCAAGGCGGCCGATGACATCTTGGCACTGGGACGTTCGTGGGGGCTTCCCGAGAGCGCTAATGTCACCGACTTGCCGGCACACGGGCCAATGTAGTGCATATGAACGTAGAGCGATGCGGATGAGCTAGGCACCTCATAACCAAGAGGGCACTATGGCGCAGCAGATGCAGCGCACAACTCGCCAACAGGAAACCCGCCAGGAGCGGGCCGCGGTGGGGCTGCGCCAGCGCCATACCTCGCCCCGCCGGACTCTTGCGTCGGACGGCATCCGTCGGCTGCTGCCTCCGATGGCTCAGTCGACGGCACCTCACCTGCCGAACCGCACGCTGGAACGGCTGGCTCGTGGCGAAGGCGCTTGGCCGATCGGCCCAGCGCAGGACCAGATCGGGCACGGCCCTGCGCTCGAGCAGAGCACCAGCGTCGACTTGTCGCCACGGGAGGCCGTAGAGGCCGAACCCAGCGATCAGGCCCTGCGGCGGCGGGTAGCCGTGGACGTGACCATGCAGACCATCACTGAGGAAGCGGTCCAGCAGATGACCATCGTGGAGCTGCGACAGCAGATCGCCCTCCTGGAGCAGAGTGTGGCGCTATCCGAGGCCCGCGAGACCAACATGGCGTTGATCACGGCCGAGCTGGCGCGACGCGAGGCCGAGATCGAAGCAGCCACCTTGGAAGAGGTGGATCGCCAATGCAATCGCGAGCTGGATCGTCTGCAGCGGTGGATGCTCTCGCCTGGGGGCTTGGCCCTGCAGACGTTGCGGGCATACGACGGCGCGGTGGGGAACTTCCTAGAGTATGCGGGAGTGTCTAGCGCTGGTGGCGTCCAGTTTTCGGATGTCTTTGGCATCGTGCTGGCGCTCGTGCCGGGCGTGGGCCCCGTCGCGCGATGGGTTGGCACCGAGGCCCTGCGGGCCGCCACGGTGGCCGCGGCGCAGGCCATGGCGGGAGCGGTCGTGCAGCGAGGGGCGTCGATGGGCGCCGAGGCCAGCAGCGCCACCGAGGAGCGCGCGCGGGCAGATTTTGCGGCCCAAGTCCGCGCTGAGAGCGCCGCCTTGGCCGATTCGCTGGCCCGCAACGTGGATGGCGTGGTAACCACCTTTGAGAACGCGGTCGACATGGCGCACCGGTCACGCAACGTCCTGGCCTTGAGGATGATCCTGATCCACATCCAGCATACGAACGACGAGGCGCGTGCGGTAGAGCTGGCGCGATTCGCAGAGCTCGGACGGCGGTTTGAGATCGAGCTGTACCGACGACACTATCGCGATAGTGGTCGGTTGATTGAGCATATCGCGCCCTATACGTCGCAGCGCTTGCGGGACAAAGTGGAGGGCATCCCGAGCCCGGTTCTGGACCGCTTGCTTGGGCGCGGGGGGCTGAACGCCGCCGAGAACGAAGAGCAGCTGGCGCGCGATTGGGGATTTCCGCGACGTATTGAGATGGATCTGCCCAGAGGCGGGCGCGGAAGGTAGCGCGCGGCTGACACGCGGCGAGCAAGGCAGAGAGGCACATCGTGATCAACGACCTGGACGAGACCATCCGCAAGCTGGTGATGACCCACGCCCGCTTTGACGCGAACAGCGTGGACGTCACCTTTGACCAGCCCACCGGTGACTGGGCGGCCGGGCTGACGCGGCCGACGGTGGACTTTTACCTGTACGACATCCGCGAGAACCTGGAGCTGCGCAACCAGGAGTGGACCGTGGAACGGCGGCCGGACGGCACCGGCGCCAAGCGCGTGGCCCCGCTGCGATACAGCCTCAGCTACCTGGTGACCGTGTGGACGCAGAACCAGGTGGAGGATGAGCACGCCATCCTGTGGCGGGTGTTGGCGGCGCTGGCGCGGCATGCCACCCTGCCCCAGGAGCTGCTCCAGGGCGAGCTGCGCGACCAGCCCTATGCCATTTTGGCGCAGACGGCCCAGCCCAGCATGGCCATCGGCAACATGCCCGACCTATGGGGCGTGATGGAGAACCAACTGCGCCCCTCGATCGATTATGTGGTGACCGTGGCCATGGATCGCGACGTGGCCTTTACTGGACCGCTGGTCCTGACCAAGCGCATCCGGGTGGGCCAGCGCGAGGCGCCCTACCCCGCGCAGGCGTTTGACCAGGAGATCCTCCAGGTGGCGGGCATGGTGCGCGCCAAGGATGACCCGTCGCGAGCTGTGGCGGGCGCGGTGGTGCGGCTGGCGAACCTAGGGCTGGAAACCGAGACCGACGCCTTCGGACGGTATCGGTTCGCCAATGTGCCCGCCGGCGAGCACGCCATGGAGGTGGTGGCGGGCGGGCGCACCCAGCGTCGGAGCATCCAGGTGCCGACGGCCGATCGCGCGGCGCCCTATGTGGATTGGGAGGTGTAGCGAGAACAGAGCCGCAATGCGGATCGGGACTATCGGCGTCATACATGGCCGCGCCATACATGGCGCCCCACATCGGCCCTAGGGCCTCAGTGCAAAGGAATGCAAGATGGCAAGCTATCAATCCCCAGGCGTCTATATCGTCGAGGAGGACAAGGGCACCAAACCGATCGAGTCGGTAGGCACTGCCGTGGCGGCGTTCGTCGGCTATACCGAAAAGGCGGCCCGACGCGACGGCGACGGCGAGGTGAGCTCGGTCCTCGGCCAGGCGGTGGCCGTCACCAACTGGTCGCAATACCTCGACACCTTTGGCGGCTTTGTGGAGGGCGCCTACCTGCCCTATGCCGTGTTCGGCTATTTCCAGAACGGCGGCAGCCGCTGCTACGTGGTGAGCGTCAAGACGTTGGGACAGTCGCTGGATCCGCAGCTGGCCAGCCCGGCCAAAGCGCTGCTCCCCGGCGTCGGTGAAAAGGCGGGCGACGCCCTCGAGATCGAGGCCAAGGCCGGCGGACCGGCCGGCAACGAGATCAAGGTGACCGTCAAGCCTCAGGAGGAAGAGGAACTCTTTACCCTGATCATCGAGAGTCCAGCCGGCACCGAAAGCTACCCAGGGGTCACGCTGGCCAAGGGCGACAACAATGTGGAGACGGCCACGGCCCAATCCAAGGTGGTGGTGATCCGCGTGGCCAAGGGCACCGGCACGCTGGCCGAGCGCAAGCCCAAGGAGGGCACCTACCAGCTCGCCGGCGGCAGGATCGAGACCAAAGCGGTCACCGTGAGCGACTATCGCGGCAAGGCGGCCGAACGCACCGGCCTGGGCGGACTGACGGCCGTCGATGACGTGACCATGCTGGCCGTGCCCGACCTGATGGCCTCGTACGAGGCGGGCGAGATGTCGCTCCAGGACGTGCAAGCGGTCCAGCAGGCGGCCTATGAGCACTGCGAAAACACGAAATACAGCTTTGCCATCCTGGACGCCCCACCCGACCTGCTGCCGCAGGATATGGCGAACTGGCGCCTAAAGGCCAACTATGACACCAAGTACGCGGCGCTCTACTATCCCTGGCTCGAGGTGGCCGACGCCGTCAAGGGGCGCGGCACGGTGCGCATCCCGCCCTCGGGTCACATCGCGGGGGTGTATGCGCGCTCCGACGCCGAGCGCGGCGTCCACAAGGCCCCGGCCAACGAGGTGGTGCGCGGCGCGACCGGCCTGCCCATCCAGGTGACCCGGGCGGAGCAGGATATGCTCAACCCCATCGGCGTGAACTGCATCCGGTCTTTCCCGGGACGCGGGATTCGGGTGTGGGGCGCGCGCACTCTGAGCAGCGACGCGTCGTGGCGTTATGTCAATGTGCGCCGGCTGTTCAACATGGTCGAAGAGTCCATCGAGCGCGGCACCCAGTGGGTGGTGTTCGAGCCCAACGACCGCGACCTGTGGGCCCGAGTGCGACGGGATGTCACCGCCTATCTCAAGACCGTCTGGAGCTCGGGGGCGCTGTTTGGCTCCACGCCGCAGGAGGCGTTCTATGTCAAGTGCGACGATGAGCTGAACCCGCCCGAGGTGCGCGATCTGGGGCAGTTGATCGTCGAGATCGGCATCGCCCCGGTCAAGCCGGCCGAGTTTGTGATCTTCCGCATCAGCCAATGGGCTGGCCCGGCGGCCGAGTAGCGCGCCGCACAGAGGATAGACGCGTCTTGGGATAGCAGCGCGCCACGCACGGCGCCAGCGAAGGAGACAGGAACATGGCAGCGAGAACCGATCCGCTTGTAGGGTTTCATTTCGCCATCGAGATCCAGGGTATCGTCACGGGCTATTTCACCGAGTGCAGCGGCATCGGCTCGGAGCACGAGGTGATCGAGCACAAGGTGGTCGATAGCCGCGGCCGCGAGCTGATCCAAAAGATCCCTGGCCGGCTCAAGTGGGAAAGCGTCACGCTCAAGCGCGGCATCACCGACAATATGGACATATGGGATTGGCGCCAGCTCGTCATCGACGGCAAGGTGGACGAGGCGCGCAAGAATGGCAGCATCGTGATGTTTGACCAGGAGCTGCAAGAGCGAGCCCGCTGGAACTTTGAGAACGCCTGGCCGGTCAAGGTCACGGGGCCATCGGTCAAGGCCGACAGCAACGAGTTCGGCATCGAGGAGCTGGTGATCACCCATGAGGGCTTGAGCAGGGCCAACTAGCCCGGACTCTGCCGGAGCGCCTTGGCGGCGCCGAGATGCCTCCGCAGAGCTGAGGCAGGAGTGTGTCTATGCAGACCGAGTTCGCTTTCACCTTGCCGCGCGGCTATGTGGACGGCGAGGGCCAGGTGCATCGGGAGGGCACCATGCGCCTGGCCACCGCCATGGATGAAATCGCGCCGCTGCGCGACCCACGGGTCCGCGCCAACGAGGCCTACCTGACCATCATCCTGTTGTCGCGGGTGATCACGCAGCTGGGAAGCCTGGCCGAGGTAACGCCGCACGTGGTAGAGAACCTGTTTTCCGCCGACCTGGCGTACCTGCAGGAGCTCTACCAGCGCATCAACGAGCCCGAGGCCAACGTGGTGCGGACCACCTGTCCCGAGTGCGGCCACACCTACGACGTAGAGGTGGTGCCGCTGGGGGAATGACGCGCTACCCCTCGGAAAGGCTCCACCAGGAGGTAGCCTACATCGCCTATCACTTTCATTGGAGCCGCGACGAGATCCTGTGGCTGGACCATGCCGAGCGACGGCGGTGGGCACAGGAGATTGCCGACATCAACGCTCGGCTCTCGGCGGGCGTTGAGGGGGAGGACTGACGGTGCCCAGGCTAGACGCATCGGAGCAGGCATACCCGGCGTTCCGCTTTGTGGTGCAGATCGACGGCATGCAAGGCGCCACCTTTACCCAGTGCACCCTGCCCGCCCTGGAGGTAGAGGTCGAGGAGCGCCAGGAGGGCGGCTACAACGACGGCTCCCACGTGCTGCCCAAGCGGGTCAAGCGGGGGACCATCACGCTCAAGCGCGGCTTGGCATCGGGGAGCGCGCTGCTGGGCTGGTACCTGGCGGTGCTGGCGGGCGAGATCTCCAAGAGCACGCGGCAGGTGTCGATCATCATGCTGGATAGCCAGGGTGACACGATCATGCGCTGGGACTTTGCGGGGGCGTATCCGGTCAAGTGGAGCGGCCCCGAGCTGGACGCGGGCTCGAATCAGGTGGCCATCGAGACGTTGGAACTGGCGTACGAGAGCTTGACGGTGGTGCAGTAGCGAGATGGCAGACGAACAGGATCGTAACCTAGGGCAGCGGCATCGCGCCTTTGCGCGGCGCATCGCGGCGCGCGCGCGGCCTCAGGCAGTGGCCGCACGGCCGCTGGTGCCGGGGTGGATCCAGCGGGCCCGGGATCAGGCGAGCGCTCTGACCGGGGGTGGCATCCAGCCGACGGTGCGCCCTGACATGACGCTGCGGCTGGCGCGCCCGGTTGTCACGCGGCCGGTGGAGAACGCCCCGCCGTTGACCTTGGCACGGCCGGTGGCGCCATCCGATGCGTTCGAGGCCGTCTCGGAGGTCCCGCAGCTCGCCATACGGCCCGAGCCTGAGCCGACAGCGGCACCATTTCGGGTAGCCGACGTGCGGCGGGGGTTGCTGGCGGCCCGAGAGGCGAGACCACCGACGCCGCAGGATGCGCCCGCCTCGTCCACACCGGCGGCACCTGCAGCCAACGTGCGAACCAGACCGGCCGAGACGGCCTCTCTGGCCGACCGCGCGGCCCCAAAGACGCCGCCAGCCGGTCGCACGCCCGAGCCGTCGCAGCCGCCGCCTCCACGGCGGGCCATCTCGCGCCTGGTGGAGGAACCAAAGCCGGAAGCGAGGACGGGAGGCACACCGGTAGCGGCCGACGCGACGACGGCGCCAGAGCCGATCGAGACTGAGCCCGCTACGCCTGCCGCTGCGCCGACGTTGCCAACTACCCAGGATCGTCGCACGGAGGAGGGCCAGCGGTCGGCGAGCACGGATGCAGAAACGGCACGGCAGTCCGGCACCCTATCCACCGCGCCAGATGCCCAGGCGCCACACAGCCTTCGCCCGCTCCCCGTGGATGCGGCCGAACAGCCATCTTTGGAGGAGGCATCGCAGGCTGCTGTGCCCTCGCCCGCGCCGGAGGCCGCTGCGCCGCCCCCGCTGGTAGAGACATCGGACGCGGCAGAGGCGAGAACCTGGCGCGAGCCTGACTCTGCTACTCTGGTAGGCGCACAGCACGCCGAGCCCTCGCACCCCAGCGAGGTCCAGGAGGCCCGCCCGGTCCAGCCACGCCCCGAGGGTAAGGCCGACCAGGCGCCTGCTGCAGCCGCTTCACCGGCTGCGCCCTCGGCCACCCCAGCCGAGCCGGCCCCCGTGCGCCGCCTGCCGCTCAGCACGCCAGAGTCGCCCGCCACGCCATCGACCGAGCGGCCCGTGCCTGACGCCGACGCGACCACGGCAGTCGAGCGGGCCAGCGGAGAGGCTGGGCCAGCCGAGCCCACGGCAACCGCGCCCGATGCCACGCCCGAGCTAACGATGGTCGCCCGCCGCGTCGAACGTGAGGATCACTCAC
Source organism: Chloroflexota bacterium (assembly GCA_036803245.1). Taxonomy (GTDB): domain Bacteria; phylum Chloroflexota; class Anaerolineae; order UBA1429; family UBA1429; genus DAIRUQ01. The sequence continues at coordinate 10,549 of DAIRUQ010000008.1, read as the reverse complement.
CGCCACCGACGCCCGCTGCCACCCAGACGACGACGGCTCGGACGGCCGAGCCAGCCGAGGTCGCTCCCCAGCCCGACGCCGTGTCCGACTTGGAGAGCTCGCCGCGAGCGGCACATCCGCCACGGCAGTCGGTTCCCTTGGAGGAGGCCCTCTTTGGCGCGGCTGGCACGTCGCCCGCGGCCGCGCCCGCCCCGCCGGCCGGCGAGCCAGCGCCGCCGCTGAGAAGGGCCGCGACCGATACGCCCAAGACCGCGCCGCCAGCCAGCCGCGTTGCTGCCGCACCCGTACGGCGCACGCCCAGCACCCAGCCAGCGCCCGTAGCCCAGCCGAGCCCGGCGTTGGTACGCCAAGAGCCAGAGCCCGAGGCCGCGAGCACCGCCGCGCCCACCGCCGGCGCCACCGAGACCCGGCCCGCGGCGGCGGCCCAGCCCGATGTGCAAGAGCTCGCCGAGCAAGTGTGGGCGCTGATCCGCGACCGGATCCGCGTCGAGCGCGAGCGCTTGGGGCGCCCCTAGGAGGTCACCATGCCCACAACCCGCGGCGGCCTGGAGCCAGCCACCCTCATCAACATGAACACCGGCGAGACGGTGCTGTGCATGTTCAACCCGTACGAGTATGCCATCACCAAGCGGAACCAGTTCGAAGAGGGCGAGACCAAGGGGTTGAACGTGCCGCGCATCCGCTTCAAGCAGGGCGGCGCGCAGACGCTCAAGCTGCAGCTCTTTTTCGATACCTATGGCGAGCGGACCGACGTGCGCACCCATACCGACGGCCTGTGGCGCATGATGATGGTGGACGAGGACAAGACCGACCAGCAGACGGGCAAGAGCCAACCCCCCATCGTCACCTTTCGCTGGGGACGTTTCGAGTTCCTGGCGGTGATCACCAGCCTGACGCAAAAGATGACACTGTTTCTCAAGGATGGCACGCCCGTGCGGACCACCGTGGACGTGGACCTGCAGCAAATCACCGACCCGGCGGCCTATGCCAAACAGAACCCGACCTCAGGCGGCGGCGTGGCACCCAAGACGCGCACCGTGCAGGCCGGCGACCGGCTGGATCTGATCGCCTGGGAAGAGTACGGCGACGCCACCCGCTGGCGCTTGATCGCCGAGGCCAACGAGATCAGCGACCCGCTGCACCTGCCCACGGGCAAGGTGCTGGCCATCCCACCCATCGTCGAGAGTCTGCCTTACTAAGCAGGGAGTAGGTGCCGTGCCTGTTCTGCCGAACGCCGAGGAGAACCTAATCCGGCAGCTCTATGTCCAGGTGGACGGGACCCGCCTGGAGCAGGCCATCATGGATGAGCTCTACCTGGTAGAGGTCGATAGCGACCTGCTGCTGCCCGACATGGCAACGCTCTGCCTCCACGACCGCGACGCGCGCCTCTCTGGCGGCGACACGTTCCCGCTGGGCGCCGAGCTCACCATCGGCGTGGCCGACGACCAGGGTCGCGGCGACCAGACCCTATTCATCGGGCTGATCACCAACCTGGAGCCAGCCTTCAAGCCGGGCACCCTCATTGAGCTGACCGTGCGGGCCTATGACCGCAGCATCGGGCTGCATCGCGGCGTGCACACGCGCACCTATGCCAACATGACCGACAGCGAGATCGCCAGCCAGATCGCCCAGGAGGCGGGGCTGCAGGCCGACGTCCAGGCCACCAGCGCCTCCCACACGCATGTGTTCCAGGACGCGGTCAGCGATATCGTCTTTTTGCGCGAGCGCGCCCGCCGCGTCGGCTATGTGGCCTATGTCCGCGACCAGACGCTGCAGTTCAAGCCGGCCGATGCCGCCCCCGAGCGCACGGTGACGCTGGAATACGGCCGGGAACTGCGCAGCTTTCGCCCCATCCTGGCGTTGGGCGAGCAGGTCAGCGAGGTCGAGGTGCGGGGGTGGGATGTTTCCACCAAGCGCGAGGTGGTGGGACGGGCCAGCAGCAGCGAGGCCGAGCCCGAGATCGGCCTACAGCAGACCGGCCGCGACCTGGCCCAGAGCGCCCTGGGCGAGGCCAGACGGGTGCTGCCCCTGCAGGGCGTGGCCAGCCAGGCCGAGGCCGATGCCCGCGCCCAGACGGCGCTGGACGAGCAGGTGGCCGCCTTTGTGCGCGCGCAAGGCGTCGCGGAGGGCCAGCCGGCGCTGAACGCCGGGGCCATGGTAGAGCTCTCGGCGCTGGGGAACCGATTCAACGGGCGCTATCGCGTCAGCTCGGCGCGGCACGTCTGGTCCACCCGCAGCGACTATATCACCGAGTTCTCTATTCACGGGCGGCGCGGCGGCACGCTGGCCGAGCTGCTGGATAGCGCCCCCCGCCAGCAACCTCACGTCTCGGCGGCCGTCGGCATCGTCACCAACTGTGACGACCCAGAGGCCCTGGGGCGGGTGCGGGTGCGCTTTCCGGCGCTGAACGGCGATCTCGAGACCGGCTGGGCGCGGCTGACCACGCCAGGGGCCGGTGCCGATCGCGGCCTGCACCTAGTGCCCGAGGTCAACGATGAGGTGCTGGTGGTCTTTGAGGAAGGGGATATCAACCGACCGGTGGTGATCGGCGGCCTTTGGAACGGCAACGATGCCCCGCCGCTGACGGGCGCCATTCAGGACGGCGCGGTAGTGCAGCGGGCCTGGGTCTCGCGCAGCGGGCACAAGCTGACCATGAGCGAGAGCTCGGACGAGGCCTGGGTACGGCTGGAGACCGCTGGCGGCCACCAGGTCGAGCTGGACGACAGCGGCAACCGGGTGCGCATCGCCGCAGCGGGCGGCACCACCATCGAGATCGACGATAGCAGCGGCAACCTGACCATCGAGGCCCAGGGCGAGGTGAGCGTCAAGGCCAGCCGTGACATGACCCTGGAGAGCGACCTGAACGTCAAGATCAAGGCCGGCGCCAACCTGGAGATCGAGGGCGGGGCCATGACCAAGATCAAGGGCGCGCGCATCGATCTGAACTGAACCAGAGCCTCAGCCTATCTGAGGGCCTCGGCTCTTGAGGCGGGAGCGGCAACATGCCAGGACAACCAGCGGCCAAGCAAGGGGATCGAGTCACCGCCATGGATACACACATCCTGATGGTGCCGGCGCCGCCTGGCCCACCAGTGCCCACGCCAACGCCGGGACATCCCTTTAGCGGGATCCTCAACGGCAACCTGAGCACCGATGTGTTCATCATGGGCAGGCCGGCGGCCATGCAGGGCTCGACCGCCCAGAACACGCCGCCGCACATCCCGCTGAACCCGACCGCGCCGTTCCAGGTTCCGCCCACCAACATGGCGGATATCACCATGGGCAGCGCCACCGTCTATATCAACGGGCGGCCGGCGGCGCGCAACGGCGACATGGCCCGCACCTGCGACGACGTGGTGCCGGCGCCGCACGGCCAGGTGGTGGCCGTCAGCACGGTGTTCGTCGGCGGCTAGGCACGCGGCAGAGAGGAGCGCCATGAATCGAGACATCATCGGACGCGGCTGGGCCTACCCGCCCCACCTGGATGACCGGGGGCAGATCGCGCTGGTGGGCGATGCCACCGAGATCGAACAGGCCATCCGCATCATTCTGAACACGGCGCCGGGCCAGCGGGTGATGCGGCCCGAGTTTGGCTGCCGGCTGCACGAGCTGGTCTTTGCCCCCAACAACAGCCAGACCGCCGGCATGGCCGAGCGCTATGTGCGGCAGGCCCTGGGGCGCTGGGAGCCGCGCATCGCCATCGAGAGCGTCAGCGCCGGCCCCGACCCGGACCACCCGGCCGCGTTGCTGATCGATGTCCGCTATCGCATCAAGGCCACCCACTCCAGCCGGAGTCTGGTCTTTCCGTTCTACCTGATACCAGAGGAGTAGGCCATGGCGCTGCCAACTAGACCCCTCGATGACCGCAGCTTTCAGGATTTGGTGGACGAGGCCAAGAAAAAGATCCCGCTCTACTGCCCCGAGTGGACGGATCACAACGTCAGCGATCCAGGCATCACCCTGGTAGAGCTGTTCGCCTGGATGGTGGACCTGCTGCTCTACCGGGCCAACCAGATGCCGCACACGCATTATGTCAAGCTTCTGGAGCTGCTCGGCATCACCCTGGAGCCGCCCCGCGCGGCCACGGCTCCGCTCACGTTCTACCTTTCAGCGCCACAGCCGGCTCCGGTGGTGATCCCACGGGCCACGGCGGTCGCTACCCGACGGGTGGACCAGGCCGAGCCGGTGGTGTTCACCACCCAGGAGGAGCTGACCATCCACCCGGCCGAGCTAGAGCAGATCCTGGTGCGCAAGCAGCGGGGCTCTAGCATGGCCTATGAGGACGTGCCCCTCCGCCGCCTGAAAAAAGAGTTCACGCCGTTTTCGGACGAATCGCCCCAGGTGGGCGAGGCGATCTACCTGGGGTTCTCAGCGCCGCTGCACCACCACGTGCTGGGCGTGGACCTGACCTGCGTGCGGGCGGGCGGCCAGAACATTGTGCCCGAGAGCCCGCCGCTGCAGTGGCAGGCCTGGACGGAGAGCGGCTGGGTGGACGCGCCGCTGGAGCAGGATGGCACCGGCGGCATGAGCTGGAGCGGCCAGGTGCGGTTGCGCCTGCCCGAGCTGGCCCAACGCGCCATCGGCGAAGTCAACGCCTTCTGGCTCCGTTGCGAGGTCATCCCGGCCAGCGGCGAGATGCGCCCCTATACCACCTCGCCGATCATCCGCGAGGTCAAGCTGGTAAGCTGGGGGGCGACGACGCCCGCCACCCACGCCAGTGAAGAGCGCGACGAGCGCATTGGCCGCAGCGATGGCTCGCCGGGGCAGCGCTACAGCCTGAGCCACACGCCCGTCCTGCCCCGTTGGGAGACCGAGCGGGTCGAGGTGTGGCTGCCGGGCATGCGTACCTGGCAACCTTGGCGCGAGGTGGCCGATTTCAGCACCACGGGGCCGGACGATCAGGTCTACACGCTGGACAGCGTCTCGGGCGAGGTGACCTTTGGGCCGGCCCTGCGGTTGACCGATGGATCGGTGCGGCAGTACGGCGCTATCCCGCCACGCGGGGCCGACATACGCCTTTCCAGCTACCGTTACGGCGGCGGCACTGGCGGCAACGTTCGCAGCGAGACCATCACCGAGCTCAAGAGCAGCATCGCCTATGTGAGTCGAGTCACCAACCATGCGCCGGCGTTGGGCGGGCTGGATGCGGAGACGCTCGACGAGGCCATGTTCCGCGCCAAGAGCCTGCTGCGCACGCGCTATCGTGCCGTCACTGCGGACGACTATGAGGAGCTGGTGCGGCAGGCTTTCCCGGGCCGGGTGGCGCGGGTGCGCTGCCTGCAGACGGCCCTGGCCGGCGGAAGGGGCGGGGCGCCCAGTCCGGGCCAGGTGTATGTGATGCTGATTCCGGCCATCCACCAGCAAGAGGCCCAGGGCTATATCCCGCTCTCGCGGCTGGCCTTGGCCGAGGCGTTGCGCGACGAGGTGCAGGCGTTCCTGGATGAGCGCCGGCTGCTCACCAGCCACCTCCAGGTGCGCGAGGCCGGCCTAAAGCGCGTGCGGGTCCAGGCTCGCGTGGTGGCCCAACCCGGCGTCGACCACGCACGGCTGGAACAGGCCGTCATCGCCGCGCTGAACCGCACCCTGAACCCGCTGGTAGGCGGCCCGGATGGTCGCGGCTGGCCCTTTGGCCGCGAGCTCTACCTCTCGGATCTGTACGCCTGCGTCCAGGGCGTGGACGGCATCCAGTACATCCAGGACGTGGCCATGTTCACCGTAGACGAGGCCGATCGGCTCCAGCCGGTCGAGCGAAAACTCGAGCTCTTGGCCCATGAGGTGGTCGTGTCGGACCTCCACGAGGTCACCGTGGAAGCAGAGTGAGCCATGGATAGCAGCAACACCGATCATCAAGCATCGCTGGGGGGCAGCCTGCGCATCGCGGCGCCCGACCAGGCCGAGTGGAGCTATGCCCTCGATCGGCCGGTGGTGCGCATCGGGCGCGCCGAGGCCGATACCGACCTGGTGCTGCCCCACGGCTGGGTCTCGCGGGCCCACGCGCGCTTGTACGCCGACCGCCGGCCCTATCGCATCGAGGACTTGGGATCGAGCAACGGCACGACGGTCAACGACGTGGCGCTCCCGCCCGGAGAGGTCCGGCCACTGCAGGATGGCGATGTCATCGCCATCGGGCCGTTCCGCCTGACGCTGCTGGCGCCTCCTCCGCCCGCGCCGGTCCACGCGGAGCCGGATGCAGAACGCGCAGCCGCGCCCGAGCAGCCCGCGCCGGCTGGCATCGGCGTCCGCACGATGCCGCGTGGCCGGCCGGCTCCTCCGCGCCCGCCGGAGCCTCCGCCGGCAACCGTGGCCGGCCCGCAGGAACCTACCCGCTGGGTGGGCATGCCCGAGACGGCCAGCCGTTGGCTTCAGTACCTGCCGCCCATCTATGCCGAGCCTGATGGTGGCGGCTTTCTGGGGCGGTTCCTCCTGGTCTTTGAGGACCTCCTGGGGCCGGTTGAGCAGATGATCGGCCACTTCTCTCTGTATCTGGACCCGACCACGGCGCCGGCCGGCTACCTCGGCACGCTGGATGCCTGGTTGGGTGAACTGCTGGAGGAGCGCCTGCCTGAGGCCACCAAGCGCGAGCTACTGCGGCAGGCCCATTGGCTCTACCAGGCGCGCGGCACCGGAGCCGGCCTGACGCGACACATCGAGATCTGCACCGGCATCACGCCCGAGATCGCCGAGAACGTCGACGAACCGCACCATTTCGCCGTGACGCTGCGAACCGGCGGGCGGCCAGTGGACGCTCGCATGGTCGAGCGGATCATCGAGCGCAACCGTCCCGCTCACACCAGCTATAGCCTGACGATCGAGTAGCCGCACCAGACGACGAGGGACGCCATGAGCGATCCGTTCCGCAATACCTTTGACAAGAACCGCCCTGATCGGAAGCTTCGCGCTCGCGCGGGCGCAGCGGCGCGCAGACCTGGCCGCGCGGCCCGTGCAATTGCGGCGCGCGCACATGCGCCCTCTGCGCGCATGGACGGTTTTGACGTGATCGAGGAGCCTGCCATCCCGCCGTGGGTGGTGGCGCTGCTGGTGGCGGCCGCCATCCTGGCCGTGGTCGCCATCCTGCTAGTTGTGTTGCTGCGGCCGGGTGGCCCGCTGGCTTTGGCGCCCGCCGCAACCGCCACCGCCACCTTGTTGGCCGAGACGCCGTCGCCAGAGGGCGCGGCTGCCACGGCCGAGGCGACGCTCGAACCGACGCTCGCGACGACCCCCGAGCCGACCGCGCCAGCCACGCTGGAGCCGACGGCCGAGCCCACCGGCGAACCGACCGCCGAGCCCACGACGGCTCCGCCGACGGACACGCCGGCGGCGGCTACGCCCACCGCCACGGTTGCCCCCACCTGGACGCCCTGCTCCACAGAGATCGACCCAGGGTTGGCGCCGATCTGGGCGCGGGAGGGCTTTGGCTGCGCGCTAGAGACGGCGGTGTTGGGCGCCTGGGCCTACCAGCCCACGGAACGCGGCATGATGTTCTGGTCAGAGGGGCGTGATAGCATCTTTATGCTGGCCAACGATGGGCGCTGGACCGAGATGATCGACGAGTGGGATGAGACCAAGCCCGAGCTGTCGTGCGAGGCGCCGGCGCCAGAGGGGCTGATCCAGCCCAAGCGGGGGTTCGGCCTGGCCTGGTGCAGCCAGCCTGCCATGCGCGACGCGCTGGGATTCGCGCTGGCCATCGAGGACTCTACGGACGCCCGCATGCAACGCGTGGAGAGCGGGTACCTGCTCTATCACGTGGCTCGCGGCACGGCGTACCTGTTACGGCCAGACGGCACTTGGGCCGGCTTGGCCGCTCCCTGATTGGATCTGTGAAAGGTAGGTAGTAACCATGGACGACCTCGTCGGAAGCGTACTCGACAACACGTATCGCATCGACAAGCTGTTAGGCCAGGGGGGGATGGGCGCCGTCTTTCGCGCCCACGAGATCCCGCTGGATCGGACGGTCGCCATCAAGGTGATGCACCCCCACATTGCCCGCCAAGAGGGCTTTCGTGAGCGTTTCCTGCAAGAGGCCCGCGCCATTGCAGCCTTGGAGCACCCTGGCATCGTGCGGGTGCACAGCTTTTCCAAGGACCCGAACCTGCTCTATATCGTGATGGGGTTCATCGAGGGGCAGAATCTGCGCGACTGGTTGCACATGCTGCACGAGCAACAGCAACTGCTGGCGCTGCCCGAGGCGCTGGCCATCGTCGAGCAGGTGGCCGATGCCCTGGACTATGCCCATCGGCGCGGCGTCTATCACCGTGACATCAAGCCGGGCAACCTGATCCTGCGGCCGCTCCAGCAGCCCGACTCGCGCTATCCCGAGCTGCCCTACCAGCCCATCGTCACCGACTTTGGCCTGGCCAAGCTGGCCGAGGGCGGGCTGCTCAGCGTCACCGGCATGGCCATGGGCACCCCCGCCTATATGGCGCCTGAGCAGTGCGAGGGGCTGCCCATCACCGGGCAGGCGGACCTCTATGCACTGGGCATTGTGCTGTACGAGATGGTGACCGGCCAACTGCCCTTTGAGGTGCGCACGCTGACCGAGGCGTTGCGCGCCCATACCAAAGAGCCGCCGCCACCGCCGCGCAGCCTGGTGCCCGACCTCCCCACCCGCCTCGAGGAGATCATCCTCCAGGCGTTGGCCAAGGAACCGGCAGCGCGCTGGGCCACCGCCGGCGCCCTGCGTGACGCCCTGGGCGAGGCCCGCCGCACCCTGGCGCCGCCGCCAGCGGCCACCATGCGGCCGACGCCCTCGCTTGACGCCACCTATGCCAGCCTGGCGACCATGGCCGCGGCCAACGCCCAGCCGCCCGCCACCCCCGATAGCCACGCCTGGCCCACGCCCCCCAGCCAGATCCCCGTGGGCGGACGGCTGCTGGTTTTGGCGCCCGACGGAGCCAGCCGGGCCGTGCCCTTGGCGGGCAAGAGCCGGTTGACCATCGGCCGCGACGCCAGTTGCGACCTGGCGCTGCAGGATCCGCGCGCTTCGCGGCAGCACGCCCAGGTGACCATCGAGGGCGACACTTACCGCATCACCGACCTGAACAGCACCAACGGCACCTACCTGGGGCAGAACAAGCTGCTGCCCGGCGTGCCCGAGACGTTGCGCGGCGGCAACCAGGTACGGATCGGCGACCACTGGCTGCGCCTGGAGTTGGCCACCGCGGGCCAGCCCGCCGCTGCCCCTGCGGGAGCCAGCTTTGCGGCGCCGCCGCCCGTGGGAAGCGCGGCATCGCGGGCCGACCGCCTGACCGTGTCCATCGAGCCGAGCGCGCTCACCGTCGCGCCCGGGCAGGCAGCGGTCCTGACGGTACGCATCATGAACCCGGGCCAGCAGGTGGAGCATATCACCACCACGCTGGAAGGGATCCCGCCGGAATGGATCGCCCGCCCCGAGGGCACCTTGCGACTGGCCCCTGGCGACAGCGGATCGGTCACGCTGCGCATCTCTCCGCCGCGCCAGCCCAGCAGCACGGCCGGGCTCCACCCGATCGAGGTGCGGGCGGCCTCGCGCGCCAACCCCGAGTTGTACGCCATGGCCCAAGGCACCCTGACCATCCAACCCTACGCGCAGCTAGAGATGGCGGTGACCCCGCCCAAGCTTCCGCGCCGAGGCGAGGCCCGTCTGCGGGTGCATAACCAGGGCAACGCGCCCGAGACGGTGCGGCTGACCGGCGCCGAATCCGATGAGCAGGTGGCCGTGGCCCCCGCGGCGACCGAGCTGCCGGTGGCTCCCGGAGCCCAGCGCGAGACGACCATCAAGGTGGCCGCCCGCAAAAAGCGAGCCCTCTTTGGCACCACCGAGGCGCTCCCTTACGCCATCAAGGCAGTCACCAGCAGCGGCCAGGCTTTGGAGGCGCGCGCGGCCGTGATGCTCAAGCCGATCCTGCCCATCTGGGCGGCGTCGGTGCTGGGATTGCTGCTGGTGGCGGCCTGCGGCGTGGGCATGTTCGCCTATAGCCAATGGCAGAACCGCGAGCAGAGCTTTGCGACACAGACGGCGCTCGCCCTGGCCAACCAGACCGAGATCGCCCGCGCGGCCGAGCAGACCGTGGCGGCGCAGACCGCTGCGGCTATGAGTCAGGCCGAGATCGCCGAGGCCACCGCTTCCGCCGCAACGGCCACTGCCGTGTGGTTGGCGGAGGACTCGGATGGAGACGGGCTGACCAACGCCGAGGAGCTCCAGTGGGGCACCGATCCGAACAACCGCGATACCGATGGCGACACCTTGCTGGACGGCGAAGAGGTCGCCATGGGCACCAGCCCCATCAGCAAGGACACCGACGGCGATGGGATGCAGGACAATGTGGACCCGGACCCGGGCAACGTGCCGACGCCCACACCCGAACCTAGCGCCACGCCGGAGCCATCCGCCACGCCCACGGCCACGCTGACGCCCAGCATCACCCCCACGCCATTCATCCTGAAGGCGATCACGGCGGTCGTGGTACAACCCGGGCTGGTCGCTCTGCTGCTGCCGGACTGGTCCGAGACCTTTGACGCGCCCGTAGCGGCAGATTGGACGGCCACCGGCGGCACTTGGAACGTGAGCGGC
>DAIRUQ010000007.1:0-47593 GCA_036803245.1 Chloroflexota bacterium | reverse complement strand
CGTCTTGCCGGCGCCATTGGGGCCCAGGAAGGCAAAGACCTCACCATGCTGCACCGCCAGATCCATCGAGCGCACGGCAACCTTGGCGCCAAACCGGCGGGTCAAGCCCTCGCAGCGAACAGCCTCCACGGATCGCCTCCTCCGCCTACTCCGCGACGGTGGTTGGGGGCGCAGCCGCCAGGGTCAGCGGCAGGTAGGCGTCATCCAGCCAGTAGCCCGCCCCTGCGAGCCGCCATTCGCCCTGGCCAGGCGAGGCCTGGACCTGAAGCCTCAGCATGCTGGACTGTCCTGGCCACAGCTCGTCGACCGAGGTAGTCGCGCTGGCCACGTCGCCGCCCGTTAGGCCATACCAGCCCCAGAGCTCCAGGCGCGCGTCACGAATCGGCTCATCGCCCAGGTTCGCCAGGCGAACTAGGATGATCGGCCCCCGGTCGGCTGCGTGCACGCTCAGAGACTCGATAGCGAGCTGCGGGCCAGACACCTCGATCTCGGCCTCGGCCAGGGCCACGCGGAAGGCTCTCCCCTCGCGAACCAGGGCGACGCCACTCGTCCGCCACGGGCCCACCTCGCCCAGCACCGGCCCGTTGCGCAGCAGCAGATCCGTCAAGCCGGCCGCTTCGAGCCGCACCGGCTCACCGAGGGTCGCTTGCCAGATGGCGCCATCCGGAGCCTCTCCCCAAACCAGCAGATCATCGGCCTCCAGCGCGTCGGATCCGGTGTTCCACAGCGTTAGCGCGATCTCCAACGGCGACCCCACGATCGCGGCAGACACTAGATCCAGAGACGTCGTCGTGATGGGGAGCGCCTCGACCATAAAGGTCCCCTCTAGATCGAGCGCGCAGGTTTGCTGCCCAGCCACGTACCGCAGCCCGGTGGCCTGCCAAACGCCGGCTAGATCGGGGTGGACGCGCAGCGCCAGCGTACGTTGGCTCCGCGCCGGGAACCTCCAGTCGCCCTCCGCGTCGGCCAGTATCGTCTCCCCGAGAGGGCTCTCCATTACCAACTGAGCGCCAGTCAGGTCGAGCACCCGATCACCCTCGTTGCGCAGCGGCACCAGCACCAGCGCCTCATTCCCCAGCTCTACAGAGGGTGTCAGCGTACGCGCCTCGCCATCGCTCACCAACATACCGGCGCATCCATGGTTAACGACCAGAGCGCCAGGCACAAAGGCGCCCAACGGCCGCCCAAAAAGGGTATCCAGTTGGGTGGAATCGGGGCATCGCCAGGTACCGTCCTCGAGGATCAGCACCTCCACGTGGAGATGGCTGGCCGACACGCCAGACATCCCGGCATAGCCCAGCAGCTCGCCGGCCTTGACCGGACGCGTCTCCAGGCGTTCGTCACGGAGATGGGCCAAACGCACCAGCCAGCCATCCTCCGTACGCAGATCCACATAGTTACCCAGGGTGGTGCTCAGAAGGCGTGCATCCTGCCGAAAGTGAGCAACGCCATCGGCGGGTGCATAGATGGGCACACCCTCGAGCATGGTTACGTCAAAGGCGATCCCGGTCGCCTTGCCGTTGGCCCAATGGTCTTCCGGGCCCCAGGTCACGCGATGGACATCGCCGCCGCGCCAAGGGAGCAGCCACTCGGCCGGCGCCTCATAGTCGAGCCCCTCGGCCCGGGCCACACCTGCGCCCGCCGCGAGCAGGCCTAGCACGAGGGCCAAGGCCACCAAGACGGAGACGCCTCGTTTCGCGCCGAACTCTACCGGCATATGAGCACCGGAAACCATGCTTCACGGAGCACGCGATCGACGGTGCTGCCAAGGAACGCCTTGAGCAGTGGTTGATAGCCATAGCCGCCCATCAGCAGTAGGTCAGCCTCATCTTGCTGCATGGCTTGTAGCAGAGCCCGGTGTGGCTCGCCCTGCGCCAGCCTACCCGGAACATCGGATATCCCCGCCTCCGCCATATAGTCTAGCGCGCTCTGTAGCACCGCCTGGTCGTCCGATCCGTTGCCCACGGTGATCACTGAGCCCTCGACGCCCCAGCAAGAGAGGACATGCCGGAACACGAACAGCGCCTCGCGCGCTTTGGGGCTACCGTCAAAGGCCAGCAAGGCTCGCTGAGGAACCCGCACCGCCGTGCCTGGCACCGCCAAGATCGGCCGCGCGCTCTGCTCGGCCACCACCTGAAAGATGGTGCCCAGCGGACGCTCGGCGAGCCGTCCATGCTCGCGACGCTGGTTGATCACGACCACGTCACTCCAGCGGGCGCGATCGACGATCTCGCGGGCCGGGTCACCGACGGTCCACGACGTCGTGTGAGGCACGCCGAGGCTCTCGCAGCGGAAGCGGAACTCTTCCAAGAGCTTTTCTGCCAGCACCCGATCCTCTTCGCCATCGGACCGAGCCACGTGAAAGCCGTGCAAGGTGCTGGCCTCGCGGCGGGCGATCTCGGCCGCCTGACTGAGGGCCAACCAGCCCGATTCGGCCCCAGTGATGGTAACCAGAATGTCGGGGAAAACATGCGGCTGCGGATGAGGCTCCAGCCGCTCGTGCCGCCAAGCCCCCGCGCTAGGACCTGCCTCTAGCGATTCGGGCATCAGCACATCGCGGATCTTGTGCATCAGGCGGCGCAGCCATCGCCGAGGACGTTGGCCAAAGCGTTCCGCAAAGTCGCCCACCGTCTTCCACGGATCGATGGTTCGGCTGAGCTTTTGTGACAGATAGTAAGCGTGCTCCACGATCCACATGTAGAGATCGGCCTCGGTGCGGCCGGGAAAGTCATCCAGAATCTTGCTGCGGTGGATGGCTTGGACCAGCGGCGTATACACCTGATCGCACCAATGCGTTACGGCCTCATCTTGTGACAGTGGCTCGCGGCGGTCCTGATCCACAAAGTACTTGTGCACCCGAATATGCTCGATGAGCCGCACATAGTCGCCCGGCATCGATAGCCTGATGTCGACATCTGGCCGCAAGACATTCAGTCTGGTCTGCTCCAGGAACTCGCGTCGAGCCTTGACCACGTCCAGGTCTTCAGGTGTGAGGTCAGCAGTGACGGGGACCTTGCTCTCGACCTCGATCACCTCGGCATCGATATACACCTGGTTGTTTTGGCGCGCCACCGAGACCCGATGGTGACCATCCACCACAAAATAAGCATCGCCCACTTTGTAGACCGAGATGGGTGGGAGCTGAATGCCCTCCTGTACGGCCGCATCTACGCTCACCCATTTACCCGAAGTATGCTTGCGCCTGGGTAGAAACGCGCGGTCAAAATCATCGCTGCGGCCTAGGCTGCCGATGATGCGATCGACCCGGATCGGCTGGACGCCGCGATAGTGCTGCTCAGCCAAGCCGGCCGCACTCTTGACGTCCTCGAACCGGACTAGGCGGTTATCCTGGCCTCGCAGGCTGGACCAGATGCGCCGCAAGCGCGCCTGTCGCGTCGCCCGGCTATAGTCTGCTCTCGCCTGAGCCCGAGCCCGGTTTTCGCTCATCGCGATCTCTCCGAGTCTCTATCGCAACGTCCCAAGCTCGCTGCATCGCCGCTCATGTGCACTCAGCTCTTGACCGCAGCCATGCGTTCACGCCATAGAGTGGCCGAGTCGCGAACGTGGTCGGCCTCGGCCGGAAAGGTATCGGCATAGCTGCCCACGAACCGCTCCAACGCGTCGCCGCCATTGCCCGCCATCCGGGCCAAAGCCAGCAACAGCTTGGCCTCGCGCGCCTCGGCTGACTCATAGTTGGCAAACCAGAGCATATACCGCTGTGGGTACGCCGCGGGCATCTCGTCCAACAGCTCCGCCAGAAACCCAGCCATCCCCCGCCCGCACAGACATGCGTCTTCACCTGAGAGATGACCCTGGGCGGGGCAACATGCCCAGTAGCCAGCCCCCTTTTCGGCCAAGGGCCCTTGGCCGCTCAGTTCGGCATCCAGCGCCCACGCCCCGTTGGCATGGCGGGCCTCTTGCAGCGTCATGTATCCCTGCCAGAGAGCCACGTCGCCATCGACACAAGCACAGTCGCTTGCTGCCTCCAGCAGGCCGTCGGGCGGCTGGTGACCAGCGGCCGCCAGCAAGAGCTGCGCCAACAGCCCAGGGAGGGCCTCGCGGGCCTGCCGCCCCAGATCCGCTCCCTCGCCTACGCCGAGAGCGATAGCATACTCAACGCGGGCATGGCGTCCAGATCCTCGCACTTGCGCGCTGCGGAGCAATCCGGGTTGCCCGTGGGAGACCACGATAATGGGATAGTTGCGCAGCGTCTGAGGGGCATCCGAGCTGAGACTGGTGGCGGCAAAGGCACCAGAGATGCCATCAAAGAGCGACATCAGGTGGGCGATGAGGGGATCGGTCATCACCTCGCTGTCAAAGGTATCATAGGTGGGATCGTCACTGGCTAGAGCCACCAGGCCCTTATCGCCAGGCCGGGCCAGCACATAGCCGCGGGAGCTGGGAAGCGTTCCGCCACATCCGGTGACTGCCACGAGAACCACGGCGCACAGCGCCAGTAGCGAACATCGATGCTGCACCTGTTACCTCTGAGGTGGCACGAACGAGCCGAACACGGTGTCCATTCTACCACACCGACATGGGGCCGCCAATCATCCAGCTCCCCAGCGCTCGTGTGCGCGGCTCCCCAGAAGGCTTGAGAATTTGAGCATCCCCCCGGAGGGTGCTATACTCGGCGCTGGGTGCATATAGCATATGCAGCGGATCCAAACAATGGTACTCACAGTCGAGTTCCTCGGACACGCGCGAAGGCTGGTGGGTCGCTCGACCCACGAGCTGGAGATCGGCAACGATGCCACCTACGGTGACCTCTTGCGTTCGCTGGCCCGCGCCTTCCCCGCGCTTTCTGACGAGATCATCGACTCGTCGACCGGATCCCTTACCCCTGCTTATACCATGGTGCGGCACAACCTACGGCCGGTTCATGACTTTTCGGAGCATCCCACGCCCGGAGAGCGCGTGATCCTGATGTTCGTAGAAGCGGGAGGTTGATCGTGTTCGCGTATACCGGCAAGATCCTTCACGTGGATGTGGGATCCAGCTCCACGTCCGTCCAGCATGTCGACGCCGACTATTTGTCCAAGTATATCGGTGGCGTCGGCCTAGCCACGCGGCTAGCTTGGGAAAACGTCAAGCCCGGCTGTGATCCTCTTGGACCCGACAATGCGCTCTGCTTTGCCTGTAGCGCCTTTGCCGGCACCACCTTTCCCGTTGGCACCAAGCATGGCGTCGCCTCCAAGTCGCCGCTGACCGGCCTGATCGGAGACTCGCTCTCGGGCAGCCATTTCTCTGAGGAGCTACGCCGGGCGGGCTGGGATGGCATCGTTTTCAAGGGGCGAGCGCCCGATTGGGTGATCGTCTTTATCGACGACGATGATGTCCGGTTCATGGACGCCTCACCCTACCTAGGTATGGGATGCGTCGAAACACAGATCGCCCTCCGCGAAAAGATGGGTGACGAGAATATCCGCATCACCTCCATCGGCCCGGCCGGCGAGCACCTGGTCCGCTACGCCATGATGGACAACGACGGCCGGCAGGTTGGGCGCACCGGCAACGGCGCAGTGATGGGTTCCAAGCGCATCAAGGCCATCGCCATGCGTGGCTCCCAGCCCATCCGTGTGGCCGACATGGAGGGGGTGCTTGCAGCCACCCACAAGCTCATCGAGCGCAGCAAAGGGCCAGGCACGCTCAAATATCGCAGCTTGGGAACGCCCGCCAACGTGCTCAACATGCAAAAGCTCGGCGTTCTGCCGACGCGCAACTTTAGCGAGACAGTCTTTGAGCATGCCGAAAAGGTTTCGGGCGAGTACATGGCCGAGCACCATACCGTGAAAAAGGTGGGCTGCTCGGGATGCTCCATCGGCTGTGAGCAGTGGGCCTTGGTCAAGGAGGGCAAGTACAAGGGCGCCATAGCGGGCCTGGACTATGAACCGCTCTTTGCGTTGGGCCCCAATTGCGGCATCGGCGAGATGCCTGCCATCATTCGGCTCTCCCAGGCCTGCGACGACCTGGGCCTAGACGCCATGAGCGGCGGGGTCGTGGTCAGCTGGGCCATGGAATGCTACGAGCGTGGCATCCTCACCAAGGAAGATATGGACGGCCTCGAGCCGCGCTTTGGCAACGACGAGGCGGCACTGGCCCTCCTGGAAAAGATCGCCCACCGCGAAGGGATCGGCGACCTGCTGGCAGAGGGCGTCAGGCGCGCCTCGGCCAAGGTCGGAAAGGGCAGCGAGCGCTTTGCGATGCACTCCAAGGGGCTAGAGCTCCCTGGCTATGATGTGCGCAGCCTCAAGACCTTTGCCATGGGGCTGGCTGTGGGAACGCGCGGCGCCTGCCATAACCGCTCCCTGGCCTATGAGCTCGATATCAAGGGCACCGTCGATCGCTTTACCGTCGACCACGAGCGAGGACGCCTGGCCAAGGAAAAGGAAGACTTTGCCTGCATTCTGGATTGCATGGTCATCTGCAAGTTCCTGCGCAACTGCTTTGACGATTTCGAGCAAGAGGTAGCGCAGATCTATACCATGGTTACGGGCATCCCCATGACCGCAGAAGGGATCGCGGCCGTGGGCGAGCGAGTCTGGAACCTGAAGAAAGCCTTCAACATCCGCGAAGGCTGGAAAAAGGCCGATGACTGGCTCCCCGCGCGAGCGCTAGAGGACCCTGTTCCCTCTGGCCCCGCCAAGGGATCCGTCATCACCGCCGAGGAACTGCGCATGGAGATCGACGATTACTATGCGGCGCGCGGATGGACGCCCGAGGGGCTGATCCCCAAAGCCAAGCTGATAGAACTCGGCCTGGACGATGTGGCTGAGGCCATCGGCGTGGAACCCGCGCCCGAGCCAGCCTTTTCGGCCGAGGAGGCCCGCTAATGGCAAACATCGGTTACCAGCACATCGTTTGTGACCCCGTCGAATGCATCGGCTGCCGCCTATGCGAGTATGCCTGCTCGGCAACCAAGCACGGACGCTTTGATGGCACGCTGTCGCGCATTCGCGTGGTGCGCATCGAACCCATCACCATGACGGCCATCAGTTGTCGGCTGTGTGAGGACGCCCCCTGCATCTTGGCCTGCCCCGTCAAGGCCCTGTCGCGCTCGGAAGAGAACGGCATCATCCTGGTGGATGAGGATCTCTGCGATGGCTGCGGCTGGTGCGTGGAAGCCTGCGAGTTCGGCGCCATCGTCCTGAACCCCGCGACCAACAACGCCGAGATCTGCGACCTCTGCTCCGACCTGCCAGAGGGGCCCGCCTGCGTGCGCTTTTGCCCCAGGGACGCCCTGTCCATCGCCACTCCTGAGGTGTTGAGGCAGCAGGCCCGCCGCGACGTGGTCGCTCGTTTGCTCGAGGAACTAGAGTAGCACCCCATACAGCAACGCCCAGCCCTGAAGGGTTGGTGCGTTGCTGCATGCTTATCATCGGCAAGAGGAGCCGTGAATGGAACAGAACGGGGATCTCCGCATCGGCGTCTATATCTGCAGTTGCGGATCCAATATCGGTGGTGTGATCGACCCAGCCAAGGTGGCCGACTACGCCTCGCATCTGCCTGGCGTCGTCATCGCTCGCGACAACCTGTACATGTGCGGCGATCCTGGGCAAAACCTGATTCAGCAAGACATCCGCCAACACAAGCTGAACCGAGTCGTGGTCGCGGCCTGCAGCCACCGCATGCACGAGCCGACCTTTCGCGCTTGCGTATCCGAGGCGGGCCTGAACCCGTTCCTCATGGAGATGGCCAACATCCGCGAGCAGGTCACCTGGGTGCACGCCGATGACCCCGAGGCATCGCTGCTCAAATCCAAAGAGCTGGTGGCCGCAGCCGTGGCCAAGGTCAGCGCCGCTGAGGAGCTGCAACCCATCACCGTCCCCGTGACGAAAAAGGCGATGGTCATCGGCGGCGGCGTGGCGGGCATCAGTGCCGCTTTGGATCTGGCCGATATGGGGACCCACACCTATCTGGTGGAGAAAGAGCTCTCCATCGGGGGCGTCATGGCCCAGCTGAACAAGACGTTCCCCACCATGGACTGTTCCATTTGAATTCTCGCACCCAAGATGGTTGACGCGGCGCGTCACCCCAACATCACCATCCTCGCCAACACCGAGGTCGAACACGTCGACGGATTCATCGGCAACTTTTCGGTGAACCTGATCACAAAGCCCAGGTACGTCATCGCCGATCGCTGCAACGGCTGCGGCGCCTGCGCCCAGGCGTGCCCCATCGAGGTGCCCAATCCCTTTGAGCTGAACATTGCCCCGCGCAAGGCCATCGATGTTCCGCACGGACAGGCCGTGCCGCTGGTCTATGCGGTGGATATGGACCATTGCATTCATTGCTACAAATGCGTGACCGCCTGCGGCAAGCTGGACGCCATCGACTTTGCCCAGCAACCTCAGGAGACCAACATCGAGGTGGGCACCATTGTGGTGGCCACGGGGTTCTCCTCGTTTGATCCGTCGGTCATCCCAGAGTACGGCTATGGCCGCTACCCCAATGTCATCACAGCCATGGAGCTCGAGCGTCTGGCAAACTCGGCTGGCCCCACCGTCGGACGGCTGGTGCGCCCCAGCGACGGCCAGCCCCCCCAGAGCATGGCGATCATCCAGTGCGTGGGCTCGCGGGACAAGCGTTACAACGAGTACTGCAGCGGGTTCTGCTGCATGTACGCCATCAAGAACGCCATCCTGCTCAAGCAGATGCACCACGCCATGGATATCACCATCTTTTACATCGATATCCGCACGCCCTCCAAGGGGTACGAAGAGTTCTACACTCGAGCGCGAGAGGCGGGCATCCGTTTCATCCAAGGGCGGCCCTCGCTCGTTAGCGAAGATCCCGACACAGGGAATCTGATCATAGAGGCTGAGGACCAGGCCCTGGGTGGCGTGGTCGAGGTGGAGGCCGAGATGGTCTGCCTTTCGGCCGCGGCCATTCCGCAGCCCGACGCCGATGATCTGGCCGCCAAGCTCACCCTGGCCCGCAGCCCGAGCGGCTTTTTCATGGAGTACCACCCCAAGCTGCGCCCCGTGGACGCTCCTACCGATGGCGTCTATCTTGCGGGGGCGGCCCAGGGTCCCAAGGATATCCCCGCCTCGGTGGCTCAGGGAAGCGCTGCCGCATCCCGCGCCGCGCGGGTGCTCTCGCAGGACACTTGGGAGATCGAGCCCATCGTGGCCGAGGTGGATCCAGCCCTGTGCATCAGCGCCCAGGGAAAAAAATGCGGCATCTGCGCCCGCGCCTGCCCCTATGGCGCCATCGTGGTTGAGCAGGGGCAACCCGCCACCATCTTTACGGCCAAATGCCACGGCTGCGGCGGCTGTGCGGCCGAGTGCCCCCACAATGCCATCCAGCAAAAGCACTTTACCGACGCTCAGATCCTGGCCCAGATCAAGACGCTGCTCCAAGATCGGCCCGAGGAAAAGATTCTGGCCTTTATGTGCAACTGGTGTAGCTATGGCGGCGCCGATATGGCTGGCATCAGCCACTTTACCTATCCAGCCACGTCGCGAGGCATCCGCGTGATGTGCTGTGCCCGCACGGACGACAAGTTCGTACTCGAGGCGTTCCGCCGTGGCGCGGGGATGGTGCTGGTCTCGGGCTGCCACCCGCAAGACTGCCACTATATCACGGGGCAGCAGGTTGGCGCCCGTCGGTTTGAGCGGCTCCGCACCACCCTCGAGCGCATGGGCATCGATCCGGCACGCTACCGCGTGGAATGGATCTCGGCCGCCGAGGGTGAAAAGTACGCCCGCGTGATCACCGAGATGGACGCCGTGCTCGCCAGCTATGATCCAGCCGAGGTCGTGCGTCAGAATCGCCAGGCCGCGGCCCAGATCGCTCGCCGCCTGAAAAAGTGGAATGAGGATCCCAGGCTCGTGCATATCTTTGAGGATCTGCCGCTGGTCGAGGAGGTGGTCGAGTGACGGCGCGCCCAACCCAGCTCGACGCCCACTTTGCCGCTGAGGTCATGGAGCGACCTGGGGGAAAGCATCTGCTCACCTGTATGGCCTGCGGCACCTGCGCCTCAGTCTGCCTCGTGCGGCGGTTCTACCCCAGCTTTAACCCGCGTCGCGTGCTGCATCAGGCGTCACTGGGCATGCGTGAGGCCGTCCTCTCTAGCCCAGAGATATGGCTCTGCTCCGCCTGCGATGCCTGCTACCCACGCTGCCCGCAAGAGATCCACATCTCTGAGGTGATGGGCGCCCTGCGCGATCTGGCCATCGAGGCGGGCTATGAGGCGCCTGGCCCCTTCCCTGTCGTTGACAGCGCCGTATGCTCGGGCTGCGCCGTCTGCGCCCGCGTCTGCCCCTACGAGGCTATGGCGCCCGCGCGCGATGAGGCCGACCCTTCGCGCCAGACCGCCCACGTGGACCACACCCGCTGCCTGCATTGTGGGCTCTGCGTGGCGGCCTGCCCCTCGGGGGCCATATCGCTGGAAGAAACAAACGACCAGGAGATCCTCGCGCGTGTCACCGCCGATGGATGGATGGAGCAGCGCGGCCTTCTCTCGGGCGGTACGCAGCCCAGGTGCCTGGCCTTTGTCTGCCAATGGAGCATTCGCTCAGACGCCGCATGGGAGCGTGCGCAGCGGTTCGGAGATCAGGTGCGGCTGGTGCCCTTGCCTTGCTCGGGCCGCGTGGAACCCGCCATGGTCTTGTGGGCCCTCAGTCGCGGCGTCGATGCCGTGCTGGTGGTCGGCTGCGATGACGACGAGTGCCACTACCAGCGCGGCACGTATATCGGCCGCAGCAAGGTTTACCTACTGAGCGAGATGCTGGCTACGATGGGCTATCAGCAGGAGCGGGTGCGCTTTGCACGACAGGCCTCCGCCGACCGCTATGGGCTTGAGCGCCATGTGCAAGAGATGCTTGCGACCATCACCACCCTAACGGCGCCCATTGCGGTGACCGTCGACTAGAGCGGGGAGAACGCTAGTTCATGGAGAAACTCAAACTAGCCGTCTACTGGGCCTCCAGCTGTGGCGGCTGTGACATCGCCCTCGTCGAGCTTGGAGAGCATCTGCTAGAGCTCGCCCAGTTGGCCGATATCGTGTTCTGGCCGTGTGCCACCGACGGCAAGTATAGCGATGTGGAGGCCATGGAGGACGGTAGCATCGACCTGACCCTCTTCAACGGGGCCATTCGCACCGACCATGACCGACACCTGGCCGAGCTGCTCCGTGCCAAGTCGCGCCTACTGGTGGCCTTTGGCTCCTGCGCCACCGAGGGCTGCATCCCCAGCCTGAGCAATATCCGCGGCGCCGCCTATGCGTTGCAGCGGGCCTCGATCGACAACCTAACATCGGACAATCCCGACGGCATCGTGCCGTGCGCCGAGTATGTGGTTCCCGAGGGAAAGCTCTCGCTGCCAGCGCTCGAGAGCCGTGTGCACACGCTGGAGCACATAGTCCCCGTGGACTATTCGATCCCTGGATGCCCGCCCCACCACGATCAGGTCTGGCGGGCCATCTCGCAGATCATCGCCGGTGAGCTACCCGCACGTGGGGCCACCATCGGCGCCGATCCACGCACCGTCTGCGACCAGTGCCCCCGCACGCGTACGGGCAAGATCCACGTGAGCCGCTTCCTGCGGGTGCACGAGGGCAAGCCCGATCCCGATACCTGCCTGTTGGAGCAGGGGTACCTCTGTGCTGGTCCCGCCACCCGCGCGGGTTGCGGCGCCCTCTGCATCGGCGCCAACATGCCCTGTCGCGGCTGTTACGGCCCGCCAGAGGGCGTGGCCGACCAGGGAGCTGCCTTGCTAGGTGCGGTGACGGCGGGCCTCGAGGCCAAGTCCGATGGCGAGATCCGCGCGGCCCTAGAGTCCATCGCCGACCCCGTCGGCACCTTTTACCGATTCAGCTTGGCGGCGTCTATCCTGCACACCCTCGGATCGGATGGCGAGGGCCCCAACCAGTCCTGCGTCGCCAGCCAGGAGGATCGGCCGTGAAGCGCATCACCATCGACCCCATCACCCGCCTGGAAGGCCACGGCAAAATCACCATCTTCTTGGATGACCGCGGCGATGTAGCCAACGCCTACTTTCAGGTACCCGAGTTCCGTGGCTTTGAGGCGTTCTGTGAAGGGCGCCCCGTAGAGGAGATGCCCCGCATCACCCAGCGCATCTGCGGCGTCTGCCCCATGGCACATCATATGGCCGCCGCCAAGGCCGCCGACGCCGTCTTTGGCGTCGAGCCTCCGCCTGCTGCCTTGCGCATCCGCGAGTTGGCCTATTGCGCTTTTGTCTCTGGCGACCATGCCACTCACTTTTACGTGCTGGCTGGCCCCGATTTCATCGTAGGGCCCGAGGCCGACCCCGCCGAGCGCAGCATCCTGGGCGTCATCGGCCAGGTGGGCATGACTATGGGGCGGCGGGTGATTCAGCACCTCCAGGAAACCCACGAGGTCGTGGCGCTGCTGGGAGGCAGGTTCGTTCACCCCGTGATGGCCCTCCCTGGCGGCGTCTCCAAGGCCGTCACCGCCGAGATGCAGACCCGCCTCCAGGAAATCGGTGAGGATCTGGTCGAGTTTGGCCTGTTCTCGCTCGACCTCTGGCGCCAGACCGTGCTGGGCAACCCCGCCTACCGCGAGATGATCGAGAGCGAGGCCTATCTGCATCGGACGCACAGCATGGGCCTGGTGGATGCCGACAACCGCCTCAACTTTTACGATGGCAACGTGCGCGTGGTTGACGTCGAGGGGTACGAGATGGCGCGGTACGCGCCGCAAGAGTACCGCGACTATGTGGCGGAGCGGGTCGAGCCCTGGTCCTATGTCAAGCTGCCCTATCTGAAGCAGATCGGCTGGCGGGGCCTGGAGGACGGCATGGAGAGCGGCGTCTATCGCGCCACCCCCTTGGGCCGACTGAACGCCGCCGAGGGCATGGCGACGCCCCGCGCCCAAGAGGCCTATGAAGAGTATCTGGAGGCCATGGGAGGGAAGCCCGTGCACGCTACCTTGGCCACCCATTGGGCCCGCCTGGTGGAGTTGCTCTATGCTGGGGAGCGCATGCTAGAGCTGGCCCGCCATCCCGAGCTGACCGACCCCCATGTGCGGGTGATCCCCGATGGCATCGTGGGCGAGGGCGTCGGCACCGTGGAGGCCCCGCGTGGCACCCTCACCCATCACTATATCACAGACGAGCGCGGCATCATCACCCGAGCTAACCTCATCGTCGGCACCACCAACAACCATGCCGCCATCTGCATGTCCATCAAAAAAGCCGCCCAATCGCTCATCGGCGGCGGGCGGCCCGTCACCCAGGGCCTGCTGAACAAGGTCGAGATGGCTTTTCGCGCCTATGACCCCTGTTTTGCCTGTGCCACCCATGCGCTGCCAGGCGAGATGCCCCTTGAGATTCGGATCTATGATCACGAGGGCCAGCTGCAAACCCAGCTGCAGCGGCACACGGAGAGCACGGGCCCACACGCGCGCTATGAGGAGAGGTTGAGCTGATGACGACCCGCGGCGCTCCCCTCAAACACGATACTGAGAGCCGCCTGACGCTGCTGCGCCCCATGGTCACCCGTCGGTACGAGCTGACCGTGGATCACGAACAATGCTGCGGCTGTCGCATCTGCTCGCTGGCCTGCCCGCAAGAAGCCATCACCCTCTCGGAAGCCGTCCTGGAGGGTGGGCGCGTGATCCAGCGGGCGCGCGTCGACATCGACCCGCAAAAGTGTAGTTTCTGCGGCGAGTGCGTGGTGCTCTGCCCATCGCGTGCCATCGAGCTTACCATCAATGGCCAGCCCGAGATTCCTGTCATCGTCGGCGAGGCCTTTCCCTATCTGGTGCGACGGAATCGCGTTGATCAGCGCGCCGCCGAGGGGGCCCGCGACGCGACGTTCATCGACGCCTGCCCCGTGGGCGCCATTTCGGCCGAGGTGGAACGTGACGCCTCGGGCGAGGTGACCGCCATCCGTAACGTCCAGGTCGACAAGCGCGCCTGCCTCGGCTGCTCACGCTGCATGCACATCGGCCCCGAGGGCCTGTTCACCGTCACCAAGCCCTACGAGGGGCGTGCGCGGGTCGATGCCACACTCTGCCCAGAGGCCTGCCAGGCCTGTGTGGACGTGTGCCCCACCAATGCGATCACCTATGACGGCCAGCGCGTGTGGCTGGATGAGCGTTCTTGCCTGTTTTGCGACGCCTGCACCCATGTGTGCCCCGCCGAGGGAGCGCTCACCATCGTGCGCCGTCGCATCAATCACACACCGATCGACTCGGGCGCTTGGACCAAGGCGCTGGCCCTGCTGGTATCGAGACATGCGGTGGCTCGCGAGTTTGACATCAAGGGCCAGGCCAAACGCCGCCGTCTGGTGCTAAACGACGAAATCTAGAGGTTGCCGAGATGCCTCTGCTTTCCGATCTGGTCTCTGCCCTGCCGCAGGCCGAGGCGCGGCACACGGCTGGCGTAGAGATCGCGGGCGTCACCTGCGACTCTCGCCGCGTCCAACCAGGTGATCTATTCGTGGCGGTGCCAGGCGTGGCAGTGGACGGTCACGCCTTCATCGCCAACGCGCTAGCGGCTGGCGCCGCCGCTGTGGTCGCCGAGCGCCTCGTCCCCGCCCTGGCCGACGTGCCCACCATCTTGGTGCCCAACGCCCGCGAGGCCGAGGCCCTCTTGCACGCAGCATTGCAGGGCTTTCCAGCCACCAGGCTGCGGATGATCGGCGTCACTGGCACCGAGGGCAAGACGACCACCGTGCGGCTGCTGGCGCAGATTCTAGAGTGCGCCGGCGAGAGCGTGGCCAGCATCGACACCGTGGCCGCCATGATTGCTGGGCAAGAGATCGAGACCGGCGCCCACACCACCACCCCCGATGCCCCCGCGTTGCAGCAGATGCTGGCCGACATGGTCCAGCAGGGCGTGACGACGGCGGTGATCGAGGCCACCTCCCACGGCCTGGCCATGCATCGCGTCACCGGTTGCGCCTTTGACGCGGCCATCATCACCAACCTGACCCACGATCACCTGAACTATCATGGTACCTGGGAGGCTTACCGCGATGCCAAAGCCATGCTCTTTGAGAGCCTGGCCAGCGCGACTCGCAAGCCCGGCGTGCCCAAGGTAGCCATAACCAACGCCGACGACATCTCCTACCAGCGGCTGCGCAGCGTGCCGGCCGACCTCCACCTGAGCTATGGCCTGGACAATCCCGCCGACGTGACGGCCAGCGAGGTCCACGCGACGGCCCAGGGGCTCTCCCTGGTGGCTCATGGCCCCGGGGGGCGCAGTCTTTCGCTGCGCTCGCCGCTGGTGGGAGCCTTCAACGTCTATAACATCCTAGCAGCGGTAGCCTTGGGCTGGGCGTGGGAGCTGGATGACGCCGCCATCACGGAGGGTGTGGCCCGGTTCACGGGCGTGACCGGACGGATGGAGCGAATCGAGCGGGGGCAGCCGTTTGAGGTCTATATCGATTTCGCCCATACCCCTAACGCGCTGCGGCGAGCGCTGGCGGCCCTCCGAGAGACCACCGCAGGCAAGCTCTGGGTGGTGTTCGGCTGCGCCGGCGAACGCGACCGAACCAAGCGACCCACCATGGGGCGTATCGCCGCCGAGCTGGCGGATCGGGTGGTGATCACGGCCGAGGATCCACGGACCGAATCGTTGGATGCTATCATTGGGGAGATCGCCGCCGGCGCAGAGAGTGCCGGCAGCCGCGAGGGGACGGGCTACTGGCGATTGCCCGATCGCGGCGAGGCCATCGCCTTTGCCTTGCAGCAGGCGACGCCGGGGGATACCGTTGTGGTCACCGGCAAGGGACATGAGCCCACCATGTGCTATGGCACGGTGGAACACCCCTGGAGCGAGCACGCCGCCGTGCTGACGGCCCTGGCCGGCCTGGGGTTCGGCTAAGGACGCCTTCCGCTAACAATAATGAGCCCGGGTTGCACCTCTACGCTCAACACCTCGACACCCTCCACCGGCATGGGAATCCCCTTTTCGCCGGTAGCCTGGTCGATCACCTCCTGGATGGCAGCCTGAGACAGCATCCGCACAAAACCGGACACCGACTCGTCCAGCGAAAAGCTGATGATTTGCACAAAGACCTGACCGTCCTCCAGATAGGGCTCGCCCACCACCGTGACGCCGATGTCGAGCCCCATCTCGGACTCGCTCACCTGCAACTTGGCGCGCACCTGTCCTTCACCCAGGCTGACCTCTTCCACGGTGACGGTAACGCCATCGCGGCTGAGCGACTGGTCGGCCAGCATCTCGAGGATGTCCTCCTCGGTGTACTCGATGGTAAAGGTGCCCGGCTCTTCGGTCACCCTTGGCGTTGCCGCCTTGGCGGGAACTCGGGTGAGCGTCGGCGCCAAAGTCGACACCGCCGCCGTAGCGACCGCACGCTCCTGTCCAGTCGGCTGAACGCGCCGTAAGAGGCCCGAGAACGCACACCCCGATGTGACGACGAACAGCACCGCGCCCATCATCAGCAGCCCATATCGCAAAGGATTACGGCGCATCGTTCCTCCTTGACTAGCAGTACATTCGGCCCTAGGTGGCCAACGCCGACTCGGCATCTACGTGGGTTAGCTTTAGCGCCTTGGCAACAGCCGCGTGGGTGATCTCGCCGCGATAGGTGTTCAGCCCCTGTCGCAGCGAACGATCGGCCACCAATGCCGGCACGACGCCCAGATCGGCCAAGCGCTGGATATAGGGCAAGGTGGCATTGGAAAGCGCATAGGTCGACGTTCTCGGCACGGCGCCCGGCATGTTCGGCACCGCATAGTGGATCACACCGTACCGCTGATAGGTCGGTTGGCTGTGGCTGGTGGGCCGCACCGTCTCGATACATCCGCCCTGATCCACGGCCACATCGATCACCACCGAGCCGGCCGCCATGGTGGAAACATGCTCCTCGGTCACCAGTAACGGCGCCTTGGCCCCCGGCAGCAGCACCGCGCCTATCAGGACCTCGGCCCGCCGCACGGCCTCCGCGATAGTGCGCTTGTTGGAGGCCATGGTTGTCAGCCTCCCATGCAACACGTCGTCCAGGTAGCGCAGACGTTCGATATTGATGTCGATAAGGGTGACCCGCGCTCCCATCCCTAACGCGATTTGAGCGGCATTTGTTCCCACCGTACCACCGCCGATGATGACGACGCTGGCCGGGCGCACGCCGGGAACACCTCCTAACAGTACGCCGCGCCCGCCCTGGCCTATCTCCAGGTAATGAGCACCCAACTGCACCGCCATGCGGCCGGCCACTTCGCTCATGGGAGTCAAGAGGGGAAGAGATCCGTTCTCTGCCTGGACCGTCTCGTAGGCGATGGCCGTTACCCTGTTCGCCAGCAGCTCTCTCGCCACCTCGACTTCGGCCGCCAGATGTAGATAGGTAAAGAGCGTCAGGTCCGACCTCAGGTATCGGTATTCGGCTGAAAGGGGCTCTTTGACCTTGACCACCATCTCAGCCTCGTTCCAGGCCTCCTCGGCGGTCGCAACGATGGTAGCCCCCGCCGCCACATACTGCTCATCGGCGAACCCGCTGGCCACGCCGGCCCCACTCTCCACCAAGAGCCGATGCCCGTGGTGGCTCAGGGTCTCGGCTCCGCCCGGTGTGATGGCGACCCGAAATTCTCGGTCCTTGATCTCTTTGGGAACCCCGATGATCATCTTCTGACCGCCTTTGGCCGATAATCTAGGGCAACCCGCTTTGGAACACCGAATCATCGCCGAGGTTGACCGAGGTCACCGCTCCTTGGAGCGAGACCTCCTGGCCCACCAAGCTCTCCTGAAGCACCTGATGCCTAACGACGGCGCCAGCCTCCACAATCGAGTTGGCAACCACCGAGCTCTCCACGACCGCACCGGTCCCGACGCTGACATAGGGGCCCACTACAGACCGCCGGATGACGGCCCCATCAGCGATGTGGACCGGCGGCACTAGAACCGACTCCTCGCACGGGGCCTCACGCGCATGGCCGTGCTCCAGCAGATAGCGCTGGGTCTGCAAGAGCGCCTCGGGCGTGCCACAATCCTCCCACACAGACACCGGCCGGGCAACAAAGCGGGCCCCCTTGTCCAGCATCACCTGCAGCGCATCAGCCAGATAATACTCGCCCCCCAGGCTTCGCCCGCTGGCCATGAGCTCCTCGATGGCCTCCACCAAGTCTCGGCCTTCGCGGATCCAGTAGGCACCGATGATGGCCTGGCGGTGCTCCAACGTGGACGGCTTTTCGACGAACCGGGTGATCTGGCCGTCCTCCACCACGACGATGCCGAATCGACGGGGGTCGGGCACCTCTTTCGTCCAGATGATCCCATCCTCGCCACAGTCGCCCAGCCCACTGAGGTCTCCCTCGAACAGGGTATCCACAAAGACGATAAGAAGCGGGCCCGCGAGCCACTTGCGGGCGAGATGGATTGCATGCGCCTGACCCTTGAGCTCTTCCTGCACCACAAACCGTGAGACCAACCGGGGGTGCTCTGTGGCCATATACTGTCGCACGGTTTCGCCCAGCCAGCCAGTGACCAGGATGTACGCATCGGGCGATGCCGCGGAGAGGGTATCGAGCACGTGTCCCAAGACGGGCTTGCCGGCGACGCTCAGCAGAGGTTTGGGGCGTGACCATGTCTGGGGACGCATCCGCGTCCCCAGACCAGCTAGGGGAAGCACCACTTGCATCAGGGCATCCTTTCGTTCAGGTACAGCCGGACGCGAGAGGGCGAGCTACCAGGCCTCGTCGTCGCCGGCCAGAGATGGCTGCATCTCGTGCCATGGCGTCACGCGCTCGTAGGCATCAGCCACCCGCAAGACGGTGGCTTCCGCAAATGCGTTGCCGAGCACCTGCACGCCCACGGGCAAGCCGTCTGCCAACCCACATGGGATCGATATTCCGCAAAGCCCCGCCAGGTTGAGGGACAGGGTAAAGACATCGGCCATGTACATCCGGAGCGGGTCGTCAGCCTTTTCGCCGATCTTGAAGGCAGGGGTGGGCGTCGTGGGGGTTACGATCGCGTCGCATTGCGCAAAGGCCTCATCAAAGTCGCGCTTGATCAGCGTGCGGACCTTTTGCGCCTTGAGATAATAGGCATCATAGTAACCGGCCGAAAGGGCATAGGCGCCCAGCATGATGCGGCGCTTGACCTCGGCACCCAAGCCAGCCTCGCGACTCTTGCGGTAGGCATCCCAGATATCCTCAGCCGCCGGATCGGAGTAACCGTAACGCACGCCGTCATAGCGTGCCAGATTGGCCGAAGCCTCGGCCGGCGCCAGCAAGTAATAGACCGGCAAGGCATAAGAAGTATGGGGCAGCGAAACCGCAACGATCTCGGCGCCGAGATCCTGCCACACATCCAGCGCGTCGCGCACGGCTGCGCTGACCGACGGATCCATCCCCTCCTCGCTGAGATACTCGCGTGGCACCCCTAGCCGCATGCCGCGCACATCGCCAACCAGCTCGTCGGCGAAGGAGGGTACTGGTCGGTCTGCCGACGTGGCGTCCAGGGGGTCATGGCCCGCCATGGCACCCAAAAGCAGAGCCGCATCGCGCACCGTGTGAGTGAGCGGTCCAGCTTGATCTAGCGACGAGGCAAAGGCCACCAGTCCATGCCGCGATACCCGCCCGTAGGTGGGCTTTAGCCCCACCACCCCGCAGAACGCCGCTGGCTGCCGGATGCTGCCGCCCGTGTCCGTCCCCAGAGCTGCCGTGGCGATCCCGGCGGCAACCGCGGCGGCGCTACCCCCGCTCGAGCCTCCCGGCACGCGATCGAGGTCCCAGGGGTTGTGTGTCGTCCAGTAGGCCGAGTTCTCGGTAGAGGAGCCCATAGCGAACTCGTCCGTGTTGGTCTTGCCCAGAGGCACCACACCCGCCCGGCGCAGCCTCGCGACCACGGTGGCGTCATAGGGAGGCCTGAACCCCTCGAGCATCCGTGAGCCACAGGTGGTGGGCATGTCGCCCGTGCAGAGGACGTCTTTGATGGCCAGCGGCACCCCTAGCAGGGGAGAGTCCTCGCCGTCGGCGCGGCGGCGGTCGGCATCCTGGGCTGCTTGCAGCGCCACGTCGGGCGCGATGTGCAGAAACGCCCTGACTTTTGGATCCAGCTGGGCGATGCGATCGAGGAACCGCTCTGTCAGCTCCACGGAGCGGACTTGGCCGGCTTGGAGAGCAGCGTGTGCTTTCGATATCGTCAAGCCAGAGACGCGCACAGGACGCATCCTTTCGTGAGGTGGCGAGTCGGCGGAAACTTAGCCCTCGAGCACAGGGCGAACCCGAAAGAACCCGTCATCGGCATCGGGAGCGTTGGCCAGGGCCTCGTCGTTTGCCAGCCAGGGCCGCACCTCGTCTTTGCGGTACACGTTCTGTTCGTCTGCGACCTGTGCCGTTGGGGGGATATCGTCAGTGTTCAGCTCGTTCAACCGGTCAAAGTGCGCCAGGATCTCAGAGAGCTGTCGCTGATAGAGCGCGACTTCGTCCTGGCTGAGCGAGAGCTTGACCAGCTCGGCGATATGCAGGACTTGATCCGGTAGTAATGCCATGCTGCCCCTCCCACGCTCCGATTATACCAGCGAGGGCAGTTCGCCCCAAGCGCCGCCAGGCTAGGCCTCGCAGGCAACCACCTGGAGATTGACCATCGCCACAAACACCCGCTCACCACGCGCCAACCGCACATATACCCCGCTGACCCAATCGCCCAAAGCGGTGCGCACGCGCCCTTCAGGCACCTCGCAGATGACGCCAATACCCCCCCGGTGAGGCCCGGCGGTTAGCCGTACGATCGCTCCCACCGAGAGCTCCTGGTAGCGCGCCAAGGCCATCTGTGGCCTCTGGGCCAAGGGGACGACCAGCTCGGCCGGCGCCTGGTTAAAGCGATCAGCGCCGAACAGGACCGCCCCCTTTTGCTCCAAGGCCCGCAGCCCCTGGTAGATGGCCTCCGACATGGGGGTTCCGCCGAACCCGTCCGTCGCCAGTACAGCCAGGCCGCTCTCTTCACACAAGAGGGCCAGAGGCACCGGCAGCGACCCTACCACCAGTCCGCTTACCAGATAGGTAGCCGCGCGGCGAACCACTTGTGGGTCTCGCACTCGGGGGGCCACCAGGATAGATCCCCGAAGCCTGAGCCCTAGGTGCGCTGTCTCCAGCCACCCATCGTCTCCGTCAAGGACAACGATGGGGCCGGTGCCTCCGTGGGACGTGCCCCAGCAGCCTCGTAGGTGCGCGCCAGTCGCCGCGACGGTGGCGCCGCGATCCGGATGAACGCAGTGAACAACCCCCGGCATGCCGGCCAACACCTCTTCAGGGGGATAGGTCTCGCGAAGGATCACCCGACCGTCGCTGATGGACTGGACGCGGCCCACGAACGGGCTGCCGATACTGGTTCGCCAGAACCCCCAGCGCCGCCTCTCGGCGACCAGATCCCCCACAGCCAGGCTATCGCCCACGCGCACCCGCAGGTAACCCGCCACCTGAGTGGGAGAGCATCCCAGACCGGCTGCCACGTCGATGACCCGGGGGGCGGAATCGGCGTCGCTGCGAGCCACCAAGGTGATCGCCTCGACGGGCTGGCCCTCACGCACCAAGACGTGGCCCTTGCCGCGGAGGAGGCGCGGGCGAGAGACCATCGCTTGCGGAGAAAAGAGAGGCTCAGTCAGAGGAACCGACATCGCAGCCCAGGACGTCTAGCCACTGGCGAATGCGAGCGCGCCGATCCTCGACACGCCCAAGGGAAGGCAAGGGCCGTCCGCGAGCGTCCACGACAATGCCCAGCCCGCCACCCGGCACCCGCGCTCGCCCACCCTGCCCAGCATGTCCCGTGCCGATATCCAGGCGTCGATGGGGATACACCTCGATATCGGCCCGCGCCCCGCGAGCCAACGGCAGGCGTGTCACATCACCAAAGGCCACGTCCCGCTCGATGGTGCGGCCATCGTCATACCGCACCACGATGCGCAACGCTCGGGCACCGTGGCGCAGCTCGCCCACGGGCGCAATGATGGTGCCGGCATGGTAAAGGGCGTCTTGCTGGAGCAGCTGGACGGCCGCCAAAGGCCAGACCTGCCCGATGGCGCCGACCTGGGGCCAGAGGCTGTGTCGATCAATCACCAGTCGGTTCAGGCCGACGGGTTGCACGGAATCCAAGCAAGTCAGCATGGCCGCCCCGTCCTGCACCGTATGCCCCAACACGCCGCCGCGGGCAGCGATCAGGTCAAACCGGGGCAGCACCGAGCTGGTACGCTCGGCCTCATCCCAACCTAGGCGCTGCTCGCGCAGAGCACCCACCGCCACCGATAGCGAGGCTCGCGCCAGCGCATGGAGAAAGCCCAACTCTTCGAACGACTGCGGGATGCCGTGGGGCCGGAGCGCCACGCTGGCAGCGCGATCGACGATTCCGTCAGGGGGCATCTCCTCGAGCAACCACTGACCGATCTCGTCGGGACCCACCCGCTCCACCAAGGTGGAGGCAGCAGCCCCTGTGCCGGCTCCCGCCACAGACGCCCAGTGGTATAGAGGATTCCGGGCCACGCCGGCAAAGGCCCGCGCGCCACCAACATCCACCCCCACCACACCCTGATTCTCCCGAGATCCCAAAAGCTGCAGCACCAAACCTAGGGCGTGCTGGCTTCCCAAGATCGGCGCAGCACAAGTATCTCGCAGCGCCGGATAGCCAGGAAGCCTGGCCAGCGCCACCTCTTCGTAGGTCGTCATCAGCTCGGCCTGCAGCTCGCCCAAGCTCTCTACCTGGGCGCTGGGACGGACGTTCTCCACAGCCCGGAACCGAAAGACCGGTGAGAGCTCCTGCGCGACCGGTCGGCGCGCCTCTAGATTGCCAGCATAGATAATGGACGGCCGCCGCTCGGCGGGCGTCTCCTCGTATAGGATCGCCAGTACCCGCGCCGCCTCTAGCAGCGGCTCTACCGGACCAGCGTCGACGCCCCCCACCATCACGATCACGTCGGGCGGGCGCAATACCAACGCCTCGATGGTCTCATCGCTCCACTCGCGCAACCGTCCGGCGAGGGGCAAGCGGGCAACTACCTGGGCGCTCGCCGCCTCGCAGGCGCGCGTGGCGCTCTCGACGCTCTGCCTTTCGGCCATACCGACGATCACACATCGCAAGGGCGGAGCGGCGCTAGAGACGGTGACCAGCGCATCCACCCCGGCGCCCGAGACCCGCTCTGGCAACACGATCTGCCCTAGTGAATCCAGCAGCGGGCGCTGTACCACGTCTTGCAGACGCCGGATAGCGCGACTGAGGCCGATGGTGATGTCGGATTCGGGCGCCTGGAGCGTGGTCGGCGACTCGGCGGTGGCCACCATGCGGTAGACGCCCTCGACGCGGTCCACCAGAACCGCGTGAGTCATGGTGCTGCCGATATCGGCCGCGAGAAAAGACTCGGGTGTAGCCTGTTCAGCCATGCCCGCCTAACCGCCCCCCGCTATCCAAGTCGAGATGAATCCAGCTAGAAACGACAAGCGACTGACGAGAAGCCCGAAAAAGGTTACCATGGCCCCGGCGTATACTACGCCGAATGCCACCATGATTACCGCCCGACCCAGGGCTCCCAGGCCATCCACCACCTTCTGCCAGGCTCGCCCCAGCCGCCCTTGCCCAGTGACGGTGAACTGAAAGGCCGCCAGCGCAGCGATTGTGCCCAACAGCAAGAGGGCCGCGTCCAGCGCATAGGCCCAGCCGACTACGCCCCCGCCATAGTCGCGCGGCGCCAGCGAGACCATGCCCGCCTCGAGCTGTGGCACCAGCGTGCCCGCCAGCGCGCCGCCCAACGCCAACGCCGCCCCCCCGCCAAAGAGCATCGCCAGCGGAACGTTGGCCACGACCGAGAGCGGCTTGATCCCACGGCACAGCAACAATAGCCCCAGCACCATGTAGACGCCATAGAGCCAGTGGGATGCTGGATCCTGGATCAGGAGCTGGACCCGCGGCCACAGCACCAGGTTCCACGCCTGCGCCGTGGCATAGCCGGCGGCCACGCCAACCAGCAGGAACTGCATCGTCTTGGCCACGGGGTTGGGCGCAATGGCATAGGAGAGCACCGCCAGCGTGATCACGGCGGCTACCCAGGCGCCGATCTGCTCCCAGCCTCCAGCGGCCAAGCTTGTACCCATCGCTATCCTGTCCAGCACGGCGTTCACTCTGCCCCCTCGGGGCCAGCACTGATATAGAACACGTTGGCGAACACGGCCGCCAGCACCAGAATCACCAGCAGGGCCGCGTACCCATCAGCCCAGGCTGCCGCCTGCACCCTGGTACCCAGCGCGATCTCTAGCTCGCCAGCGGCCACCCCGCCCGCCACCAGATGAGCGAGCTGCCCAGAGAGCAGGTAAGGCGTCAGCGGAGCCTCGAGCTGGCCCGTGACCAGCGCATCCACCGGGGCCTGTAGACACGCGCCGAGCTGCTCCACCCACATCCGAGCAGTGGCGCCGTCGTCAGCCAGAAGGATCACCCGTGTCACATCGGCGGCTCCCGCTAGATCGGCGGTGGCGCCCAGGTCGGCCCAGGGCCGTCGTTGCACCGCATCAGCCTCCAGCCCGCCCCACCCTTCACACAGCGCCTGAGCGCCGGCGCGGTAGCCGCTCAGATAGCCGGCCACCACATAGTGGGTACCGTAGGCATAGTCAGCCTGGATCTCCTCGACACGCCCCAGACGCTGCCGCGCCAGGGCGACGCCCGCGGGATCGGTCGCCACGGCCACGACGGCGACCTGGCGTCTCGCCAGCGTTTCGATGACGGCATCGGCCAGCGGATCCATCTCGCCGCTATAGGAGGGCGAGTAGGCAAAGGCCAGGAGAACAGTGTCATCGGGTCCCAAGCCGTTCAACGAGTCGGCCAGGTCAAGCGCCGCTTCCCTGGGCACCATGGCGCCGGTCAGCCCGCCTGGGCCGATGGCGGCCAGCACAGCCGCAGCCAGGACGAGCAGCGAGAGCAACAGACGGACGGCGCGCATCGGCAATGGTTCACGGACCGCTTCGTGCACCCGACGGCGCTCGCCCAGCGGCGGCGGCCCCAGGAGCAGCTGCTCCAGCGCGGCGGCCTGCTCCTCCTCATCGGCCGTCGGCCCTCTAGGAGGCACATAGGTCGGGCGGTGCGCCCTGGCGATCGCCGCCTCGATAGGCAAGAGGTCCAACTCGTCCCACCGCTGTGGCGCCCCGTGGAACGCGGCCTTCACCGGTTGATCCGTCGCCGGCTCCCTCGGGGGCGTCTCGTCGCGGCGGACCAAACGGTGCGGCAAGCGTCGGGCGGCAACCTCTTCTGAGCGACTGGCGGGCCGCTCGGTTGCATCCTCTCTCGCATCGAGCTGCCGCTCATCCGGTTCACGCCGCCCCACCGTGCGAAAGGCGCTGCGGCTATCATCGCGGACGGGCCGGATGGGAGGCGGCGCCGGATGTTGCGGTGGAATGCTATCGGCACCGGGCTGGAACGACGAGACACACTCGGAGGCGTCGGGCTCGGCAAGGGCGTCGTCGGTCGTCCGAATCGGCGCCAGGCAACGATTGCAGAAGGCGTTATCGGGAGGATTCAGCGCATCACAGCGCGGGCAGGCCCGATACGCAAACCCAGCCAACGAGGCGCCACACTGGCGGCACTCGCTGGCGTCTTCTGGGTTACGGTGTTGGCAGCCGGGACAGACGATCATCCGGTTCCGCCTAGGTATAAGGTCTTTCGATGCCAACCAGGATGCGCAGGGAGGCAACCACAGCGCCCAGCGACACGCCCAGTAGGATGCCCCGCATGCCGGCAGCCGCCGGCACCGCCACCATCCATTGGCGCAAGCGCGGCAAGATGGGCGAGATGGCGCCAGCGATGGGAAGCTGCGCCAGCAGCGCGAACAGGGCGCTCACCAGCAGAACCGCCGCCTCGCCGGTGCGCAACCGAAAGGCACGGTAGGCGCCTTGGATGCCAAAGAAGGCCAGAAGCGCTGCCGTCGTGGCCTGTAGGGGCTGATAGACATAGTCGAACAGCCACTGTAGCTCCTCGCCGCCCGGCCTCGCGATGCCCAGCCCCAGTGCCACCAGCAGGGCCACGAGCAGCACCACGCTACCGAGCCGGTCACCTTCTCGCTGGGCCAGACGGCTAGCGTGGGAGCCAAGCAGCTTGAGCGCCGCGAGAATGAGCGCAAACGCCCCCAGTACGACGAGCCCCTCGAGCAGGGCCTGCCCCAGTGCGTTGATGCCAGGCGCGTCGACGATCAGGTCGCCCAGGAGGGCCAACCCAACCAGCACTGCCACAACCGCGGGCACCGTGCGCCGCATCGCTTTGCTACCTCCACCAACCAAGAGAGAGGGCCAACGTGCCCAGAACCATCGCCGCCACACCCAACCAACGCAAGAGATCGGCAGCTACCAGGCTGGCAACCTGGTTCTGGTCGCCCAGATAGGCACCAGCGGCATAGACCTCCTCGCCAATCACCGCGTCATCCATGGCGGCGTACATCAACGCGGAGACCGAGGGCTCCACCGTACCTCCCACGGGCGTGCGCGATCCTCGACTCAGAGCTCCTGCCAGCCAAAGCCCTTCATCGCCAAACTTGCCCAACAGCACGTGCGTGGCCATAGGCTCGTCGGGAGCCATCGCCTTGGCTCCTGCCGCAAAGGCCATCGGGTTCGGCCCCGCAAAGCGCGTCTCGGCGTTAGCGTAGGCATTGGCATCGATGGCACCCATGGCCGCGGCCATCGCCGTGGCGTCGCCGGCCGTCAACACGGTCCGAGACGCCCCTGCCGCTCCGCCGCTCGTCAGGTAGCGAGCGGCCTGGATCGCGGCGGCGGTCTGGAGGGCGTCCTCTCCCCCTACAGAACCCGAGCCAAGCCCGAGATGGATCGGCAAATCGCTCTCGGCGGCCCGGGTCGGCGCCTGGGCGACGACCTCGTAGGCACCGATGCGCCGCAAGGTAGCCCGCCTTGCGACTCGCGACAGCAAGGCGATGGCGAGCAGGACGAAAGCGACCGCCAGCACGATCAGTGAGGCAACGCCGATTTCCAGGCTGGCCAGGATCGACTCAAGCATCGCCCAGCCCCTCCTCCATCGGTCTCGCCTCGTCCATGATCAAAGCCTGCAAAGCCGAGATCTCCTCTGGCTCTTGACATAGCCGTCCCAGCGCGCTCAGCCTGGGGCCGCCCAGCGACGCCGCCGCCTCCAGTAGCTGCCCGCACAGCACGCCCGCGGGCTTGATCATCTCCAGCAGGATGACCAGGGCCGGCCCCAGGCCCGCCTGCCGAGCACGACCAGCCCACGCTTGATAGGATGCGCGGTCGCGTGGATCCTGCACAAGACACTCCGCACGCGGCTTCCAGCCAACTGTGCCCTAGTATACCACCAGCCGCCAGTCGAACCTAGGACGGCATTCGGTCGCCCTCTAGCAGCATCCGCAGCTGCCGCGCCGTATCGACGGCCTGCCCCTGCCAGTGGTTGTTAGCAAACAGATAGGCAGTACCAACCTCTTGCTCCAGCTCACCAGCCCGCTGGGCCCACGGCTGGAGCTCTTGTCGGCTATATCGATAATCGTACCGCTCCCATGCCTGTTCGTGGCGCCACCACTTTTGCGCGTTTCGACCGTGGAACCTCACATATCCGGGCGAGGCCGTCGCCTCTGCTAGCGGAGGCACCAGGTTTCGGAATCGCGGCTGATCGACACAACAGTAACCCAGTCCAACCTGCCGTAACCGTTCAAAGAACGCGGGCTCGATCCAGCTCCGATGCCGTACCTCTACCACCAGGGGGAGATCGCCGAACCGCTCCCTGAGGGTCTCCAGATAGCCCATGTTCGCCTCGCTCTGTGCAAACGAGGGCGGAAACTGGGCCAAGACGGCCCCTAGCTGCTTTCGCTCCCTCCAGGGGGCCAGCGCTTGCACGAACGCCGCATAGGCTGCCGCATCGGCATCGCGTGAGTGCGTCATGCTCTGATGGGCCTTCAGGGTGAACCGAAACCCAGGCGAGGTCTTGGCGGCCATGGCCTCCAGGGTACGGGCATCGGGCATGCGGTAGTAGGAGGCATTAAGCTCGACCGCGTTGAACTCACGCGCATAGTAGGCCAGCCAGTCGCTCTTGGCTAGCGCCGCGGGATAGACTGGCCCGACCCAATCATCGTACGAGAACCCACTGGTGCCGATATAGATCACGCGTCATCCCCGACCTCGTCGGCAAGATCAGGATCGCCCTCGGCCTCTGTCGCGTCAGGCAGCTCTTGTTCAGCGTCCTCCTCGGTGACGAGGACATCGCGAGAGCGCCCGCCAGCCTGCGGCGGCCCCACGACCCCCAGTTCCTCCAGCTCGTCGATTAGGCGGGCCGCGCGAGGGTAGCCCACGCGTAGCTGGCGCTGCAGAAACGACGCCGAGGCCTGCCCATGCTGCCGCACCAGATCCACGGCCTCTTGAAGCAGCGCGTCATCATCGTCGTCGACGCTCTCCTCAAGCCCCTCCCAAGGGGGCGGCTCGGGCGCGGCAACCGCCTCGGTTGCGGACTGTACCTTCCAGAAGCGGACCAGCGCCTCTAGCTCGCGATCCGAGACAAAGCATCCCTGAACCCGCAGTAGTTTGGAGGTATCTGGCGCCATGTAGAGCATGTCGCCCTGGCCCAAGAGCTTTTCGGCGCCAGGCGCGTCCAGGATCACGCGCGAATCCACCTGAGAGCTCACGGCAAAGGCGATGCGCGCAGGAAAGTTCGCCTTGATCAGCCCCGTAATCACATCCACCGAGGGACGCTGCGTGGCCACCACGAGGTGGATGCCCGTGGCGCGGGCCATCTGCGCGATGCGGCAGAGCAACGCCTCCACCGAATCCCCTGCCGAAAGCATCAAGTCCGCCAACTCGTCAACCACAACCACCACCATGGGTAGCGGTTCCTCGCCGCGCGAGTTGGCCTTTTTGTTAAAGGCGGCGAGGTTGCGCACGCCCGCCTCGGCGAACTTGGCATAGCGCCCGTCCATCTCGCGGACCACCCAGCGCAGGGCGGCCACCACCTTTTGCACGTCCACCACCACAGGAGCCACCAGGTGCGGAATGCCGTTATAGTTGGTGAGCTCGACCCGCTTGGGATCAACCAGCAACATCCGCAGCTCGTCGGGTTGGCACGTGAGCAAGAGTGAAGCGATGATCGAGTTCAAGCAGACGCTCTTGCCCGAACCTGTGGCCCCAGCCACCAGCAGGTGCGGCATGTCCTCCAGGTTGGCGACCACCGCCTCGCCAGAGACATCGCGGCCCAGCGCGATCCGCAGCTTGCCACGTTGCCGCCGAAAAGCCTTGGATTCCATCACGTCCCGCAAACCGACCAGCGTCTTCTGGCCGTTGGGCACCTCGATGCCCACCACCGAGCGCCCAGGCACTGGCGCCTCGATACGGATGGGCGCAGCAGCCAGCGCCAAAGCCAAGTCATTGGAGAGCGCGCTGATCTTGCTGACGCGCACCTTTTGGCGACGCGCCTCCCCCTCGCGATCGGGGTACTCGATGAACCCAGGCTCGACGCCAAACTGGGTGACCACTGGACCGCGATTCCACTCTACCACCTTGGCAGGCACCCCAAAAGAGGCCAGTGTCTCCTCGATGACCTGGGCGCGATGGCGCGTATCGGCGTCATCTCCCGTGGCCTCGCTGTCTCGCTCGAGAAGGTCGAGGCTAGGCAGCCCTTGGGCGGATTTCGGGGGACGCGGTCGCGGCGTAGGTTCGCTACGGGCCTGAGCGTGCGAGCCCTCGGTTAGCTCGTCCTCGTCCTTGAGCGTGGCATAGGCAGGCAGGTTGATGCGGATCCCCTCGGGCTCTGCGGCAGGCTCGGCGATCGGCACCGCGCGCTTGGTCGCCATCCGCTCCAGCGTGCGACGAATCGTCAGCCCACACCAAGCCCACGCCCAACGCACGCCCCAGACTGCATCGCCCCAACTCAGTTCGACCAGCAGCGCCAGACCCCACCCAGCCACCGCCAGCGTAAGCAGCGCCGATAGCGTCCGACCAAAGGCTGGGACCAGAAGCCGATACCAGGCCCACCCCACATGGCCGCCCCAGCGGCCAGCGCTGGCAAGCTCGCTGGCCCGAGCGAGATCCGCCGCCGCCACCAAGTGCAGGAATCCCAGCCCGCCAAAGATCAGCAGCTCGGCACCCACCACGGTGTGCCAGCCTACCTGCGTGCGCGCAGAGACGATCCGCTCCCAGAACAGGACCACCACGCCCCCCGCCACGCAGAGCAGCACCACCACGTACGCGCCCACACCCATGATCTGGCGCAGCGCCCGCGACCAGGCCTCGCCCAGCTTGCCCTGTTCAGGGAGCAGCAGCGCCATCAGCGCCGCTACGCTGAGGGCACACACGAACAGCCCCCAGAGCTCGCGCTGCATCAACAGCCGCTTGATCTTGGCCCAGGGAGATTCGGCGCCTCGGCGACGGGGCTTGGTGGAGGTTGTCTTGCGGCGCGGCTTGCTCGACGGCACGTCCACGTCCTTTGCAGTACGCTAGCCTATCAGTACAAAAACGTGGGGTCGCCATCCAAGTCTGGATCGACTGCATCCCCTTCGGGGGGCTCGGAAAAGTCCCGCATGCTCAGCCCAAGTCGTTGATTCTCGCTGTCGATACGAATGATCCGTACCTGAATCCGCTCGCCCACGCTGACCACCTCGCCAGGACGAGCCTCGCCAAGCTCGGGCATCTCGGATACGTGCACCAGACCTTCGAGCCCCTCCTCGATCTGGGCAAAGACGCCGAAATCAACCACGTTGGTCACCTGCGCCTGGATCACCTGATCGATCTGGTACCGCTCATCGACCTTTTCCCAGGGGTTGGCCTTGAGTTGCTTGACGCTTAGGGCAATGCGCCGCCGCTCACGATCGACCCCGATGACGAGCACGTCGACCTCTTGGCCGATGGACAGCACGTCCGAGGGGTGATTCACACGTCGCCACGAGAGCTCCGAGAGGTGTACCAGCCCATCAATGCCACCCAGATCCACAAAGGCACCAAAGTCACACAGGTTGCTGACCGTACCTTGGCAGACCTCCCCCTCCTGGACCTCTGCCAAGACGCGGTCGCCGTCACGCGGTCCCCAGCGGGTCGCTCGCTCGGAAAAGACCAGGCGGTTACGGCCGCGATCCAGCTCGATGATCTTTAGGTCGAGATCGCGTCCCATCCAGCAAGCCAGCTTGCCCTCGCGGTCGTCGTCTTCGCCCAAGATGGAGACATCGCTCATTTGGGATGCGGGTACGAACCCCTGCAGGTGCTCCCACCGCACCAGAAGGCCGCCGCGATTCCAGCCCGTCACGGTGCCGCGGACCACGCGACCGCTATCAAAGACGGCTTGGGCATCATCCCAGTAGCGCGCCACCTCGGGCGCAAGATGCCCGCCACGGTGCGCCTCTGCCCCCATATCGCGGCTTAGATCCCTAGCCGCACGTTGCGCGCGCTGCTTCTCCCACACCTGTCGAGCCATGGTGACGAAACGGCTGGCAGAATCCAGATCGCTGCTAAAGGCAACCATCGAGCGCCCCCCCACGAAACACTAGCATGCTCCCAAGCGGGAGGATTGTAACGAGGCCACAGAACGATGTCAACGGTCTCGGCTAACCTGCGCGCTAGGTTGGAGGGCGGCGCTGAGCTCTCTATAATGTCGCTACGCGCGCCTCGGCCTATCTTGGAAAGGAACGCACCCCATGGCTCAGATCAGTCAGAAGGCTTTTCTCGATCCTCCCAAACGCTATCGGCCGATCCCTTTTTGGTCGTGGAACGAAAAGCTCTCCGTGCCCGAGACCCGTCGCCAGATCGCGCTCATGGACGAGGCGGGGATCGGGGGGTACTTTATGCACGCCCGTGGCGGCCTGCAAACACCCTATATGGGTGAGGATTGGATGGCCAACATTGCCGCGGGGATCGACGAGGCCCGCCAGCGCGAGATGGGCGCCTGGGCGTATGACGAGAACGGCTGGCCCAGCGGGTTCGGCGATGGCAAGGTCAACGGCCTGGGCGAGCAGTATCAGCAAAAGTACCTGCGCTATGAGATCGTGGACGAGCAGGCCCGTCGCGAGGACGGCCGAACCATCGCCCATCTGCCCACAGAAGATGGACGTTGGTGGCATTTCTACTATGACGTGAACCCCTTTTACGTGGACACTCTGGATGCTGAGGTGACCAGGCTCTTTCTCGAGACCATCCACGAGGCCTACGCCGAGCGCTTTGCCGACGATCTCGGACGAGCCATGCCTGGGTTCTTTACCGACGAGCCCCAAATCTCGCGCAACGGCATTCCCTGGTCGCTCACGCTGCCTGCCGCCTATCAGCAGATTCACGGTGAAGACCTCCTGCAGCTGCTCCCCGAGCTCTTTGTAGAGACGGGCTCGTATCAGCGCACCCGCTACCGCTTCTGGCACCTGGTGCAGGAGCTCTTTGTCACCAACTTTACGGAGCGGCTCTACGACTGGTGCGAGGAGCACAACTGCCAGTTGACGGGGCACATGGTCCTGGAGGAAACCCTGCTCAGCCAGATCACCTCCAACAGCGCCGTGATGCCCCACTTTGAGTTCTTTCATATTCCTGGGATGGATTGGCTCGGGCGGCACATCAACCCGCCCACCACGCCTCTGCAGGTCAGCTCGGTGGCCCATCAGCTCGGCACGCGTCAGATCCTCAGCGAGACGTTTGCCCTCTGCGGCTGGAACGTGAGCTTTGAGGAACTCAAGTGGATCTATGAGTGGCAGTGCGTTCGGGGCATCACCCAGCTCTGCCAGCACCTGGAAGGCTACTCGTTACGCGGCATCCGCAAGCGCGACTATCCGCCGTCCATGTTCTACCAAGAGCCATGGTGGGACCAGTATCGCTTCTTTAACGATTATGTCTCGCGTCTCGGGCTGCTCTTGGCGGAGGGCGAGGTCGCCTTTGACGTCTTGGTGCTCCACCCCCAGTCGTCGGGATGGCTCTGCTACAACGATGCCGACAATGCCGACATTGGGGCCCTCAACGACGGGTTTATGCGGGTGATCGAGACCATGGAGGCCGCCCACGTTCCGTTCCATTTGGGAGACGAGCGCATCCTGCGACGCCACGCCTCGGTAGGCGGCAACACCCTCGCGGTAGGCACCCAGAGCTATTGCGCCGTGGTGGTGCCGCCGTGCCGCGTGCTGAGCCGATCCACGCTATCGCTTCTGCAGACCTATGTCCGGAACGGCGGCCGCCTGGTTTGGGTCGGGGAACAGCCTACCCTGGTCGAGGGTGAGCCGTGCGAGGATCTGACCGCCCTCACCCGCATGGGCACGGGCGTTGTTGCGCCCAAGGAGCTACCTCAGGCGCTGCCCGCCACCCTGAAGACTATCTCGGTGACGGATGAGCAGGGCGACGAGATCGAGGCTATAGCGGTTACCCAACGCAAGCTTCAGGCCCTGGGTCCATTGGGGCCCTGTGCGTTCTACTATTTCGTGAATAGCGATGTCGACCACGACTATGTCGCCAAGCTCTCATTGCCAGGGGGCGGTGCCGTGCGGGTGGTGCTGGAGGATGGCACGCTCCAACCGCTGGCGTTTCGCGCCGAGGACGGGCGTGTCATCATCGAGCACACCTTCCCGCGGCGAGGCTCTCTGGCTCTGGCGGTGACCGACGATGCCGCCAGCGTTGCGGACATTGGCAGCCCGCCAGCCACCGTCAGCGAGCTCCTGCCTGCCCGCCACCTGGCTGGGCCCTGGCAGATAGAGCTGCTAGACGACAACGTCCTCACCCTGGACTATTGCGATATCTGGATCGATGGCGAGCTCGAGGCCGAGCACGAGCATATCAGCGTCGTCCAGGAGCGATGCCTGAACCGCAAGAAACCCGTGCAGCTCAAGCTGCGTTTCGAGGTCGAGGTGGCAGAGGACTGGACGCCCGAGGGACCACTCTACCTGGTGATGGAGCAGCCCAGCCTCTCGCGGATCCAGATCAACAGTGAACCCGTCGAGCAGCGCGACTGCGGCCACTATCGTGATACGTCGTTCCGCAAGATCGATATCGCGGGGCGCCTCCAGTCTGGACAAAACGAGATCATCCTGGAGACCACCTTCCAGCAACGACCCGAGGTCTACGAGAACCTCGCCAAGGCGCGCGCCTTTGAGGCCGAAAAGAACAAGCTCACCTATGACAGTGAGATCGAGGCCATTTACCTGGTAGGATCCTTTGGCGTACAGACCCCTGGCACGTTCGAGGCTCTACCGCGGAAGGCCATGCGTTACCGTGGCCCCTTTGTCATCGGAACGCCGCCCACCGAAGCGGACCCGCGCGACCTGACGCCGCAGGGCCTCCCCTTTTTCAACGGAACGGTGCGCTTGACCAAGCGGGTTACCCTCGGGGCCGACGAAATCCACCATCGCGCCTTTGCCCTGGAGGACATTCGGGGCCATATCGTCCGCCTCAAGGTCAACGGGCGGCCGATCGCGCGGTGGTTCTGGCGGCCCTATCGGGCTGATCTGGGCGATGCGCTGGTGCCTGGCGAGAACGTTCTTGAGATCGAGCTGACGGGCGGCCTACGC
This sequence comes from Chloroflexota bacterium, assembly GCA_036803245.1. Lineage (GTDB taxonomy): Bacteria > Chloroflexota > Anaerolineae > UBA1429 > UBA1429 > DAIRUQ01. Next base: position 13,209 of record DAIRUQ010000007.1, on the reverse strand, counting down.
AACCTGCTGGGACCCCATCACCTTCAGGATGGTGAGTCCTATGCGGTGGCGCCGCCCAGCTTTTACAAAGAGCCCAGCGTCTTTGGCTGCGCCGCTTGGGATGACGACTATTGCTTTGTCGAGTTCGGTGTCTGCTTGCCGAGCGAATGAGGTCAAAGAGGGGAGGGGTCGGCTATGGCGACACCTCCCCACCATTGATTGAGAGCCATCGCATGAGCCAAGCCCCTGTCAGCTATCTGGATGCCAACTGCACGTTGGGCCGCTTTCCCCACCACGATCGCGGCATCGCCGAGCTGGCCGATCTCTCGGCGACGCTGGAAGAGCTGGGGATTGGCGCGGGAGTCGTGCGCCACGCGCTGGGGCAGCATGCCTCGGCGGAGGAGGCCAACAGCGCGCTGGCCACCGAGCTGCAGCCAGACCCTCGCTGGATCCCTTGCTGGGTGGTGAATCCTGCTCAAGACACCGATGGGCTGGACGTGGTGCCTGGCGATCAGCTCCGCGCCGTCTGCCTGTACCCCAGGCGGCACGGCTATCCGCTGGCGCCCTGGATGGTCGAGCAAGTCCTGGCTCCGCTGGAGAAGCGTCGGGTCGTGACGCTGATTGACGTCGATGAGACCACCCCCAAGGAGCTGTACACGCTCTGTCAGGCCTACCAGGGGCTGCGCGTGGTGGCCCTCACCACGGGATATCGTCTGCTGGGCGTCCTATCGCGACTGTTGGCCACCTGCCCGAATCTCCACGTGGAGCTATCCACCATGGCGGCCCATCGCGGTATTGAGGCACTGGTCGAGCGGCACGGCGCCGAGCGGCTCTTGTTCGGCACCAACACACCCCTATCCGACGGCATCGGGCCCGTGGCAGCCTTGGGGTATGCGGCTATCTCCGAGGGCGATCGGGCGCTGATCGCGCGAGGCAACCTAGAGCGCCTGTTGGGGGAGGTACGCCGATGAACGAGGCCAGAGCGTGGCTCGCATCAGGTCGCTCGCTGCGCGGTTTCGGGTGGTCGATCATTGACATCCACGCACACCTGGGCCCCTATGTCGGCTTTGAGATCCCCCACGGCGACGCGGACGGGATGGTGTTCACGATGGACCGTCTCGGCATCGCGGTGGCAGGCATCAGCGCCCTCACCGCCATTAACGCTGAATATGCGCGGGGGAATGAGCTGACGGCCAGCGCGGTCCGTCGGCACCCCGACCGCTTTGTAGGGTATGCGGTGGCCAATCCTTGGGAGCCCGAGCGCATCTCGCACGAGCTGACGCGCGCCTTTGAGGAGCTAGGATTCCGAGGCATCAAGATCATCCCCAGCACGTGGAAGCTGCCCGTGACCGACCCCCGCTATGAACCGATCTGGGCCTTTGCCCAGGAGCGCGGGACGATGGTCCTCTCGCACACCTGGGCGGGCGATCCTACCTGTCGCCCGAGTCTCTTTCGTGAGATCGCAGCACGCTATCCCGACGTCGCCTTTCTGCTGGGCCATAGCGGCGGCCCCCGCGAAGGCAACGTGGAGGCGATCGACGTAGCGGCGGCTTGCCCCAACGTCTACCTCGAGCTCTGTTACTCGCAGCTCACGAGACGCCAGTTGGAGGAGATGGTTCACGCCGTCGGCTATGAGCGGGTTCTCTTGGGCACGGATATGCCCTTTATCGATCCTGCCTTTACCATCGCCAAGGTCATCTGTGCGGACCTACCCGAAGAGCAACGCCGCGCCATCGTGGGCGGGAACGCTGAGCGGCTCCTTCGGGCGAGTGGGGCGCTCGCCGCCACGGGCGCCTAGCCACCATGATCCAGAACACCCCCGCGGCGTCCAGCGGCGCAGAGAGCACCCCTGTCGCGCCGCCCCTCACCTCGCCACGTCGGCGCACCCTCCGACAGGCCGTGCGGCGCACGGTACGGCGCACCAAGGTGCGGATCAGCAGTCTGCCCCTCAACGAACGCATCCTCTACGCCGAGACCTTTTTCCAGGCCATACTGGCCAGCGGCGTTCTGGCGTTTGCGGGAGTCTTTTTGGTGCGCTTGGGCGCGCCCAACTGGCTGGTAGGTCTCTATTCGTCGCTGCCCGCGCTGGCGATCACCCTGACGGCCATTCCCGTAGCATCGTTCGTGCAACGTCAACGATCGCTGGTGGCGACGGCCAACTGGGGTAGGTTCATCTTCCGGGGCACGGTGGGCCTATTTGCCCTGCTCCCCTTGCTCGAGCCGATCACCGCTAGCCACGTTCTGGTGGGCGCGCATGCTTTGATGGCCGTGCCCGGCTCGGTCGCCAACGTCTCGTTCACCACGCTGCTCGGGCAGATCACGCCTGCCGACGAGCGCCCCCGCATCCTCAGCTTGCGCATGGCCATCAACGGCATCGCTGCCACGATCTTTGGCTTTCTGGCAGGCCAATGGCTGGACAATGCCCCCTATCCGCTGAACTATCAGGTGCTCTTTGTGGCGGGTCTGGCAGCGGGGCTGATCAGCATCTATCTCCTGTCGCGACTGCGGGTTCCGGAGCGATCCGCGCCCGCCGCGAGCGCCAAGGCACCGCGGCGAGTCAGCATCGGCCAACTCTTGTCACTGATCAAGGGTACGCCAGCTTTTCGAAGCTATGCCATCGCCTCTTTCGTCTTTCGCCTCGGCCAAGCCATGCCGCAGGCCCTCTATACCATCTATCGGGTGCGCACGCTGGGCTCGTCGGACGCATGGGTGGCCATCCTGCTGACGGTTCAGAGCGCACTGAGCGTTATCGGCTACTTTGCGTTGGGCAAGCTGCTACGTAGGCCAGGCTTTCGCGAAAAGCTCTGGCTAAGCTGCCTGGGGACCGCGCTCTATCCGCTCACCACCGGCCTGTCACGCACACCGGCCATGCTGCTGATTCCGGCCGTTCTCGGCGGCGTCTTTGGCGCTGGGACCACCATCTATCTCACCGATCTCTTGTTCCGCGTCTCACCCGAAGACAATCGCCCGCCTTTTGTGGCCGCCGACACCATGCTGGCCAACGTGGCCGCCTTTGCGGCACCCATGATCGGCACCGCTCTGGCAGACTCAACCACCATTGTGCTCGCCTTCTATCTCATCGCCGCGTTCCGGATCGTGGCGTCCATGTCTTTCTGGCACCTGCTGGTGCGGCCGGGCAAACGCGCTACCTGAGAGCATCGTAGCAGCAAGGCAAACGGCGCGCCCCTTAGGGGCGCGCCGTTCTCTTCACAAGCGCAGTTGCTAGCTGATGCCCAACCACTCTCGCACGCGCTTGGTCACATCGTCCGCGTTAAAGCCCAGCTCGGCAGCCAACACGTTGCTGGGGGCCGAGTGTCCGAACTCGTCCTGGGTGATGAACAGCGCATCGCAGCCCACCACCTCACCCCAGCCAAAGCGAGTGCCGGCCTCGACCACCACCTTGCGCGCAATCGTCGGCAGGATCCTTTCGCGGAAGGTAGCATCCTGCGCCATAAACAGATTGCGCGAGGGCATGGAGACCACCCGCGCGGCCACGCCCTCCGCAGCCAAGGCACGACCAGCCGCCAGCGCCAGTTGCACCTCGGAGCCGGTTCCCACCAGCACCAGATCGGGATCGCCGTCGCAGTCCTCGAGGATGTAGGCGCCCCGAGCAAAGACCTCGGCCGTCAGAGGAGCCTGGCGCGCCAACGCCGGCACTCCTTGCCGCGTCAGGAACATGGTCGAGGGGCCATCGCTGTGGCGCAACGCATAGAGCCAAGCCTGCGCCACCTCGGCGCCGTCGGCCGGACGTAGATCGACCATGCCCGGAATCATCCGCAGCGAGGCTACGTGCTCCACGGGCTGGTGCGTAGGGCCATCCTCACCCACAAAGATGCTATCGTGGGTGAACACAAAGATCGACTGGGCGCCCATGAGGCTAGCCAGGCGAATCGGCGGCCGGCAATAGTCGGCGAACACCAGGAAGGTGGCCCCGAACGGGATCCACCCGCCATACAACGTCATTCCATTGAGGATCGAGCCCATGGCGTGTTCGCGCACACCGAAATGTAGGTTGCGCCCCTCGGGCGTCTCTGGCGCAAAGGCCGGCGAGCTGTCCAGCCAGGTAGAGGTCGAAGGCGCCAGATCGGCCGACCCGCCCACCACATACGGAACCAGCTCGGCGATCTTCTGAAGGACCTGCCCGCTCATCCGGCGCGTAGCGTTGGGCTTGGTGATAGCGCTCAGAAGCTCCTGTTCGATCCCATCCGGGAGCTCTTTGGCGAGGGCCGCCTTGCGCTGCGCCGCTAGATCCGGGTTCTTGGACTCCCAGCGCTCAAGCTTGGCCTGCCAGGCCTGGTGCTCATCTTGCAGCTCCTGTACCCGTTCGTGCCAGAGCGCGCGCACCTCATCGGGCACGTAGAACGCCGGCTCCAGAGGCCAACCCAGGTTCTCCTTGGTCAGCTTGGTCTCGTCAGGACCCAAGGGCGCGCCATGGACCTCGGCCGAGTCCACCATGTTGGGGCTGCCCTTGCCGATATACGTGCGAGCCACGATCAGGGTGGGCCTCTCCTTGTCGGCCTGTGCCTCCTCGATGGCTCGAGCGGCCGCCTCGCCGTCGTGTCCGTCGACATAAAGCACCTGCCAGCCATAGGCCTCGAATCGCTTGCCGCGGTCCTCGGTAAAAGCCAGGCTCGTGGAGCCCTCGATAGAGATGCGGTTGTCATCGTAAAAGTAGATGATGTTGCCCAACTTGAGGTGGCCAGCCAACGACGCCGCCTCTGATGCGACACCCTCCATCAAGTCGCCATCGCTGACGATGCCATAGATAAAGTGATCAACGATAGCCTCGTCGCTGGTGTTATAGCGTGCGGCCGCCATCTTGGCGGCGATGGCCATGCCCACGCCGTTGGCAAAGCCCTGCCCTAGCGGACCGGTGGTTGTTTCGACGCCGGGCGTCAGACCGTACTCGGGATGACCCGGGGTCTTGCTATCCCACTGCCGGAACTGGCCGAGATCATCCAGCGACAGGTCATAGCCGGCCAGATGCAGGAGCGAGTAGAGCAACATCGATCCATGCCCGGCCGAGAGGATAAAGCGGTCGCGGTTGGGCCAGGTGGGGTCGGCCGGGTCAAAGCGCAGATACTGGTACCAGAGGGTAAAGGCATAGTCAGCCGCGCCCATGGGCAGGCCGGGATGGCCACTCTTGGCCGCCTCTACGCCGTCTACCGCCAGCATCTTGATCGTGTTCACCGCTTGCTCGCGCTCGCGTTCGGTCAATGTTCTGGGCATCGCTCTTGCTCCTATCGCTTTCGCCGCAGCCGCGGGCGGCTGCGCACCACTCTTGAATCTACTGCGCTATTCTAGGGCCAACCTGGCCTTGGGACAAACCCCCGATCGCTGGCCGCGCTAGGGCGCCGAAAAACCGCGAAAGCCCTCGCCGATGACCTCGCTAGCCGACTGGACGATCATGAACGCCTCAGGATCGATCCGTGACACCACGCGCTCCAGCCTGCTCACCTCCGACTGGGATACGGCACAGAGCAGCACGCGTTTGGGCTCACCCGTATAGCCGCCCTCACCCTGGAACACTGTCACGCCTCGCTCCATATCCTGCAGGATCGCCATCCTCACGGCCTCACTGCGCCGTGTGATGATCCAAGCGGCCCGTGACGGCTTGATCCCCTCCTGCACCAGGTCGATGATCCGACTGGACACGATCGCTAGCAGCAGGGCGTAAAGGGCAGGTTCCAAGCCAAAGATGAGCGCCGACGAGCCCAGGATGACAATATTGGCGGCCAGCAGGGTGTGTCCGATCTTCCAGGCAAAGGCTCGGTCCAGAAGCTGCGCCAGGATGTCGGTGCCGCCAGTGGTGCCGCCGGCCCGAAAGACCAGACCCAAACCCAACCCATCGATGATACCGCCATACAACGTGTAGAGCAGGGGGTCGCTGGTCACGTGCTCGGGCAGATAGGGCGGGAGCAGATCGATCGCCAGGGTCATCACGGTGACCGCCACCACGGTGCGAACCCCCGCCGAGAGGCCGCCTCCCCACTTGAGCGCGATCACAAAGAGCGGAATGTTGATGGCCAGTGTGACCATGCCAACGGGCAGGCCCATGACATAGTGCAGGATGGTGCCGATGCCAGTGACGCCGCCGGAGACGACCCGGTTGGGGATCATAAAGAGGTTGGCGCCGATGGCGATCAGGATGCTCCCCAAGACGATGACGGCATAGTCGGCCACCACCCGGGAGCTGCGCCGCAGCCTATCCCTCCATCGGCCGACGCGGCGAACCCGGCGCTCGCGCCGATCGGCGCAGCGCCGTTTGGCGTCAGCCCCGCGTCGCGCCCTCATCACGGTTCACAGGCCTTGCAGGCGGCCACGATCCGCTCGTCGTTGGTAGGAGCGAGAGTCTCGCCGGCCGGCACCGTCAGAAAGCGCTCCTCATCCCAGCGGCCGTCGACCAGGTCGCGGATGAGCACCAGACTGCCGGCCAGCCGCTCGAACATCCAGCCCCGCCGATCGGCCTCGCCGGCAACCGCGGGGGCATAGTCGGGAAATGCCCCCTCGGAGGCATCCACATAGACTGCCCGCTTATAGTGCTGCTGCCAGGCCCCCATCACCTCCATGAGGTAATCGGCATTGTCCTGACCGTACTTGGCGACGTACTCTTCATAGGTCGCGTGCAGGCTGGTCGCGTCCTCGGCGCCCAACGCCACCCAGCGATCCAGCCGCAGCGCCCGCTCGTAATAGTCAGCGGCGTACCAGTACGTACCAGGCTCGCGACGAAACTCGGCGGCGTAGCGCTCGCGCGACCCCAGATAGAGCGTGATGCAGTCGTGGGCCCGCGGCACCACCATGGTGGTGTGTTGGCTCGTGAGCCCGGCTGTGGCGTTGCTGCACAGGCCATACCCCAATAGCAGCGCATCATAGGCGCTCTCGGCGATGGCATCGATACGTCGCTGGATCTCCGCATGGAGGCGCTCGGGCTCCACATGCAACGCCATGCCCACCAGCTCTACATCCACCACATGGGGCGAGTGGGCCGCGGCCAGATAGGTCGGGCGCGCCAACACCTCACAGATCAGTGCCTTGAGTCGCATCAGTACTTCTCCTTGTTCGCCACAGGCAACAGAAACCCTTGCCCTATAAGAACATATGTTCTATACTGTCCTCGCGTGCTGCTTGGGCCGGGAGGGGATTGGTGGATCTGGACCTTCAGGATCTCGTCATCACGACCTTGCGCCACATCCAGGATGAACATGACTATAGCCTACGCGGGATGGCCTACAAGCTCAAGGTGAGCGCGAGCTACCTTTGCATGGTGTACGGCGGCCAGCGCAACGTCGGCATCGGCCTGCTGATCGCGGCCCTCCGCGAGTTCCCCGAGATGCGTGAGGCCATGATCAGCGCCCTGCTACCTGCCAAGCCTCCCCCCGGCAACGGTTCCTAGGCCATAGCAAAAGCCCTCCACCTAGCAGTTGGTGGAGGGCCTCTAGGGGTCTCGAGAGGCTACCGCTTGGCAGCCACCATCACGGACGCGGCCAAGGTCACCTTGAGGGCATCGGCCACCAAGAACGGGGCCACACCCAGCTTCCAGGCCTTGCTCAAGCTTCCACTGTAGCCGGTCAGCCAGAGCAGACCGCCACCATAGATAGCCGCCAGCCCGGCGATCCCGGCCAGCAGGTACATGGTCAAAGTGCGGCCGTATCGCTCCACGACCCAGCCGGCCGCCACCGCGGCCACCGGGAACGCCCACAGGTAACCCGCCGTAGGAGAGACGAACGCCGCGGGCCCGGCCAAGCCTGATGCCGTCAAGGGAGCGCCCATCAACACCAGCTGTAGATAGGCCACCTGCGACAAGAGCCCGCCACGCGGCCCCAGCACCAGCCCGCTCGTCAAGACAACCAGCACCTGCAACGTCAGCGGCACCGGGGTAAATGGCATATAGACGGTCACCCTGGCCGAGACCGCCGTCGCCAGGGCAAAGACCAGCACCAGGGCGATGCGCCAGACGCGCGTCCGCTCTTGGGTCAATGTCACAGCATGCATCGATTCCTCCAAACTGCTCCGCTTCCGTTTCTCCGACCATCGCCGATTATACCAGAGACCCCCTCGGCGCCAACTCGAGCCTCCCTACTGAGGCTGGTTGCCGCGCGGGGTCTCTTGGCTCAGCGCCCTAAGCAGCGCCTGTACTGGCTCGGCCAGCTCTGGCAAGAGACCCTGCACCAGCGATGGATCCCGCTCGCCGGCCAAGATACGCGCCATGGCACGGGCGTACTGGACCATCGGCTCCGCCTGCCCCTTTTGCTGAAGGGTCTGCAAGAGCGTCTCGGCCACAAAGCGGGCATTGGCATCGCCCCGCGATGCCTGGAGGACAGCGGTAAAGACGCGGCGAACCGTGGCCTGCACCTCACGGGGCAACCCCGTGGCCGGCCCAGGCGCCGCTTGCGGCTGCGGGCGTTGAGAGAGCTGTTCCGCCTCGCTCTCCGGCCGCTCGGGAGGCGGAGCCTCCACCGCAGCCAGTAGCGCCTTGACGACGACGGCCTGGCTAACGCTGAGGTCCAGATAGAGCTCCTCGCCTCGCTCGCCTCCCAGCACTCGCCAAAGGGCTCCAACGGTGTCACGCCACTCCTCTTGCTGCTCCATCTCGTCCAGGGCGGCGACCAACCCCTCCTGCAGCGCCTCGCCCCGGCTAGCGGCCACCAGGCCAGCGAGCACCGGCGACCAGTGCCCCAGTACCGTCCGGGCAGACGGCGACCGCGCGAACGATTCCATCGCCGCGACCTGCCACTCTCGCACGGCCTGGTCGTCGCCTTCCGCTCGGGCTAGATCGCGCAGCAGCTCCTGGGCACGCCAAAGCGGGCCTGCGACCTTGGTGTCGGCCAGTAAGGCTCGGGCGGCCTCGGCGTGGACCTTGGCCTCGGCCAGGCGCCCCTCATCCAGCAACAACTGCGCCATCTCGATCTCTACCACTGCCAGCGCCGAGCGTTGGCCTCCCGCCTGGTACAAGGTGGCCGCGCGAGCCAGGTGAGCCTCCGCCTCGCGGACCTTGCCCTCCTCCTTGAGCAACGACGCCAACCGCACCAGATCGGTCGCTTCGCCGGGCCGGTTGTCCTCCCCACGCTGCAGCGCGACGGCCTCCTCCAACGAGTCGATCGCTCGATCCCGCGAGCCTCTCTGCAGAGCCACGGCCGCGAGCTGATCTTGGAGCGTAGCCTGTAGTTCGGGATTCTGGTCCTGCTCCTGAAGGGTGCCCACCGCCGCCGTCAGGTGCTCCTCGGCCAAGGCTGCATCCTGCTCTCGCAGCGCTCCCGCAGCCAGCTGCTGGTGGATGCGTGCCACATCCTCGGCTCGTTGGGCGGCCTCTGCCAGCGGCAAGGCGCGCTTCCACAGAGCGTGGGCCTTGTCGGCTTGGTTCTGCGCCAGGTAGATAGGAGCCAACCCAAGCGCCAGCTCGAGCAGCTCGCCTTCCGCTCCCTCCTGGCCTTGAACCTGAGCCAAGAGCTGCTCCGCCTGCACCAGCGGCGCCATGGCCAGATCGGTCTGCCGCAATGCTAGGAGCGCGCTCCCGAGCCTCCGACAGGCCTTGGCGTAGTCGAGCTTGGCGGCGTCGCCGCTATAGCTGAGCCCATTTTCCTGGCCACACCGGTCACAGAGGCGACGCAGCAGCGCTCCGGCCTCGCCATAGCGTCGCGTCTCTGTCAGGCTGTCAGCCTGGTCGAGCAGCATCTGTACCTCGGCGGCTGAAAGGGGCCGATCTCGGCTCAGAAGCTCAGAGACGGCCCGCCCCACGGCGTCGCGCACCAGTCCGGCCTCTTGATAGAGTCCCTCATCCTCCAACAGATCCGCCATGCGCTGGCTATAGTCGCGCGCGAAACGCACCTCACCCGTGGTCACCAAGATAGGGAGCACGCGCCGTAGGTTGGGCAGCTCTAGCCTCCGTAAAGATGCCACCGCCTCGGGTATCCGCTCGCGGTTCTTGATCATCCAGGCCTGAAGACCCAGATAGTTGCCTACGTACTGGCCGCGCAGGATCTTGGCCTGATTCAGATCCATCCGCCGCGTGATGTGCTCCAGGAAGGCCTCGTGCACATAGACATAGGGTACCTTGAGGCCCACGATGGGCGCCGTTCGGGCGACGCCGGAGCGAATCATGGCTCCCAGCAGCGCCGTCCAGGTGTCATCGGGGATCTCTGCCAGCCGCGCGGGCAGGTTGGCGACAAAGCCGCGGGCAAACACCCCCATCGAAGCGACGGCGTCGCCCTGCGATCCTGGCCGGGCGCGAATCCACGCCTCGATCGCCGCAAAGAGGCCTTGGTTCCGTAGCTTGCCTTCGCCATACCTGATGCCCGGCAGCACGGCCTCTAGGTCCTTTTCGGCCGCGTCCACGCCCTGGACGCGAACCAGCTCGCATACCAACCCCAGGGCCAGCGGGTTGCCGGCCAAGCGCTCTGCGAACCGCGCCCCAGTTCCGCTATCGGGCCCCTGCCAGCGCTCCCAGAGCGCCTCCGCCACCTCAGCGGTCAGCGGCCCCAGAGCGAATCGCTTGACCGCATCCCCAGCCACGACCGGATGCGTCGGCGGGCGAGAGCAGACCAGCAGCATCCGCGTGCCGCTCACGCTGGCGATCCGCTGGGCCAGCGAGAACAGCTCCTGCTGCATCACCTCCGAGAGACCCATGGGCCCCTCGCCAACGACCGCGTCAAGGTCATCCCAGCAGACCAGCGTCGGCTTTTGGGACAGAGCCTCCAGCAAGCGCTTCTCGGGACCCGACTTGCGCTGGCGACCTTGGCCTAGCAGCCCTTCGGCCAGATCGGCCAGAGCCAACTCGGCCAGGCCCCCGCCGGCAAAGCTGGTATAGACCACGCGCTCGATCTGCCCCTCCGACAGAAGGCGCTCGGCCACCTGCACCAAGAGACTGGTCTTGCCCATGCCGGCTGGCCCATGAAGCAAGCCCAGCACACCTTGGTCCGGGGCCAGCATCGCCTCAAGGCTCTCTGAGGCCTCCCTGCGTTGCAAGAGCCCCTCAGCCGAGAACGGTAACATCCCTGAACCCACTTTCGGACCCGCGCCGCTATCAGAACTCACCATCGCCTCCCATGGCTAACATCCACCCGCGCGGACGCATCACCCTATGTACGTTCGCCACCTGGTCGTGCCGCGCGGCCGGCCCGCCAACGCTCGATGGATTCGAGCGTATCCTTCCATAGCTGCTCACCCGCATCGTCGCTGGGCCATGGCTCAAACCCCAGCCGCAAATAGGCGGCCACCGCCTGCAGGCGCCACGGGTTGGTATCCAGCAGGGCGCGACGATACCCTCGCTGCCGCAGCCGATGCAGCGTCGCCAAGGTGATCGCCTTGCCCAGTCCCAGACCCCGCTCTTCCCGCAAAGCCCCCACCCAGTGGACCATCCCATAAGGCTGGCCCTCGACGCTGGCGTGCCACGCTGCGGCGCCGGCCACGGGCTTGTCGCCATGCCAGATGAGCTGGATGTGGGCGGGATGATACAGCGGATCCTCCGCAAACGTGCTCCGAAACCAGGGCTCACCGACCTCGCCGGCAAAGAGCGATTGGTTCACGATCTGCAGATAGGCCCACACCTCGTCGCTTCGCATGCTGGCCAACCGGTACCCTTCGGGCAGAACGACGGGCGGGAGGCCATCGAGGCTATCGCGACGCATGCGGATCAACCGCATACGCGTTCGTTCGGCCACGAGGAGCTCATACCCGCAACGCTCGCCCACGAAACAGACCGGGAGATCGGGGAATGCTCCGCGTAGGTGCTCCTCCAGCCCCAGGAGCCCGGGTATCTCCGCGGTGGTGTGGCTGATCACCATGGCCGGCACGCCTAGATCGGCCACCCAGGCACCGTCGCGCCACATACTGATGCCGTCGTCCGTCACCAAGACAGCGTCGGCCCCCAGCTCTACCATCGCACGGACGTTGGTGATGGCCCCCGTGCCCACGCCCAGGCGATGGACCATGGTGGCGCGCTCGCCGACGAACCGCACAGCCTGCTCCCCCAGCGGCTTGACGCGTTGCGCGACCAGGTTAGCTAGCTCCCAAGCCGTCACAGTCGGCACTTGGATGACCCGATGAAAGCGATCCTGCGCCACCACCGGGCCCAAGTCCAGATGCGCAACCCACCGATCCAAGACCCCTTCACGCTCCATGACATCCCATGCATCATGGCAGCGATAGACCACCATGCCGGTCCGATCCAGAAAGGCCCTTTTGGCCTTGGCTGGCTCCGTCGCCATCGCCTCAGGATCATTGTCCATATGGCTATAAAAGGTCGGTTCATGCGTCACGAACAGGTTGCAGCCGCGTTCATGCGCTTCCTGCAGAGCGGCCAGCGTCGATTGCCACCCGACGGCGATCCCCGATACCTGGGTGTTCGGATCGCCATACTTGAAGCCGTCACAGCTCGTCTGATCCCAATCCACCCAGGCTGCCAAGGAGCGCATGTGCGCGTCTAGTTCCCTGGCGTTCATCGCTCCCCTCCGTTTCGCTTTTGAAGCCATCTCGGCGGCATGCTATAATCGCGCTGGCTACCATAACAACGCAAAGAGAGCATCCACTATGAACTGCACCGAATGCGGCACCTGGAATCCTGAAGACCGGACCCACTGCTGGCGCTGCAACCACGAGCTACCCAAGCCGCAGCCGGTCAAGAAAAAGGACCCCCAGAAGAGCTGGAAGACCGTGCTCTACCTGGCCGCGGCGTTCCTGCTAATCACAACGCTCCTGAACTTTTGCGGCACAGGGAACTTGTCACCCGAGATGCTCGAAGGGTCGGAACCATCTGGCTATGTCTTGCCAGGACGGATCGATCAGTCCATCGGCTGAGCGTGATCGGAAAACGACTCGCGTAGCCGCCGGCCATGATCCTCGGCCAGCCTTTCCAACCGCAAGCCGTAGGCAGGATCTGCCACGCCCATAGCAGTCATGATCAACGCATCCTCGCCGTTATCGGTATAGTAGGCTCTGCGCCGTCCCGTGACCTCTAGGCCATACTTGCCGTAAAGGTTGCGGGCGGCTTTGTTGCTCTCTCGCACCTCGAGCGTCACCATCACAGCTCCCGCCGCTCGCGCCTCGCGTACCATGGCGCCAAACAGCAGCTCACCCAGCCCTCGCCCCCTCCAGCCGGGATGCACCGCCAGCGTTGCCACGTGCGCCTCATCGACGGCCAGCCAGTATCCCCCATAGCCCAGCAGGCCTGGCAATGACGCCGTGCCAGAGGCCGCCGCTCGCCGTAGCACATGGTAGTGGGAGTGGGAATTGTGG
>DAIRUQ010000006.1:0-49275 GCA_036803245.1 Chloroflexota bacterium | reverse complement strand
AAACCAAAGACTCGACGCTCCAGTCGGCAATGGCTAGTCAACTGGGGAGTGTGCATGGGGTTAGGTAGCTCTGGACGGAGACCTCTTGGCCCACGCGCGCTCTCGCCGCACAGAGGACACCTAAGATCCTAGTAAGCATCGTTCAGCTAGGCAGTTGGTGGCCAGCGGTGGAGGTCGCTCCGAATCCGGTGCGTTGGTTCAGGTCTCCGCAGGTTCCTTTACCGTCGTGCGTTGGCAGGAGACACACGCACCAACCGACGGGGCACGTGCCCGAGAGTCTCTGGGGGCGGGTTGGCGGCGCCGTGCAGGCAGGTAACCTCGCTCGCACGCACTCTGGGTGGTTGTCAACCGCGCTCAAATGCGGTGACCGCCAGGCCACTACCCGCCGATGACCTGCGCCGCATGTTTTAGAGCTTGTGTGGCGGCTGCTCAGCATCGGCGCCTCAAGGGGGATCCTTCAATGACAACCACACGTCTTCTACGTGACGAGAGCGCCTCCCAGACATGCCTTTGCGCTTCACCGCAAGACTCTGGATGAGTCGGGCCGAGCCGCTCGGAGTGGGTTCCCCCTGCCGCTTTGGCAGAGGTCTCTCTGTCGCGATAGCACTGCTGTCCTGATCCTGCCTGGCCACTCCGCTAGGGTTGGCTCCAGGTTTCATGCTGCTGCCGATGGCGCGTGGCTTGTACATCGGAACCACTACCGGCCAGGAGCCTGATCGTGGGCGAACGGTAGCTCAGCTCCCACGATTGGCGGAGCCCTGCCCTGTTGGCGCCGTGGTCTACGCTAGCGGCTGCAGCCTGCACTCGGACAGGCACCGCCCTCACGCGAGAGGGTCGCCGTTCCTGTGACGCCTGTTGCCGCTGCCGTACACAAAGTCAACCAACGTGCGGGACTGGCCGCCGAAGAAGCAGGCGTTCAGAATCAAGGGCTAGGTACGAGGGCGCGGGCGGGTATCTCACCATGGCCGTTGGGTGGCAACTCCCACCCCTGGACGCCAAAGGCGCGGAGCGATCAGCTTCGGCTCTGCGGGAAGCGACGCCCTTGCATAGACGAGGAACAAAGCAGCGCCTCCGTTGGGCAACCACATGGTCGATCAGGAAGGGGCTGTGCTTTCATGCGCCAGAGTGGGGGTGGATGTCTACGTCGGGGCAACGAAAAGGCCCTCTCGCTGCTGGAGAGGGCGCTTGATGATGGCGACGACTAGATTCGAACTAGTGACCAAGGGCTTATGAGTCCCCTGCTCTACCACTGAGCTACGTCGCCACAATAAAAAGTAGCGGGGCCAGGATTCGAACCTGGGACCTTTGGGTTATGAGCCCAACGAGCTGCCACTGCTCCACCCCGCATCAACAGGTGAGATTATAGGCGTCCGGACCCATCTCGTCAAATACACGTCCTCGGCGTCGGATGGGCCCCGTTTTGGCGCCCAAGGCCGGTCATGGTATACTCTCGTTTCGGTACGTGGCTGCCAGTCTCGAATGAGCCTGGTCGCCGCACCTTTCCGCTCCCGACAACAAGGTTCGGGGGCGACATCCATGGGAAGGAGAAATCCCCTTGAGAAGCTACGAGCTCCTGTTCATCGTTCGCCCTGGTCTGGACGAAGAGGCCACCGCCACCCTGATGGAGCGCCTGCAGAACGCCGTGCGCGACAATGGCGGCAAGATCCTCCGCATCGAGAGCGTGGGTCGGCGCAAGCTGGCCTACCCCATCAGCAAGGAGACCGAGGGCCACTATACGATCCTCCAAGCCGAGATGGATCAGACGGTGATCCGTCAGGTCGAGCGCTTGATCACGCTGTCCGAGGACGTCATCAGGCACCTCTTGGTCCGGATGGAGGATGAGGATGCCGAGCCCGAGGCCGAAGAGCGCGATCGCTCCAGCGACGATCGTCGGGGTGAGGGCGGCCGACGCAGGTTCAACCGCAGCCGAAACGTATGCCGCATGTGCGCCGATGGTGTGGAGCAGGTCGACTACAAGGACATCAACACCCTGCGCCACTATGTCAGCGACCACGGGCGCATTCTGCCGCGACGCCGCAGCAAGACCTGCGCTCGCCATCAGCGGATGGTCTCGGTGGCCGTCAAGCGCGCTCGGCAGGTGGCCTTGCTGCCCTATAGCGCCGTCCACGTTCGCGAAGACGGCTCCTGAGTCGGGCCCAACCCGCATATCCGTAACATGACGAGGGCATAGGCCAGATCGGGCCCTGTGCCCTCGTTTCGGTATTGCCGTGCATCTCTATCCGTAGCTAGACGAGAGGTTCAGATGAAGCGCAGGACCCCCGAACCCAAGCCTCTGACACGCAAGCAACTCTCGCGACGTGCGCAGGAACAGCGCGCTCGCCGTTGGCTCATCTTGGGCGTGGTCGCCGTGGCCGTGATGGTTGTGGGCGTGCTCGGCTGGGGGCTGCTACAGCAGTACGTGCTGATGCCACGTAAGGCCGTCGCGACGGTCAACGGCGAAAAGATCACGGTCACTGATTACCAGGCCCTCTATCGCTTCCGCCACTGGACCTATGACAACTATATCCAGGAGCTGCAGGGCTATGCGCAGATGCTTGCTGGCAGCGAGGAGGACCAGACCGAGTTGATGGCCTCTCTGCAGCAAGAGTTCCAGCAACTTCAGTTGCAGATGATGCAGCTGGATATGGTCGTGGTGGAGCAGATGATCGAGGACCGCATCGTGCGCCAGGCCGCCGAGTCACACGGCATCACCGTAACCGAGGAAGAGATCGATGCGCAGCTGCGTCGCGAGTTCACCAGTGGCCTGGAAGAGACAGACGAGGATGCCGAGGACGTCTTCGCGTCGGCCTATGCTGACTGGATCGCGGACGTCACGCGTGGGGCCAAGCTCACCGAGGAGCAGATCCGTGACTATGTCGCTGGCGACCTGTACCGCATCAAGCTCGAAGAGGTGATAACCGCCGATCTGCCGACCACGGCGGAGCAGGTGCGTGCACGGCATCTCCTGGTCGCCACAGAGGAAGAGGCGCAGGCGGCCATGGAGCGCCTGTTGGCGGGCGAATCGTTCGCTGACGTCGCCGAAGAGGTCTCCACGGACGCTGGTTCCGCCGTGGCTGGCGGCGACTTGGGTTGGTTCCCCAGGGGATTCATGGTGTCCGAGTTCGAAGAGGCTGCCTTTGGCACGCCGCCAGGGAACCTGAGCGACGTTGTGGCGACCGACTATGGCTACCACATCATCTTGGTTGAGGACTATGACGCCAACCGTGAGCTCGATCCGTACGCCTTTTCGCAGCTACGCGATCGCGCGGTCAACGAGTGGCTCATGGCTCAACAGCAGACTGCCGAGATCGAGCGCTCCTTTGACCCCTCGATGGTGCCCGACGTAGGCTAGCTAGCCGATCCGACGGCGCACGTCCAACACGTCGCGCACATTCTGCAGCTTGGTCAGCAAGTCTGCCAGCTGGCTGACGCTGCGAATGCCCACCGTGGCCACGAGGGTGGCCGTGTTGTCGCTGTTGGTAACCACATTGACAGAGCTCATGCTCACGCCCAGATCCGCAACGGCTGCGGCCACATCTCGCAGCAGCCCGCTGCGATCGAAAGCGTCGAGCTGGATGGTCACGGGATAGGCCTGTTCCACCTTGCCCCAGCGCACATCGATCAGCCGCTCGCTATCGGGCAGGTTAAGCACGTTGGGACAATCGGCCCGATGGACGGTGATCCCCTTGCCGCGGGTGATATAGCCCACAATCGGATCGCCTGGCACGGGATTGCAGCAGACGCCGATCCGCGTCAAGAGGTCGCCAACGCCATCTACCTGAATGTCAGAGATGGCGGCCTCGGGAATCGCCTTGAGCCGCAGCACCTGGTCCTTGGTGCTGGCATCGTCAATCTTGCGCGCGATGGTGCTCGGGCTGATGTCGCCATAGCCCACGGCGGCCATAAAGTCACTGACATCGGCGTACTTGAAGAGCATGGCGATCTCGCCATAGGACTCTTGCTCGATCCCCAACCGACGTAGCTCGCGATCAAGGATTTCCCGTCCCGCCTGAACCATCTCGTCGCGTTGCTGCCGCCTGAACCACTGCCGAATCTTTTGGCGGGCCCGCTGCGTCGCTACATAGGCCAGATGCGGGTTCAGCCAGTCGCGGCTGGGGCCCCCCTGCTTGGCCGTGAGAACCTCGACCTGTTCGCCCGTTCGCAGTTGGTGATCCAGCGGCACCAAGCGCCCATCGACCTTGGCGCCGCGACAGCGGTGCCCGATCTCGGAGTGGATCTGGTACGCAAAGTCCACAGGCGTTGCACCACGCGGCAGCGAGACAATGTCCCCTTTGGGCGTGAACACGTACACCATCTCGGGAAACACATCGCTCTTGACCGAGTCCATGAACTGCTCGGCATCCTCGACATCCTCGCGCCAGTCGGTAGCCTGTCGCAACCAGGCGACCCGCGCGTCCAGGTTGGGGTCACGCGTGCTGCCCCCCTCCTTGTAGCGCCAGTGGGCAGCGATACCATACTCGGCGACACGATGCATCTCCTCGGTACGAATCTGGATCTCTAGCGTATTGCCATCCAACGCCACAACGGCCGTGTGGAGGGACTGGTAGAGGTTCCCCTTGGGCATGGCGATATAGTCATCAAACTCGCCAGGGATCGGTCGCCAGATGCTGTGCACCAACCCGAGCACGTGGTAGCACTCGGACACCTCTTTGACAATGATCCGCACGCCCCGCAGGTCATAGATCTGGTCAAAGGTCCGCCGCTTTTCCTCCATCTTGCTGGCGATCGAGTAGATGTGCTTGGGCCGCCCCGTGATGCGCGCCTCGATCCCCTCGCGCTTTAGCCGGTCGCGAAGTACCGAGACCACCCGCTCTAGATACTCGGCTCGGGAGGCCCGCCGCTCCGAGATCCATCGCGCGATCTCGTGGTATGTGTCAGAATCCAGGTAGCGAAAGGAGAGGTCCTCTAGCTGCCACTTGAGCTGCCAGATACCGAGGCGATTGGCCAGGGGGGCAAAGATATCAAGCGTCTCGCGGGCCTTGCGCTGCTGCCGCTCAGGACTGAGATACTGCAGGGTACGCATATTGTGCAGACGGTCCGCCAGCTTGATGATCACCACGCGAATGTCATCCACCATAGCGAGGAACATCTTGCGCAAGTTGGCGGCCTGGTCGGCGGCGAGGTCCTGGTGATCAACGTTGCTCTTTTGCTTGATCCGCCGAAGCTTGCTGACGCCCTCCACCAAGTGGGCGACGGTGGTGCCAAACTCGCGCTCCAAGGTCTCGATGGGCACGCCACAATCCTCGAGCGTATCGTGCAGGATCGCGGCAATGATGGAGGAAGCATCCATCTGCAAATCAGTCAAGATGGCGGCCACCTCTAGCGGATGCATGATATAGGGATCGCCTGACTCACGGACCTGCCCGTCGTGAGCCTCTTGAGAAAAGGTGATGGCTCGTCGCATATCATCCAGGGCGTGGGGATGCAGCGACGCAACCTCACGGACAAGCTCCTCGGCATATTGCTCCCAGCCGAGTAGCCCTTCTGTGTGTTGGCCATCCCAAGAGGAGGCGCTATCCACGTCCTGCACTGATATCTCCCTCGCGGCCATGCCACCAGCCGATGATCGCCAGAGTCACCGCCGCCCCGAGCGCGTCCGCCAGCACATCCCACCCTGAGGCTGTGCGGCCTGGCACAAACGCCTGGTGCACCTCATCAAATAGCGCGTACATCACGGCAAAGAGCCAGGCTGCCAGGCCCGAAAAGGTGCCCGCCACGTCGGGCAAGCGCCCCACCCCTGCATGTAGCGGCCGCCACACGAGCCAGGCCAAGAGCCCATAGCTCAGCGCATGCGTCGTATAGTTCACCAGATCATCAGAGAGGCCGAGGCGCTGCCCAGGCCGAGGCAGGGCGGACTGCGCCGAAACCGCATACAGCAGCATCGCCCAGGCGAGAGCTGGCCCCCAATACCAGGCCCAGCGTCGCCAGCCCGCCAGTGCATCGCCACTGGGTGTTGCCGAAGACGGCTTACCCACGGTGACCATCAGGGCCCCCTCTGCGAACGCCAGCGATCGAAATAGTTCAACACCACCAAGCCCACCATCAACGCCACCACATAGTCCCACTGGCCCACCAGCACCAAGATGGCGACGGTGCAGAGCACGGCCATATCGATCCAAAAGATCAGTCGCGTTCGGTCTTGCATCCCATCCCTGTCGCTATCGCCCACTGTCTATTCAACCATTATAACATGGACGCATAGGGCTTCGGAAACCATCACGGTGGGGAAACGGGGGTATGGTCTAGGTTGGCCTCATCGCACGCCCCATCTATAATGGGGTGCAGAGGCAACGTCGCCGCTGAGGGAGTGCAACTTGGCCGTCACCATCCTCACTTTTGTCCTATCGCTTGCGGTACAGGTCTTGGCACCTGTGGGTTTGGCCATCTGGCTGCGCAGGCGGATCGGCGGTTCCTGGCGTGCGTTTGGCCTGGGAGCCGCCGTCTTTGCGGTTTCCCAGCTAGTCACGTGGCAACCGCTCAGTACATACCTGGACCAGGCGGTAGGCGCAGCCCTGCTCGACCCCAGCCACAGCTTTGTGTGGCTGGTAGCGATGGCTGGCATAGGAGCCCTGCTCGAAGAAGGCGGCCGCTGGATCGGCTACCGCTGGGTATTTCCTCGACTGGACCTGCAGCTAGACCCGCCCGAGGCCACGATGGTCGGCCTAGGGCATGCGGCCCTCGAAACCTCGCTGCTCATCGCGGGGCTCACCTTTTTGCACCTGGTGCTCTTTTTGCTAGTACGCAGCATGGATGCGGGCCTTCTGCTCGGATCTCTCGGCGCCGAGCCCCAACAAGAGCTGGTAGAGACGCTGGCCGACCTCGCCAACACCCGCTGGCACCAGCCGCTCTGGATGGCCCTGGATCGCGCCTTGAGCCTGCCCCACCAGGTGGCCTGGGCCCTCTTGGTCGCCCAGAGCCTGCTATCACGCCAGAAACGGTGGTTTGGGTATGCCATCTGCTACCACTGGGGGGTAGCCGTGATCGTTCCAGGCATCGCCACCCTGGCAGGGCTCCCTTTTGCCGAGATCGTCAACGCCCTGCTCGCGGGCTGCAGCGTCCTCATCGCGCTTCGTCTCTTGGCCGTCCATGGCATCGATATTCGATCGTTGCCTGCACCCCATAGTCGCGCCACTTCGCGCTTCTGATCCTTTCATTGGCTCTTCTGGAGGTATCGCATGCTAGAATCGCTCAAGGAGATGGTCTGCCAGGCTAACCAACGCCTGCTTACCGAGGGCCTGGTCACCTGGACCAGCGGAAATGTCAGCGGCCGCGATGCCGAGAGCGGCCTCGTGGTTATCAAGCCGAGTGGCGTTTCCTATGATCAGCTCACCGCTGATGCGATGGTGGTCGTCGACCCAGCGGGCAACGTGGTGGAGGGAGCCCTAAACCCCTCGGTAGACACACCCACCCATCTGGTGATCTATCGTGAGCGGGCGGACGTCATGGGCGTTACCCATACCCATTCCACCTTTGCCACGGCTTTTGCGGCCGCGGGTCTGTCGCTCCCCGTCTATTTGACCGCTATCGCCGACGAGTTTGGTGGTCCGATCCCCCTGGGCGCCTATGCCAAGATCGGTGGTGAGGAGATCGGCCACGAGGTCGTACAGAGCATCGGCTCCAGCCCGTCCATTCTGATGCGGAACCACGGCGTGTTCACCATCGGGCCCAGCGTGATGGCTGCCGTCAAGGCTGCCGTGATGACCGAGGACGTGGCTCGAACAGTCTACTATGCGCTCCAATTGGGGCAGCCTCAGGAGCTACCGCCCGAAGAAGTCGAACGCGCACATCGTCGTTACCTGGAAAAGTATGGCCAGTAGCGGCACAGAGGGGGCACCATGACATTGGAAGCGCAAGCGATTCGCCCGAGCCGACGGCGTGATACCGTTCAGATCACGCTAGACTCGGGTGAGGTCTTTGAAGGACCGCTGGACACGCCTCTGGCCTCCTTTGCGGACGTCAGTCGCCCCGACGCCGAGCTGCCCATCGTGGCAGCCATCGTCGATGGCCACTTGACCGAGCTCTCACAGCCCGTGACCAGAGACTGCCGCGTGCAGTGGCTGGATATCGCCCATCCCGATGGCATCCGCATCTACCGTCGGTCCCTATGCTTTGTGCTGATCGTGGCCGCGCGAGAGCTCTACCCAGATCTCCGCATCGTGGTCGACCACGCCGTGCCGTTAGGCGGCTTTTACTGCCAGGTCAAGGGCCATGCGCCCTTGACAGGCCCCGAGCTGGCGGCCATTGAACAACGGATGCGCGAGATCATCGAGCAAGACGAACCCATCATCAGCGAGCGGCTGCCGCTGGAGACCGCCCGGTCCATCTTTGCTGAACAGGGATACGACGACAAAGTACACTTGCTCCAGTACCGTACCAAGAAAGAGGTGCCCGTCTATCGCCTGCGTGGTCTCTATGACTATTTCTATGGCTATATGATGGCCAGCACGGCAGCGCTGCGCTGGTTCCGTCTCCAAACCCATGCCCCTGGCTTTATCTTGCGCGTTCCGCAGGAATCTGCGCCGACCCTGGTCCCGCCACAGCGCGACCGCTCCCAGCTCATGGGCGTCTTTCTCGAGTATGGGCGCTGGCTGGAAATCCTGGGCATGGAAAACATCCCCTCGCTGAACGCAGCCGTGGACGAGGGCAAGATCCTGGAGGCGATCCTGGTCTCGGAGGCGCTGCACGAGGCTGACATCGCCAGCATCGCCCAGGCGATCATGTCCAGGCAGCCTATGCCGCGGGTCGTGCTGGTTGCAGGGCCCTCATCCTCAGGCAAGACCACCTTTTCCCGACGGCTATCCATCCAGCTCAAGGTCAAGGGAGCCACGCCGTTTGCCATCGGTCTGGACGATTACTTTGTGGACCGTGTGCGCACCCCCAAGGACGCGAACGGCGAGTACGATTTCGAGGCGCTAGAGGCGGTCGACGTTGCGCTGTTCAACCAGCACCTATTGGCGTTGTTAGGGGGAAAACCCACCAAGCTGGCACGGTACGATTTCGCCACGGGAACCAGTCGGCTTGGCCCAGAGGTGCAGCTTCCCAACGGAAGCATCCTCATCGTCGAGGGGATCCATGGGCTGAACCCAAGGCTCTTGACCGAGATCCCACCCGAGCTGGTCTATCGGACCTATGTCTCGGCGCTGACTCAGCTCAACATCGACGATCATAACCGCGTGCCGACCACCGATTCGCGGCTGCTACGGCGCATGGTGCGTGACGCCCGCCATCGCGGCTATGACGCCCAGGCCACCATTGAGCGCTGGCAGAGCGTTCGCCGTGGTGAGATGCTTCACATCTTTCCCTACCAGGAGAACGCTGACGCCACCTTTAACTCGGCGCTGGCCTATGAGCTCTCGGTCTTGAGGCCCTTTGCCGAGCCACTGCTCCTGCGCGTCCCGCAGGACACGCCCGCGGCGATCGAGGCGCGAAGACTGCTGGCGTTCTTGGAGTGGGTGCGGCCGTGCGATGCCGAGCTGGTGCCAGACAACTCGTTGCTGCGCGAGTTCATCGGGGGATCGATCCTGCGCGATTTCCAGTTCTAGGCCCAGGCGGAGGCTTGGCCTAGTCCAGCAGGCCCATCTGCGCTGTGGCGTTCACGCTGGCGTGAATAAGCGACAGCGAGATGGCCGTCACATCGGAACCGAGGCGGTGCATCGTACCACGGGGCACCACTAGCAGCTCGCCCTCGTGGAGGGCCAATCGGCCCATGCCTGTCTCTACGTTCAGCAGCCCCTCTTCCACATAGAGCAGCTCATCATGAACCTCATGGAGATGCCAGGGCGTTCGATCCTGAACCAAGGTGATGCGGAGCGACATCGCATCCACTTGCAGGAGGTGTCGGGGCACCAACGGCCTCTCCAAGCAGCGAGCCTCGGCCTCGATGGTCCACTTGGGCAGGGAGCTGCCATTGGCGGGAGCTGAGATGCGGCCGTGCCCGTTGCTCTTTTCGGGCTCGCCTTGGGCTCGAAAGAACATGACCACGGTGCGCTCGTGCCCCAAGGAAGCCGAGACGTGAGATACACCACGAGGCACCACAGCGACCTCACGAGCATGTAGTGTGGCCTCGCCCCACTCTGTCGAGAGCGCCAACTCGCCCCCGTGCACGTAAAACAGCTCATCCTGGGTGTGATGCCGATGCTTGGACACGGCACCTTCACAGAGATAGAGATAGATGCCGAAATGGTCCACCCGTGCGATGTGGACCATCTCAAAAGGCTGAGTCAGGCTGTCGGCGACGGCATCAACGTCGATTTTGTAGAGAATCATCTGGTCCCGTCCAAAGGCCACCCAACGCGCTCACGAGTGTAGCACCACTGGGCAAGGGCGTCCAAAGTCGGATCGGTGCGTCAGCCTGTTGTGGGGACCTCAAAGACCACTCGACCGCCGACGATGGTGGCTTGGACCGCCCCATCGGGGGCCAAGAGGGCCAGGTCGGCGTCCATGCCCTCCGCTATGGAGCCCTTGCGGTGATCCAGGCTGAGCACACGGGCGGGCACCGCGGAACCCATTACCCACGCCTCCTCCAGCGAAAGCCCTGCCACGTCGGCCATGTTTGCCACCGCGCGCTCCATGGTCAACACGCTCCCCGCCAAGCGCCCATCGGCGAGGCGGGCGCTGCCCTCTGCCACCACCACAGGCAACCCACCGAGCTCGTAACGACCATCGGGGAGGCCCGCCCCGCGCATGGCGTCGGTCACCAGGGCGATGTGAGACGCTCCCTTGGCCTTGAGGGCCAGCCTCAGGATGGCGGGATGCAGATGCACCAGATCGG
The DNA here is from genome assembly GCA_036803245.1 of Chloroflexota bacterium. Taxonomy (GTDB): domain Bacteria; phylum Chloroflexota; class Anaerolineae; order UBA1429; family UBA1429; genus DAIRUQ01. The sequence goes on along the minus strand of DAIRUQ010000006.1, from coordinate 38,483 downwards.
CGATCAGCTCACAGGTCAGGCTCGGCGTCGTCAGGGCCGCGCCGACGGGGCCTGGCTCGCGATGGTGTAGCGGCGCCATGGCGTTGAACAAGTGGGTGACCAGGCTGGCGCCAGCCTCAGCGGCGGCGACCATCTGTTCATAGCTGGCGCTGGTGTGTCCCAGCGACACCACCACGCCCGCACCCACGAACCGCCTGATGGCATCCATGGCGCCAGGCAGCTCTGGTGCCAACACCACTGCACGGGCCGCCTCCGTCTGCAAGATCGCCTCAACCTCTCTGCGAACGGCCTGACGCAGGGCGGCGGGATCATGGGCCCCAGCCTTGGAAGAGCTCAGGTAGGGGCCCTCCACGTACGCTCCTAGCAGCTGGGCCCCGCCCAGACCCTCTCCCATCATGGCTCGCACGTTCATCAAGGCGCGCACCAACGGCTCGGTTGGGCTGCTCATGGTGGCGGCCAGAAACGCCGTCACGCCATGCTGGGCCACAAAGCGCGACATGCCTTGCAGCGCGGCGGGCGAGGCGTCCATGGTGTCGTGGTCAGCTCCGCCGTGGGTGTGCAGGTCCACAAGCCCAGGAGCGACCCTGCCGCCATCGAGGTTGATGCGGCGCACGGCCTGCAGCGAGGGTTCGGGATCCCCCGCGCCTACCGCGACGATCTGCCCGTCCGCGACGCCCACGAAACCGATCGGTATTACGCCCGAGCGCGCCAGAACCCTCCCGCGGATCAGCAAATCCAGCATCTTTGGGTACCTCCCCAACCGCACTCGCATGCAAAACGGCCCCGAGGCAGGCTCCTCGGGGCCGTCAGAGATCCTCTCGCAGCCCTTCCAGGCCCTACGCCTGGAGCAACCCAAGCCAGCGGTCGTAGGCCTCATCCCACGGTGCGGCATCGCCAGGCTCATAGGTGGTAAGCTCGAACGAGTTGCGAACCACCTCACGCCCCTCATCCAGGCTAGCGATACGACCACGAGCCATGGCCTGCATCAGCACGTTGCCAGCGGCGGTGGCCTCCACGGGCCCAGCCACAACCTGACGCTGGGTAGCATCGGCGGCGAACTGGCACAGCAACTGGTTCTGAATCCCACCACCCACAATGTGAATGCGGTTGAGGGAGCGGCCCAGCATCAACTCGAGCTTTTCCAGGGTCCAGCGATAGCGCAGTGCCAAGCTCTCCAAGGCGCAACGCACGATGGCGCCTTTGGATTCGGGCACCGTTTGCCCCGTACGCTGGCAGTAAGCCCGGATGCGGCTGGGCATGTCACCGGGCCGCAGGAAATCCTCGTCGTCGGGATCCACCAGGGCAGCAAAGGCCGGCGCCTCAGCGGCCATCTGCGTGATCACGTCATAGCCTAGGGCCTCTCCCTCTTGCGCCCAGGTCGCGCGACACTGCTGCACCAGCCAGAGCCCCATAATGTTCTTGAGGAAGCGATAGGTACCGCAGACACCGCCCTCGTTGGTAAAGTTGTAGCGCAGGCTGTCATCGGTGATGATCGGCTCTGTCGTCTCGATGCCCATCAGCGACCAGGTGCCCGAGCTGATATAGGCGAAATCCCCCCCAGTGGCCGGCACCGCTGCCACAGCCGAGCCGGTGTCGTGGCAAGCGGGCGCGATGACCGGCACCCCGTCCAGGCCCGTCTCTTGGGCGATACCGCTATACAGCTCGCCGATGATCGTGCCCGGCTCCACCACCGGCGCAAAGATGTGGGTGGGTAGTGAGAGTCGCGCCAAGAGGTCGGTGGCCCAGGTGCCACGGCGTGGATCCCAGAACTGGGTGGTGGTGGCATCGGAGAACTCGCAGCGCTTGACGCCTGTGAACCAGTAGTTGAACAGGTCCGGGATCATTAGGAACGTCTCAGCCAGATCCAGCACACGATCCCCAGCCATCCGCATGGCATAGAGCTGGTAGAGCGTGTTGATCTCCATGAACTGGATGCCGGTCTGCGCAAAGACCTCTGCCCGAGGCACCCGCGAAAACACGGCCTCATACATGCCAGCGGTTCGAGGATCGCGATAGTTGTACGGCAGCGATAGCAACCGACCGTCATGGTCTAGCAGGGCATAGTCCACGCCCCAGGTGTCCAGGCCGATGCCATCCAGGTCCTTGCCGCGCTCCTGGGCATAGATGCGCATGCCCTGGCGCATCTCGGCATAAAGACGCGGTGTGTCCCAGTAGAGGTTGTCGAACACCGCGATAGGACCGTTGGGAAAGCGGTGGATCGTCTCGAGACCGATCTTGGCGCCGTCAAAGGTCGCGGCAATAGCCCGACCGCTCTCGGCACCCAGGTCGAACGCCAAATAGTTGCTAGTGGCCCCCATGGCAGCTCACTCCTTTGGTAGCTCTGTCCGTCGCATCGCCCCCAGTATAGGCACCGCGGCGCCTGCCGACAAGGCTCACGCCACTCCCCCGTGCGCTTCCATGCGGGCTCGCTCGGCAACGCGCCGCAGTTCGGCGGCTCCCTCGGCGATGGTCAGATCCCGCCGAAAGATGCTCGAGGTGCCTCCCACCAGCCAGTTAGCGCCGGCTGCGACCATGGCGTGCGCGTTATCCAGGCTAACGTTGCCATCGACCTGGATGTCAATCGGCCGGTTGTGGGCAGCAAGCATTCGCCGGGCATCGGCAATCTTGCCCACGGTGGCCGGCACGAGCTTTTGCCCCACGAACCCAGGGTTCACCGTCATGATCAGGAGCAGGTCGATATCGTCCAGGACGTACTCTAGCGTCTTGAGGGAGGTGGCGGGGTTCAGAGCGACGCCCGCCCCGACGCCCAGTGCACGAATCGCCGCCAACGTGCGCTGTAGGTGGGTGCAGGCTTCCTGGTGGACCACGATCAGATCGGCGCCCGCCTCGGCAAAGGGCTCGATATAGCGCGCAGGGTCGACCATCATCAGGTGCGCATCCATCGGAAGATCGGTGATTCGGCGCACCGCGCGCACCAGATCGATCGATAGAGCTAGATTGGGCACGAACGAGCCGTCCATCACATCGATATGGATCATGTCGATACCGGCGGCCTCGATGGCCTCAATCTCCCGCGCCAGGTGCAGCGGATCGGCGCACGCCAGCGATGCGCAGAGCTTTATCGGTGGCAGTAGCATAGTTGGCCTAGCCCTCCTGCGGATGGACGATCACCTTCATGCCATCATGTGCTTCGGCGGCCGCAAAGGCGTCCAGGATGTCCGAGAGAGAAAACCGATGGGTGATATAGTCGTCAGCGTCGATGACGCCAGCGGCCAGGACGTCCAGCGCCAAGCGATGATGCCGCGGCACGCTGCCGTGCGAGCCCGTGATCATGAGCTCCTTGTAGTGAACCAAGTTGCTATCCAGCGAGATTGCCGGAGATCCCTTGGGGAGCCCGCCAAAGAAGTTGATCCTGCCGCGGTTGCGGACCATGTGCAGCGCCTGCTCGTGGGTCTGCACCGCCGAGTTGGCGGTGATCACCACATCGGCCCCCTCGCCTTTGGTGGCCGCGCGAACGGCCTCCACCGGCTCCTGATCCTGACTGCAGATGACCAGATCCGCCCCGCCCAAGCGTTTGGCCGCCTCGAGCCGGGTCCTCGACCGTTGAACGGCGATCACCTTGGTAGCGCCATAGGATCGCGCCAGCCGCATCAGCATGCAACCGGCCGGCCCAGCCCCGATGACCACGACGGTTTCACCCAGCTTGAGGTTGCACATTTCGAGCCCATTGATGCAACAGCCCAGCGGCTCGGCGATGGCCGCCTGATCATACGATAGCCCGTCGGGAATCCGATGCACGGCCCCAAAACGCAGCGTGGTGGCGTTCAGCACCATATACTGGCTGAACCCGCCAGGAAACTGGTACCCGATGGCATAGTTGATGGCGCAGTTGTTGCCCAGCCCCGAGCGGCACCATGAACAGACACCGCAAGGCACGTCGGCACCCGTAGCCAGGCGATCGCCCACCTGGAACTGGGTCACGCGGCTGCCCACGGCCACCACCTCTCCCGCGATCTCGTGTCCGATAATCTGTGGCGGCACAACGCGCGGATTGCCGTGGTGGTAGATGCGGATATCCGACCCACAGACCGCGCAGGCGTGTACCCTTAGTAGGAGGCTTTCCTCGTCTTCAAGCGCAGGAATGGCGACCTCACGTAGCTCCATCTGTTCCAGCCCGGTAAAGACCGCCGCCAACATGTTACTCATGCTTCCTCCATGGGATTCACCAACACGACACGATTATAAGGCTGAGTGCGATCGTGCATCATCGCCATTGCCTGTACGCCCTCGGACAGAGGCACGCGGTGCGAGATCAACGGTGCCAAGCGTAGCCGGCCCTGCGCCATCATCTCTAGCGCCACACCCCACTCGTCCACTGGCAGGGCGACCATGTGCGAGTTCCAGGTGCCTCGGATGGTCAGCTCTTTGCGCAGAAGCTGAGAGACGGTGGCCTGCGGGATCGTCACGTCGCGAGAGGGGTTCCCCATGATAACGACGCGCCCCAAGGGGCGGGCCATCTCGAGCGCCTGAATCAAGGTTCCGGGTACGCCGGCCGCTTCGATCGCCAGATCCACGCCTGCCCGGCCAGTCTCGCGCACGATCCGCGCCACCGGATCTTCTGCTCGCCCGTTGACCGGCACACCCAGGCCCAGCTCTTTCGCCAGCGCAAGCTTGGCCGCGTCAATATCCACCAAGTAGATCGCTGCGGCGCCCCAGATGCGCGCCCACTGCGCGATCAACATCCCGATGGGCCCGGCGCCCAGCACAGCCACGTGGTCGCCCGGTTGCACCCCGCCCTGCCGCAGCGCATGCAACGCCACCGCCGCCGGCTCTGTGAGGGCGGCCTCCTCAAGAGAGACGCTATCGGGGACCGGCACCAGGTTAGCCACCGGAACGCGAACGTATTCCGCCATGGCACCGTCGCTGCGCGACCCCACATAGTCATAGTCCTGGCACTGACCCAACGCGCCGACGGCGCAATAGGGGCACCGCCCACAGGGGATCAGCGGTTTGACCGCCACGCGCGCGCCGACAGTCACCGGCGAATCGTCCGGCACCTCTACGACCACGCCGGCGAACTCGTGCCCAGGGATGGTCGGAAAGTGATAGGTACCGTGCTCGAATACTCGCGGCACATCCGACCCACAGACGCCGCAGGCGGCCACGTGAATCAGAGCCTCTCCACCTCTTGGCTGTGGCACCGGCACCCACTCGAGACGGAGATCGCCAATGCCATGGAGCACCAGAGCCCGCATGGTCCCGGCCAATCGGTTGGTTGGCATCAGGACGTCACCTCGCCGGGGGTCCACGGTCCGTCCGTTGGCAGATAGCGGCGCCAGTAAGCCGCCGAAGCCGCCAACTCGGGCACCACCTTGGGCTCCTCCTCGTACCGCTCGCGGTGAGAGATCTCAAAGGCGATCAGGACCTCTTTCGCTCCCGCCTCCTGGAGACACCGCAAGACTCGCGCCGGCTCAACGATGCCCCGGGCATTGTAGGCGTCGGTAAAGGGCCAGTGCCGGCTATGGCCCTGCTCGGTCTGGTGGACATGCACGATGCGCGCGTCACCACCCAGCTCGGATAGCCACTGGTAGGGATCCCTCTGCTCCGGGTGCGGCGCGTGGCCCGCGTCTAGGCAATAGGCCATGGGCACTCCGGCGTGCTGGTTGACCCGCTCCAACAGCCCGCGGGCCTCCTCGATGGTGTGTCCCATCTCGCGGGGCACCGACATGGTCTCATAGTAGACATACTCGAGGCCCAGTCGCTGCGCGTAAAAGGACAGGTCCTGCCAGTGGCCAATGGCCTCATCGACGCGAGCCCGATAACTGGCGGGGTCGGCCAGGTCTTGGTAGGAGAGTATGCCAAAATGGCTGCCGATAGCCTTGGCACCTAGCTCAGCCGCCAGCTCGACAAAGCGACGGAACCAGGCAACCCAGGCCAGGCGGTGTTCTTTGTACGGATGCATGAGGTGGTTGACGCGCGTATAGGTGCTCGTCATCAGCGAGTGAACCGTGATCTCGTAACGGGCGGTCGCCTCACGGACCCGTGCCAGCTCCGCCTCGATGATCTCGTCGGGCCAAAAGGGGTTGAGCAGGTCGGCCACTAGCTGCACATGGCCCAGGCCCAGCTCTTCGCGGACGATGCGTGCCCATACGTCGGGCTCGGGGAAGCGGTTGGTAGCAAAGCCCGTGTTGATGCCCAGAGTGAACGATGTCATGCACAGCTCCTTGCAGTCAGAGGCCACGCCGCGATGGCAGGCTAGGCGAGTATGATTCGGACATTGCGCTGCCGCAGCTGCTCCAGCTCCTCGGCGGGCGCGGAACGGTCGGTGATGAGCAGGTCCACTCGCTCCACAGGGACGATCTGCGCCACGGCGTCGCGTCCCACCTTGGAGCCATCCACGAGCAGCACGGTCTGGCGGGCCGAGTCGATAGCGATCCGCTTGAGCGGGATCTCGTCCAGGCTGGCGTTGGTGACGCCGCCCTCGGACGATACGCCGCTGGCCGCCACAAAGGCGCGGTCGAACCGCATCCCCTGCGCGCGGAACAACTCGTGTGCCAAGGTGCCGCCCAGCATATAGGTACGGTGGTCGAGCACGCCGCCCACTGTGATCACCCGCAAACCGTCGCAGCCCGCCAACCCCGACACGAGGTTCAGGCCCAGGGTCACGACGGTGAGCCCCGCCATCTCGCGCAGAAACGGTATCAGGCACTCGACGGTGGTGCCACCGTCTAGGAACAGGGTGTCTCCAGGCTTGATCAAAGCGGCAGCCGCTCGGGCAATGCGTTGCTTGGCGGGGGCGCGCGACACGCGGCGCTCGGCCAAGGGCTTTTCCTGGGCTCCAAGCAGCGGCGCGGACGCCGCTCCATAGGTGCGCTCCAGCAGCCCAGCTCGTTGGAGCGCGCTCAGGTCCCGCCGAATGGTCGAGAGGCTGACACCAAACCGCTCGGCTAGATCCCGTACGGCCAGCGTCTCTTGCTGGCGCAGCTCTTCGACGATGCGGCGCCGCCGCTCGGCGGGATAGAACGAGTCGGGTTGCTCGCGCTGATTCATGCTGGCATTCTAGGCCCCAACGGTCATTCGCGCAACTTGACGCATAACCGCGCAGAAACGTGCATAGTCGCGCCAGAAAGCCGTGCCGCCATCGGCGGGCGACGGATGGCCCACCGAGCCATGGGAAAGCGACCGCACGACGGGACCCGCTTGGCCCCAAGGGCAGATTCGGGTATAGTCAAGAGTAGCCTTTGGAGCAAAACGTGACGCACGGGGAGGCATCGATGAAGGGTAATCTGCTGATCGGTCAGTCGGGAGGACCAACGGCGGTCATCAATAACAGCTTGGCGGGCATTATCCAAGAGGCCATGGACCATGAGGCCATCGGCGGCATCTATGGCATGGTGCATGCCATCAAGGGGCTCCTGGATCAGGAGCTGGTGGATCTCCGCCAGGAATCGCCTCGTACGCTGGAACTGTTGCGGGCGACGCCCGCCTCTGCCCTCGGCACCGTACGCTACAAGGTCACCGACGCGGACTATGAGCGGATTCTGGACCTCTTTATCAAGTACGATATCCGCTACTTTTTCTACATCGGCGGCAACGACTCGATGGATACCACCCACAAGGTTGCCAAGCTGGCGGCCTCGCGGGGCTATGAGATGCATGCAATCGGCGTGCCCAAGACCGTCGATAACGATCTGGCCGTGACCGACCACTGCCCTGGTTTTGGTAGCGCCGCGCGCTTTGTGGCCACGGCGATCCGCGATACGGGTTTTGATACGTGGGCCATGGGCGAGAGCAGCCCCATCAAGCTGATGGAGATCATGGGACGCAACGCTGGCTGGCTCACAGCGGCTACCGCCCTGGCCAAGGACGAGCCCGACGACCCGCCCCACCTGATCTATATGCCCGAACGGGGCATCACCATGGATCAGGTAGTCAGCGACGTGCTCAAGGTCTATGACCGCCTGGGCTATTGCGTGGTGGCGTGCAGCGAGGGCATGCAAGACCCGGATGGCCATCCCATCGGCGAGGGCAGCGGGGATGTGGACGCCTTTGGGCATGTAGCCAAGGGCGGCGTGGTCGAGGCCGTGGAGGCCGCCATTCGCAAGACCAGCGACGTCAAGACCCGCCACGACAAGCCCGGCTATCTGCAGCGCTCGTTCGCCGCCCTGCAGTCATCGGTGGACCGCGAGGAGGCTTACCAGGTCGGTCGTCGCGCCGTCCGCGCCGCCATGGAGGGCCGCACCGACGTCATGGTGACGATCGATCGCGCCGACGGCCCAGGCTATGAGATCAGTTACGGTCTGGCGCCTCTCGACAAGATCGCCAACGTGGAACACGTACTCCCCGAAACCTATATCAATGCAGAGGGCAACGGCGTGACGGACGCGTTCATCACTTATGCTCGCCCACTCATCGGCGAGCCCTTGCCGCCCTATGCCCGCCTGGCCATGCATCCCGTGCCCAAGAGAGCCTGATTCATAGCCGTATCGATGCCCCGCGCTCGCGAGCGCGGGGCATCTTGCTTCCTACGGAAGGCCCAACGGTAACGCGTACACGTGGGCGTTGCCAGAGATATACACGGGACCTGGCAGCGTGGCCAACGCCACGATCGTGCCGCCATCATCCACCATGGTAGCCCGCAGCCAGGTCGCAGCTCCGTGGGCGAGGCCGCTAGTGTCCCAGAGCAAGCTCCCGGCGAGTTCGAGGCCATCCCCGAGCTCCTGCCAGGTAGCGCCACGGTCATCGGATAGCTCGATTCGCACCGAGACCGTCTCCCTAGCGGCGGGGTCGACGCCGTACCATCGGATCTCTTGCAGGCCAGCACAGTCCTGAAAAGCCCCAGGGGCGCGCAACGAGATCCAGGGACGACCCGGATCACGCACGGCCACCGACGATCCGCTCACCGCGCTGGTACGGTACAGGCCGTCGGATGCGGTAAGGCGCAGGTATATCCGCTCAGCGTTGGGTAGAACGCTCGTATCCAGCAGGTAGGAACCCGTGTCCTCCAGCCCGCGCGCGATGACATACCAGCTTTGGCCGTCGTTTACGCTGTATGCCAGGTTCAGTGTCAAGTCATCGCCGTCGGGATCGTGCGACGCCCAGGTGACGCGGCGAGGGCCGGCCCATGGGACATCCTCGGTCGGCAAGGTCAGCGCGACGATCGGCGCGTGGCCGCCCTCGTTAGCGATTTCCAGCGGCACCACCTGGTCGCCAGGCCGCCAGCCCTCTTGCTCCAGCGATACCTTGAGCAGGCACGGACCGTTGGCAAGGCGCGTCGTGTCCCACGTATACCTGCCTTCGCTCGCCGAGACTGTGACCAGACGCCTCCACTCGGCACCACCATCGGTGCTCGCGCTGATCGTCACGGCGGCGTCGGGATGCTCGGGGAGCGCCAACCACTCCACCACTACCGTCCCACTGACCGTGTGACTCGCCGCAGGGCTAAGCAGGTTCACCGCGGGCAGTGCCTCCCTGGAGGGTAAGAGCGCATCGCTGGAGGCCGCCAACGTGCGGGTGCGCAGGACCCCGTCGCTGGCCGTCAGGCCGATACCAGCGCCACCCAGGCCGTCTACATCGTCGGTCGTCAGCCAGTAGGTCCCGCGCGGCGCCATGCCGGTGAGCAGCGACTCGATAGCCAAGCCATCGCGAACGCTCCACAGCTCCGCCACGAGCGGCCTTCCGCCCTCGGAGTCCGCTCGCCACGCCAACAGGTGGTCGTCGGGTGAGAGCTCGTGCCCCCGCAGCAGGTCGAGCTCGGCCACCGGCGGGTTACCTTGATAGTGCCCCAGGCGGACGGCCGGGCCGAGGCTAACCTGAGTCGCGTCGCATGCCGAGGCCACCGAGAGAGCCAGCTCGGCCATGGCAAAGCCATCAAGCTGGCGGGAATCTACCACCAGGCGGCCCTTGAGTGGATCAAAGCTCGCGAGTGCCTCCCACTCGAGAGCCCCCACCTCGCGGTACAGCAGCGTGCCGGTCATCGGATCACTATCCCACTGCCCGAGTCGCCAGCTCAGTTCACGCTGGCCCGTCCAGGCCGCCGCTAGCTCATCAGCCTCGAGCTCCAGCCAGACGGCGGGGCAGCCTCGGTTCGCGACCTCCACATTCGTGACCGCCTCCGCCCGAGAGGTGCGGGTCGCGTCGGTCACGGTGACGCGAAGCTCATAGTGCCCGTCGCGCAAGCCACTGGTATCCCAGAAAAAGTGACCATCGTTGGGGATATTCGCGGCCAGTGTCAGCCAATTCGACTCGCCCATGCGTCGGACGAACACGCTAGCGCTCAAGAGATGAGCCCGCAACGCGTCGGCGCGCCACCGCACGACGGTGTGCCCCGACACTCGGTCGCCGGCAACGGGAACCTCGAACGCCACATCAAGGGCCGGCGCAGGCCCGATGCCAAACGTGCCGCTGGTCGCCTCTGCCACCCGAAGGCCGTCGGTGACCGTCACGCGCACCCGATACGAGCGACCGGGCGGCAGGTAGGCCACATACCACTCGAGATAGCCGGTGTCGGGAATATCCTCGGCGACGGGCAGCCAGGTCATGCCCGCATCATGACTGTAGTCGACGGTAACGCGCAGGGAATCACCATCAGGGTCGGTAGCCTCCCACAGCAGCCCCACCTCATCGTCGAACACGGTGCTGCTGCCCGGAGCGATCAGGCGCACCCTAGGGGAAGCATTGGCCACCAGCGTCAGGCTGTCCACCATCGTCACAGTCTCGTCGCCAGCACCATCAGTCAACGTCAGCCTCAGAGCGTACCCGTCGCCCGGCGGCAGCTCGCGCAGATCCCACAGGTAGCGACCCGAGGCGTCCAGGCCATCGGCCAGCGGCTCCCACGCTTGATCCTCCTGACGGAAGGCGAGCGATACCTGCCATCCCGCCGTATCAACACCCAAGCACTCCCAAGCTATCGTCGCAGAGCCATCCAGCCGAGCCCCCGATGCCGGCGTCAGCCAACGTACCAGCGGAGGCTCGTTCACGTTGTTCACAACCAGCGGGCGCGTCACTGAGGCGGTCGGGCGCGTGCCCTGATACAGCTGGACCCGCAAGAGCCCGTCGCGGCTATCGGGGAGGTCGGCGGTTTCGACCACCATCGTTCCCGAGACGGGCAGATGGGCGGCGATGGGCAACCAGGCCGCGCCCTCGTGCGGGCTGTAAGCCAGCGAAACAGACCACGGCTCTTCAGGGTCAGCGTCGCCGTGGCTCGGTCCCCACGCTAGCTCTGCCAGACCGTCCTCACCCTGGCTCAGCGTTACCTTCAGATCAGGCACAAGGTTGGCAAGCAGGACCGGCACCTCGACCCGCTGGGTCCTCTCCCCGTGGAGATAGGCCACCAGATCGTAGGCACCATCCAGGTAGGCGCGGGTCGACCAGGTCGCCACCCAAGCATCATCCTGGCGTCGCGCCGGACCGATGGAGAAAAGCTCGCCGGATGCATCACGGAGATAGACGTCGACAGCCTGAACCTCGCCTCCACTCAAGGACGGCGTCAGCCGTACGGTCTGCCAGCCCTTGAGGGACTCCTGGGCACCCGGCGACGCAAAGCGCAACGCTGCAGGATCATTGACGACCAAGGCCTGGGTCTCTACGAACGAGGTGCGTCCGCCGGCAAACTCGAGCAAGGCCGCTAGCCGGTACAGGCCATCGGCCCACTGGCTTGTGTTCCAGGCAAAGCGAGACTCTCCGGCCTCGGCAACCAAAGCACCCAGTATCTCGAACTCGCCTCCCTCGGGCGCTACCATCAGCGTCGTCCGCTCCACCGCAGGGCCGTCGGTCTCGATAGCCAAGCGCACCGTCTTGACTCCGCGCACGACGCTGCCGTCATGCGGCGTGATGAACTCTGCATACGGAACCGCCGGCGAGGTCAGCACGATGGCCGCATCGGACAGGGCAACGTTCCGGTTGCCGGCGTCATCGATCGCCTCGGCGCGCACATACCACCATCCGGCCTCGCCACCAGGTGCACGCACCGACCAGCCATCGCTGCCATCGGTATCGGTGCCCAGCCAGACGGAACGTACTGAAACTGCATCGGGAGGCGAAACCAAGTGGAAGGAGACCTGAGTCACCATCCCGTCGGTATCATCGGCCAAGGCCTCGTAGGTCAGCTCGTCTCCGGCCGAAGCAGTGGTGGCCGGCGCCTCCACGTTCACACTGGGCAGCCCGCTACGTTGGATAGACACCTCAGGCGCCGCCGGCACGAGGAACCTCTGGGCCCCAGCCTGCACCCAGAGGCGCACGACATAGGCGCCATCGGAGAGGGCCTCTAGGGGGAGATCGACTCGATAGCGCCCCCCAGCCTGAGGAAAGATCGAGCCGACAAACGTCTGCTCCACATTATTGGGTGGGTACGGGACGGATCCCGCAGGATCGACGGCCGCCAGTCGCGGTTCCAGGTAAAGGTCCAGCCGGTCTGGCAGAGGATCCACCGACGCAGGCAGGTGAACCACCACGCTGGCATCGTCTTCCACCCACAGGACCGGCGCATCGGCCCGCGTCAGAGAGAACCACTCTCCCCATGCCCAGCGCACCGCCCCATCGTTCTGGCGCAACAGGGCCACCACCCGCTGCGGAAAGGCGGCGCCGTGGATCGCCCCATCAACGACGGCCGACCAGCCAGACAAAGGCGACCAGGCCGCCTCGAGCGGGAGCAAGGCACCGCTGACCATGCTCTCGGCGGACGGGTGAGCCTCCAGAAACAAGCTGACGTGTGCGACATCAGAGGGCGCCAGGTTGGTCTCCAGGAACACGGTAGTGCTCCCGCGGACGTACTCTCCCGCCCCTGGCCCGACCACGCGCGTCTGGGCAGAGCCTGCCCCCCATCGCAGATAGCGCAGCCTGGTTGCTCCGTCCTCGGCCGGTTCGGTCCAGGCCGCGTGGAGATCCCCCCACGGATCCATCGCCAGAGCGATCATCTCTGCCGTAACGTTGCGACCGATCTGGTGGCGGCTACTGGCCCAGTCCCCGCCATGAGCATGCCACAGTACCTCATCTTCGACCCACACGAGATGCAGCTGCCCATCGGCATCCATGCCCGACGCCCAGGCGGCCTCGTGCGTGGGCCGCGCGCCGGTGGCCTGGGGCGCGTCCCACACGGGGCTGGTAGCGACCCACACCTGCCCCTCTTGCAGCCAGGCACAACCCGCTGCATGGCACGCGATCTCGGGCCTCGAGCCTGCCGGGGAGAGCTGAACCGGCGACGAGAGCTGCATCTCGTCCAAGAGGTAGACGGAGCCGTCAGCGTGACGCCAGGCATAGATCGGATCACCCTGCGCCTCGTACGCCACCAGTGCGTCCGCGCCGTCGATGTCGGACAGGACCACGCGTTCTGCGCCACTCGCATCGGTCACCCAGAGCGCACGGTCGGCCAGCCAGGCATACGAATCCGCCCGGCCAGACGGCCTGGTCACGGGAACGGCTCCTTGGGGGACAGCGCGGGCCGGCAGCAGCTCGTCGGTAGCGCCATCCCACGCCAGCACCCAGTCCTGTTCCTCGCCGCTCTGGAGCCACCAAAGCACCGGCTGCTCCTGCCACGAACCTCCGAGAGCGCGTACGCCCTGGCCAGACGACTCCCAGGCGTATGGCTCCACCTGCCACCCGGGACCCCGCGCCACAGCCAGCAGCGGGGCATCGCTATCGTCTTTGGTGAGCCAAGCGACCAGGGGTTCGCCGGAAGGGCCGACTATCAGAGTGAGGTCGGATACAGGCGCGGGGGCCAAGGTGACCAGAGGTGCGCTGGGACCGTCGATGGCGGAAACGTCGTCGGCCACCACGACCGAGCACGAGGTCCCGAGGTACAGCATAGCCAAGAGGGTAACCCACATGCCTAGCGCAGCGTGACGGGGGGGCCAGGGCACCTGACCCCTCCGGCAGAACCGCCCACGTTGGCGGCGCGCGTGCACGATGCCTATGGCTCCTCGGGGAGAATCAGGTATTGACCAACCACCAGGTTATTGGGGTCGTCCAGGCGGTTGAGCTCGATCAGCACCTGAATGTTCACTCCCAGCTTGTCCGCGATACGCTGGAGCGTATCACCGCTTTCTACGCGGTAGACACCCTCGGTGGGAACCGCCGTCGGGGTGGGCGTAGGCCAAGGGGTGAGGGTTGGGACGGGCGTAGGCGGCTCATCGACGATGGCTCTGGCGCGAGCGGCGCTAACGTTGGCCAGAGCGTCGAGGTGGCCAGCGCGCTCGGCGCAGTTCTCATACGCTAGCACGGCGGCCGTGATGTTGGATTCCAGCTCATAGGCCAGGCCCAGCATGGCGTGCGCGGGGGCCCAATCTGGCTGCAGCGAAACGGCGCGAGTGGCGGCGCCAATGGCCCGCTGGGAATGCTGTTGCTCAATGCTGACGGCCGCCAGGGCCAGGTAGGCCATCGCATCGTAGGGATCCTGCTCGATAGCTCGCGCCAACAAGGTCGCGGCCGAGGTCATGTCGCCTCTAAAATAGCTGGCCAGCCCTAGCCCCACCTGCGTCGGGGCGTCCAGTTGCGGATCTTGAGCATAGCGCTGCGCCGCCATATCGGGTCTCCCTGCCCGAAGCAGCGACACACCCAGCAGCCGCGTCGTCAGGCTCTTACAGTCGTCCGACAGGCCGCCGAGGTCGAGGGCCGCCGCATAGTAGCCCCCCGCTTGCAGCGCGTCGCCAGCCACCATGGCGCCGTGACCCGCCGCTATGAGGGGAAGCACCTCTCTCGCTCGGGCTGACGCGGCGTCCAGAGCCGGCACCTCACGCATCTGGAAGGACACCTGACTGCCAGCCACCAGCAGCAACGAGGCCGGCGCCAGCGTCATCCGGGGGTCGTTGGCTCCCAGGCTCTGCACATGATACTCGATGATGGATGCATCCACGCCGCGATCGACACCCCACACCACCACCTGAGCACCCAGCCGACTGGCCATCGATTCGGCCTGGGTCTCGGAAGGGATCGGCGCGACCAGACGCGTCTCGATGCTGGCATCCAGTCCGCTGCCGCGCAAGAGCGCATCGATCTCGTTGCGCACGTCTGTGGCCAGCGCCAGATCATCGCCCTCGTTGCTGACCGGCGCCACCAGAATGCCATAGGGCGCCTCTACGGGCGCGATGGAGAGCGTCTCGAGCTGCCTCTCTGCTTGCATCCGCCAGCCCCGCGCTCCGTAGCCGATAGCCACCAGGTTCGCAAGAAAAGCAATGACGGCCAGGCCGCGCATCACAGGCACAACTTCGCGCTTGGCGACCAACGTCGCAGCACAAATGCCCGAGAGGGCCAACAGCCCATAGTGTAGGACCACGGCGCCATAGTCGCCCCAGAGGAAGGCGATCCCCTGCCGCGAGAGGCTGAGCAGATGCATGACCGGCCCCGAGGCCGCCACGAGCAGCAGCGCCGGCGCCATGCATCCGCCAGCCGTGGCTAGAGATGTTCGATCGTGTGCCAAGGAATGCATCTCCTTACGGATTGTCAGGCGTGCGGCTAGTATACACATCCTGGCTCTGACCTGTCCACCGAGGCCACTAGATAGCCCAGGTTGATCAACCCACGCCGCCTCCCTATACTCAAGGCTCTATCGGGTGTGGGGGCGGAGCATCATGTTCGGACGACGTGCCGTCATCGTGTATCTCTCTTTTGCGCTGGCCTTGGCGGCCTGTGCCCTACCAGCCACGCCGAACGCTCCTGCCACGGCTACGCCCACCACGGCAGCTCTGCGCAACAACTCCCAGCCGATGACGCCCCAGCCCACCTCGCCGGCAACGCCGGCTCCGTTACCCACTCCAGTGATGCAACTGGCCTTGACCGGTGCCCCCGTGCAGGCCTGGACCGACCCCAACCTGGTGACGGGGATACTGGCGTTACCGGGCGAGGTTTGGGCGGCCACGCAAAGTGGCGTCGTGCGTTGGGATCTGGATTCAGATACGATGGCCCGGTATGGAACTGCTGAGGGCCTGGCGGCGCTCTCAACGCGAGGCATCGCCGTGGACTCGGACGGCCGGATCTGGATCGGCTATGCGGAGCTGGATGCCTGGAGCGTCTGGGACGGTCAGTCCTGGCAGACCTATGACCAGCGCGAGCGTGCCGTCGAGGCCCACTATGACGCCATGGTAGCGGCCCGACGCACCGATCCACGTCTCTGGACGAACCGCGCGGATAGTACCTGGGTGTGGCTCCCAGAGATCGCCGGCCGGGCCGAAAGCTATGACGGGCAGCGCTGGCGCCTCTATGGCGAGAACCGTGGCGTGCGCTCTGGCACCTGGCTGGTTGACGTGTCGGTGGATGGTCAAGTATGGGCCGTAGGTTCGGCCGTTAGCACCGTCTTTGAGGGCGAGGTCTACTGGGATGACCACAGCTACTATTCTGGCATGGGAACGGGTTGCGCCGCTACCAGTGCCTCGGTGGACGCGCGAGGCGGGCTTTGGGTAGGCTATGCGTGTGAGAGCGGCCAGCCTGGCGGATTGATGTACTGGGATCTGACGCATGGTCGTTGGCGCGGCTATGAGCAAGCGCTCAATCCTCTCCTCCCTGCGCAGGTCTACTGGACGCACACCGACCAGAATGGCACCGTCTGGGTGGGCGGCGACGATGCCGTGATCTGGAAGGATCCCGAGAGCCCCTGGCGCCGTCTCGATATCACGGGCCTGCAGGTGCGTGCCGTGCAAGAACCGGCCGCCGATGGCCTGATGTGGCTGGGTACCGACCAGGGACTGGTCGCCGTCTCACAGAGAACCGGCGCCGTGCAAGCCCACCTGCGCATCCCGGCCCCGGCCATTCCCCCCAACGTCCTGGATGTGGCCACGGCTCCTGACGGCTCGATCTGGGTCGCTACGGAGCGGGGCGTGTTGTCGGTCGATGTCAGCACCGGCAAGCTCGAATCGATCTATCCGGATCCGATCGTCGCACTGGCCGGCGGGCCTCACGCCGTCTGGTTGGCCGGCCCCGGTGGCGTCTCGTATGCGGTCGATGGCGGCGATCTCTACCAGGTCTCGCAGGCCAACGTGCGCACCCTCACGCTGTCTCCAGAGAGTGAGGCTGCCATCGGCTGCACGCTGGGGGGTGAGCTCCTGCGCATCTGGCCGGACGGCACCGAGGACACGGTGGGTAACGTTCCCGCGCTCTTTGGCGCCACTGCCAAGGCTTTGGCCGTTGGGCCTGACGGCGTCCTCTGGGTGGCAACCGGCGTCGGCTTGGGACGCATCAGCCCCGAAGGCGAGGCACAGCTTCTGACGGTGGACGACGGGCTGCCCAACAATGATGTGCTGGCGCTTGCTTTGGGGCCCGAGGACGAGCTCTGGATCGGCACGCGGAACGGGCTGGCGCGTCTCCGGACCGACGGACGGTGGACGCGCTTTACCACCCAGAGCACTGAAGGCGGGTTGCGCTCGATGACAGTCCGCGACCTGACAGTGGGCCCGGGGGGCATGCTCTGGATAGCCACAGGTGGTGGAATCTCATCTCGCGAGCCCGAGGAGGCGGACTGGGCGTACTATGATCTGGCCGGGGCGCGAGCCGTTGCCATGGATGCACAAGGGAATGCCTGGATTGGAACCAACGCGGGCCTAGTCCGTGTCGCCGGGACGGCGATGACACCAGTACCCTAACCTGCCGTGGACGCCGAGCCGTTGTCGCCTTCCAGCTCGATCCATCGCTTTCGCAGGCCCACCAGCACCGCCTCGGTGCGTGAGCCTACCCCCAACTTGCTAAAGATGTTGGCCATGTGCGATTCGACGGTACGCGGGCTCACAACCAGCCTCTGGGCGATCTCGCGGTTGCTCAGCCCCTGCCCCGCCAGCTGCAGCACTTCTAGCTCGCGGGGCGTGAGCCCTTCCACATCGTCAGGCTGCTCGGTCGGCCCCGCCAGACGTCGCAACACCTTTCTGGCCACCGAGGGATGCAGGACTGACTCACCCGCCCAAACCCGACGGACTGCGTCGATCAGCTCACTACTTCGGGCGTTCTTGAGGAGATAGCCAGCCGCGCCAGCCTCGAGAATGGCAAAGACGTACTGATCGTCGTCATATGCCGTCAGCACCAGCACCGCGGTACGAGGACAGATCTCTTTGACCTTGCGGGTGGCGTCGATCCCGTTCATGACGGGCATGCTGATATCCATGAGGATGACGTCGGGCCGCGTCTGTTGAGCCAGCTCGACGGTCTCCGCCCCATCGCCTGCCTCTCCCACCACCGTGAGATCCTCTTGCCGCTCGAGGATTCGGCGCGTGCCCTCACGTACCATCACGTGGTCATCGGCCAGGAGGATGCGAATCGGCTTCATTGCGTCCGCTCCCAGAGTCTATGGTGGTTGGGGTCCGCCCAACGGCGGGTACGCGTGTCAAACATGGAACGAGCCCTGTCTACCGCCGCCCAACGCGACAGACAGGGCCCGCCCACCAAGGAGGAGAAGAAGCGCTGCTCGCAACGATTGCTGCGACTCAGCCAAGGCCGCCCGTACCGTCTGATCTGTAAGGCTGCCCTCAAACTCGTTGACACTATACCACCGCCGACCTCGCTCGCCATCCGCGATCGTGCCCATCTCATCTACGTGATTCTACCCACCCGATGTCCTCGGCCAGCGGATCCGGCCCGAACGTCTTGTGAGCTGCATCCAAAGGGATGATGATGCTGACGGCAGTGCCTTGGCCGGGCTCGGAAGTGATGGTCGCCTTGCCCCCGAATAGGCGCGCCCGCTCGTGCATCCCGATCAGCCCCAAGCCGCCGGATTTGACCAGCTCCGCGGGGGTGTCCGGCGCTGCAAACCCGACTCCGTCATCGGTGACCTGCAGCCGCACCCGATCCACGCCATAGATTAGCTTGATGCTCGCGTGGCCGGCCCTGGCGTGTCGGCGCACATTGCTCAGGGCCTCTTGTGCCAGCCGGTACAGGCCAAGCTCGAGCTCTGGCGACAGCGGAATCGGCTCGCCAATGATCTCGACGGTGACCTGGGTTGGCTCCTCACGACTGACCCGATCGCCCAGCAGATTGAGCGTCCGCGGCAATCCCAGCTCTTCCAGAAGCGGCGGGCGCAGGTCACTGGTAAAGCGGCGCACACCCTCCAGCGTCAGATCCACCATGTCACGAATCTCTTCTAGCTCTGCGGCGAGGGTAGGATCCTGGGCGTCCTCCTGTGCCATCTCGATCCGCCGTCCCAGGACGATCAGGGCTTGGGCGGTGTCGTCGTGCAGCTCGCGGGCCACCCGCTTGCGCTCTCGCTCTTGGCTGGAAAGCACCGACGCCACATAGTTCTCCGTGTCGGCCCGGTACAGAGCGAGGTGATCCACCATCGTGTTAAAAGCCTGCACCAGCTCCTGGACCTCGCTGGGACCGCCTTTGATCGACACGTGGGCATCAAACTCGCCCGTGGCCACATCGTCAGCCTGCTGCACCAGGCTACGCAGGGGCGCAGTGATCCTGCGACTGGTGATAGCCAGCACCGCCAGCGGCGCCATCACCACGAGCACAAGAATTGCGCCCATCAGCAAGAGGAACGAGCGCGTGGGACCCATCACGTCCTCCCACGCCTCATAGGTGATGAGCGCCCACCCATCCCACGATAGATCGGCAAAGAGCGAGCTACGCAATTCGCGCAGAGGAACCGGCGCATAGCCCATAATGGTGGTGCCGCTGGAAAGGCGTACGGTCTGCGCTCCCTGCTCGCCCCGCTGCAGCGCCTCCACGGCCGGGTGCGCGCCGAGCTGATAGCCCCCCAGCTCGGCACTGGGATGGTAGAGGATCATGCCGTCGCTGTCGATGAGAAACGCAAAGCCGCTCTCACCCACGCGGACCATGTCCACCGCGTGTCCCAACCTGGATCCCGACAGATCCCACACGCCCAGGATGCAGCCCGAGAACTGCCCCAACGCGCCGTACACCGGCACCGCAGCGACCACGATGGTCTCGCCTTCACCGCGTAGCAGCGGCGACCGAACTGGGCGTCGCAGCCGCCGCGCCTGCGCGTAGAACTCCATGCCGCCATAGTCCCGCGCGTCGCCCTCGAGGGTCGAAGCGATCACGCGACCATCGGCATCGGTCACGCTGATGCGGTCAAAACGGTCGGTCAGCGTCATGCTCATGCTGAGGAGATCGCGAATCCCATCGGGATCGCTGGTTCGGACGGGCTCGAGGGAGGCGATCTGCGTGAGGAGGAGCACCGAATCGGCGATATGAGCGGCCACTTGCTGAGACGCGAGGAGCACCAGCTCCGAGTCACGATCCTCGACCAGCCGTTGCTGCACCTGGGTGATGCCAAAGAGCATCACCAGCGAGAGCGCCACCAGCAGGATGGTGACGGGCACGGCCGTGGAGAGCATCAACTGCGAGCGGATGCCGGCTCCCAGGCCTCGGCGCCCTCTCTGGCTCGTGAACACGTCCATGACGCCGACCTACCAAAGGGCCCGGCGATTGGCATCACACGCAGGGCGCCATCTCCCAGCTAGGCCAACCGCCCCCTCATGCATCGTGCGGCGCCGATTCCTGCTCGGCACTCGACGTCTCGTCCTCCGTGGGGGTCAGCGTCGCCGTCGGCGAGGCTGTCTGCGAGGGCGAGGGCGAGGGCGACGGCGAGGGCGACGGCGTCCACGTGGCCGACTCGGTCGGCGATACCGTGACAGTGGGCGTGTGCGTATTGGTCGGCGTGATCGTCACCGTCGGCGTTCTCGTCGGTGTCGGCGATGGGCTGACAGTAACCGTTACGCTGGGCGTGGGGGTGGGCGCCAGGGCCCAACCCACCTGCACCAGGGCCTCCCCGCCCCGCTCATAGTACTCGACCACCACGCTGTGCTTGCCCTGCTTGAGGGTCACCTGCTCTTGGATCAACCGCGCGCTCGAGTCGCGCCAGTCGTCGATGAGCAAGGTGCCATCCACAAAGACGCGCACACCATCATCCGCCTTGGCCCAGAAGACATACTCCCCGCCGTCCAGGAGCAGCGAGCGGGTCCACCGCGCGGAAAAGTTGTCGCTAGGAAGGCCGTACCCAGGCGAGTTCATGCCCCAGTCAAAGCTGATGGCCACATCATCGCGCACAAAAGCTGGATCGCCTCGCAGCTCGGCGTTGTCAAAGTATTCGCCCTTCCACCCGCTAAAGGTGTCGATCCGCTCCCACCAGACGCGGATGAAGGCGTTGCCCGTCTGCTCGAGGAACTCGACGCGGATGGTGTGGGAGCCATCGTCCAGGTAGGTGTACCCCACATAGGTGCGGGGCGCATAGCTGTGCCATTCGTCGATGATCAAGCGCCCATCGACCCACACACGCACCCCATCATCGACGTTGGCCAGGAAGCGGTAGCCCCCCTCCTCAAAGACCAGGTTCCGCGTCCATCGCGCGCCAAACCAGTCCTCGGGCACGGACTGGTCGGGCGAACGGGCGCCCCAGTCAAAGTCGAGCGCCAAGTCGTTGCGAACCAGCACGGGGTCGCCCACCAGGTCAGGGTTGCCAAAGTACTCGCCCTTCCAGTCGGGGTAGAGGCCGCGATAGTCCCACCAGACGCGTATCTGGGCGTTGTGGGTGCGGTCATAGTAGGCTACCTCGACCAGATGCTCGCCCTCGGTGAGGTAGACATCCCCCGACGCCACCGTCGCCGACTGATCGCGCCACTGGTCGATGACCAGCACCCCGTCCACCCAGAGTCGCACCCCGTCATCGCTGTAGGCATAGAAACGATAGCCGCCCGCCTGAAACGTCCAGCGACCGCGCCACCGAACCGAGAACTCGTCCCTCGGCAGCCCTGGAGCAGGAGCCCCAAGCTGCCACTGGAAATCGATATCTTTGTCCGTGCGCACCAGCACTGGTTCGCCCGAGAGGGTCGGGTTGTCATAGTACTCGGCATGCCACATGCCCTCGGGCGCGAGATCGTCAGAGCTGCTGGTCGGCTTGGGGGTGGGCGAAGGCGGCAAGGCCGTCGGCGTTTTGGCCTCGATGTCCACTAGGGTAATGGTCTCGGCCACCAGACGGCCGATGGCATCCAGCTCGCCCTCGGCATAGATGGTAAGGCCTGGCTCGATCGCCTCGTTACTCACGCGGGTACCATCGCCCCGCCAGACTTCGGTCGCCTCGCTGACGATGATCTGCTCGGCGGTGCCCTCCAGGGGCGTCACCACGATGATGAGGGCGCCAGGAGAGTACTCGCGCACCTGCCCCAGCACGCTGGCAGCAGAGGGGGACGTTTCGGTGGCCCCAGTCTCGGGCATGGGGGTGTTCACATCGGGTGCGGGCAGCGTCGACGGCTGGGGAAGGATGCGGTCCCGCGCCACACCCACCCAAATGATGATGCCCGTGCCCACCGTGAGCAGGGCGACGGTCAGCAGAGCCACGAGGGCTTTGCGCCACGTGCTCAAGAAATCACCTCCGAAGGTACCGTAGCGTCACGTCTTTCGCCGAGCGCCGCGGTCAGTGCAGCTATATTAGCACACGCACCCACCACAAGCAACGCGCCCTCCCCGTCGCGCAGAGGTGTGCACCCAGCGTCGGGATGGTCTATAATCAGCTCATGGTGGATACGCATGAGACGGTGACAGCTCCTCGTCGCGCTATATGGCTCCCCTTGCAGAGAGCCCTGTTGTCTCTTCTGCTGACAGCCTTGCTGTCTCTGGCTGCCTTTGGGGGCCTGACGCTCGCCTATCAGTCTGCCCATGCCCAACAGTACTATCGCGGCGTAACCATTCACGGCACCCATGTCGGCGGGCTGACGAGAGCAGAAGCTCTCCAACTCTTGCGGGAGCAGCATTCTGCCAGCCAGATGCCCTATGTGACCCTCGAGAGCGTCGGCGCCACGTGGACTCTGTCGCTGGAGGCGCTGGGAGGCGTATTCGACTGGGATACGGCCCTGGACCAAGCCTGGGCCATCGGCCGCACGGGCTCCTGGCAAGCGCGCCTACGGGCGCAAGCTCGCGCCCTCTGGTATGGCTATGACGTCGCAGCGCCGCTGGAGGTTTCGCAGGGACTCTCACTCGAACCGTTGCGCCGCATCGCCCGCCAGTCGGCCCAGCCCGCCACCTCTGCCAACGTGGACCTCGCTGGTCTCTCCGTGGTAGCCCAGACCTCTGAGGCAGGCTATGAGCTCGATCTCACCGCCACGCGTCAGGCCATCGAGCAAGCCATCGCAAGAGCCCTGGGGGGATCGAGCTGGGGGCAGGAGCCCCGCCTGCTGGCCTTGGATAGGTGGAATCTCTCCACCGCGCCGCTCCTGCTTCCTGAGCCCGTGCTCGTGCCGCTGGTCTTTCGCGACGTGCAAGCCTCGCTATCGGATCTCGCCGATGCCCAAGCTAGGCTGGATGCCTTGATGGCCTCGCCGCTCGTCCTGGAGATGTCCGTAGCAGAGATCGCCGCCGATGGCAGCCTTCAGCGCACGATGCGGCATTGGGCCATCGACCAAGCCACCTTGGCCTCCTGGATCACCATCAACACCGCCAATTCGACTGCGGGGCCTCGCCTGTCCATCATGCTGGACGAGGGCCGTGTGGATGCGTACCTGAGTCGACTCGGGCAATCGGTCGGCCGCCCGCCCCGAGAGGGCAGGTTCCTCTACAATGAAACCTCACAGGAGATCGAGATCGTGGATCCTGGCCAGATGGGGGTCGCGCTGGATCTGGCAGGCGCGCGCCAAGAGATCCTGCAAGCCGCCTTTGGTTCCGACCACACCGTGCAGCTACCCATCCACCAAGCAGCGCCTCTGGTTACGGCAGAGGACTTGAGCGCCATGCTGCCGCTGGATCTGCTAGCGACGGGGGAGAGCAGCTTTGCAGGGTCCACACCAGAACGCGCGCAGAACATCCGAGTAGCCACTGAGCGCTTCCACGGCATCGCCGTCCCGCCAGGCGCAGAGTTCTCCTTTCTGCATTATCTGGGGCCCGTGAACGCATCGACGGGGTATGCCGAGTCGTGGGTCATCATGAGCGACCAGACGGTACTGGGGGCGGGCGGCGGCGTGTGCCAGGTCAGCACCACCTGCTTTCGGGCCGCGTTCTGGGGCGGCTATCCGATCACCGCCCGCTCACCGCACGCCTATCGCGTAAGTTGGTACGAGCCGCCACTCGGCCTGGATGCTGCGGTCTATGCGCCCACCACCGATTTCCGCTTTCGCAACGACGACGACTGGCCCATCTTGATCATGACCACGGTGGACGAGACGGTCGGCGCACTCTCCTTTTCCTTCTATGGCCGCTCCCGCGGGCGCGAGGTCACTATCGTGGGACCCACCATCGAGGGTACCCATCAGCCTGGTCCCGCGGTAGAAGAGTTCGACGCAACCCTGCCCGCGGGCACCCGCATTCTGGCTGAGCGGGCGCGGGAGGGGCTAGACGTGGTGATTCTCCGCATCGTAGAGCAGGGCGGCGCCATCATATCCGAGGACGAGTTTACCAGCCGCTACCAGGCCTGGCCCGCCCGCTACCGCGTGGGCCCGTCCACCGCCTCGGCCCAGCCGTGAGACCAGAAAGGCGGCTAGCATCATGTCACTTCAGCTAGGGCTGGTCGGCCTGCCCAATGTCGGAAAATCAACACTCTTTAACGCCTTGACCAACGCGGGCGCCGACGTCGCCAGCTATCCATTCACCACCATCGACCCCAACGTCGGCGTGGTGCCCGTCCCCGACCAGCGGCTCGGTCGCCTGCAAGAGATCATCGCGCCCGAGCGCCTCGTCGCCACTACCTTGCGCGTCGTCGACATCGCGGGGCTGGTCAAGGGCGCCAGCCAAGGAGAGGGCCTCGGAAACCAGTTCCTCTCGCATGTGCGCGCCGTAGATGCCGTGGCCATGGTGGTGCGATGCTTCAGGAACCCCGATATCGCCCATGTGACGGCAGAGTTGGATCCTCTGGGCGACATCGAGACGATCGACCTAGAGCTGGCCCTCTCCGACCTGGCGGTGCTGGAGCGGCACCAGCAAAAGCTAGCGGGCCTTGCCAAGGCCAATCCACGCGAGTACCGCGCCGAGGTAGAGACCGTCGCCAGGGCGATGGAGGCCCTGAGCGCTGGTACCGCTATCCGCGATCTGGACCTCGCTCCTGAACAGAGGGCACTGTTGGCGCCGATCCCCCTCCTCACGGCCATGCCGCGCATGTTCGTGGCCAACGTGGGAGAGGAGGATCTGCCAGACGGAGGACCGCTCGCGGCTGCCGTGCGCGAGAGGGCCGAGCATGAGGGAGCGCCCGCGATCGCACTGTGCGCCGAGCTAGAGGCCGAGCTGCAGGAGCTCCCGCAGGACGAGGCGCAAGAGTATCTAGCTTCGTACGGACTCGACCGCTCTGGCCTGGATCGCGTGATCGCTACTGGTTACGAGCTCTTGCAGCTCATCACCTTTTTCACCACCACAGGAGGCAAAGAGGTGCGCGCCTGGACCCTCCGCCAAGGGCAAACCGCCCTCGACGCGGCGGGAACCGTCCACACCGACATGGCCCGTGGCTTTATCCGTGCCGAGGTCGTGGCCTTTGCGGACCTAGACCGCACCGGCTCCATCGCCCACGCGCGTGAAGCTGGCCAGGTGCGCCTGGAGGGTCGCGACTATTTGGTGACCGATGGCGATGTGATCCACATCAGATTCGCCATATAAGCGCCATTCTCGCGGTTGCTTGCACCATCACAGGCGCCTATGATGGGTATGTACGTGTCGGAATATGACTCGATCAGGAGGTAATTGTGTCAGCCAAACTCGGCATCGGTACTCTCGGACTCGCTCACGGTCACGTGAGCTCGTATGCCAACATGATCAAGGACTTTGACGACGCCAAGATGGTGGCCTTCTGGGACCACGACGTCGCCCGAGGCCAGGGCGCGGCCGAACGCTTTGGCGTCGATTTCGAGCCGCACCTCGAGGACATCCTGGCGCGCAAAGACATCGATTGCCTAGTAATCGGCAGCGAAACCAACCGCCACGCCGACTTGGCAGTGGCGGCGCTCGAGGCGGGCAAGCCCGTGCTCCTGCAAAAGCCCATGGCGACCACGCTCGAGGGCTGCGATCGCATCATCGACGCCGTAAACCGAACCGGCCAGTGGTTCAGCATGGCGTTCCAGATGCGCTGCGATCCGCAGAACATTGCCATGCGGAACCTGCTCCGCGAGGGCGCGATCGGTCGCGTGGGCTTTGTGAGGCGGCGCCATTGCATCGGCGTGCTGTTCAGCCAGCAGTTCGTCGAGGGCCCTTCCAAGTGGCACATCTCGGCCGAGGCGAACGTGGGCATGTTCTTTGATGATGCCACCCACGCCCTAGACTGGCTCTACTGGACGATGGGTTCCAAGCCCGTCTCGGTCATGGCCGAGATCGACAACGTGCTCACCGATATCGCTCCCGACGACACGGGCACAGCCATTTTCCGCTTTGCCGATGGCACCTTTGCCACCATCACGAATACCAGCGTGTGTCGCGCCGGTGAGAACACCGTCGAGATCTATGGCGACCAGGGCGTCCTGGTCCAGAACCACGGCGATGGGCCGTCCGCTGCCATCAAGCCGCCGCATCCCATCGGTGTCAAGCTCTATCAGCAAGAAAAGGCCGAGCTGGGATGGCAGGATCTTGGCCTGCCCATGGTGAACGGCCAAGGCGACCGCATCGCAGGGGTGGCGCGACCATTCATCGACGCCTTCAAGTCCGGCGTGCCCATGTGCACGGCCGAGGAAGGCCGCGTGTCCGTCGAGATGGTCTTGGCCTGCTACCGATCCGCGGCGACCGGCCAGCGCATCACCTTCCCGTTCGAGGGCTGAGCCAGCCCGGGCCCACACTAAAGCGCCCCCGCCACTATTGGCGGGGGCGTTCTCTTGCTGGGCGAGTCCTCACTCGCCTGGCGGTGGCACTCCGTCGCCTTCGCCACCACTCATCTGCCCCAGACGATCGATGGTCAGGATAAAGGTAAGAGTCTCGGCCAGCGATGCCTCGGGCAGAGATGGCCGCTTGACGGCATACACCCCCAGGGCCGACAGGACCATGATGGCCAGGGCAATGAGCACCGGCGAGAGGCCGCTGGTCCGGGAGGTAGGCATCGGCCGGGGGGGCAAGAGCACCGCGGGACGGTCCCAGGGCTGTTGCAGCGCCACCGCCGGCCCGGTGGGATAGTGCACCAGGGCGAAAGGCAGCGTACCCTGCACGCCTTGGCGGGCAGCCGCTCGCTGCAGCATCCTCCGGAAGCGCTCCGGCCGCGGCCCAGCCAGCCGAGCAATTCGGCGACGCCCGCCTACCCCGCCCAGCATCTGCCCGCCCACGAGCACCGTCTCACCCGGACGCATCCGGTGGTGACAGCGCCGCAGCGGCGCTAGCCCATCGGAGCCCGCCGCTCCCACGGGCCAGGACGGAATCGCGCGCAGGCCATGATCGTCCGCAACCCAGACCCCATAGCCCAGCGGCAACAGCGCCGTCAGGTCCAAGCCGGCAAGCACGGCACCGCAACACGACCACGCTCCATCGTCGCCAACCCCATGGCCGAGGGTCTCGCGAAGCATCGGCTCCACGTCAAAGCGCGGCGAGCCATAGTAGCGCTCAGCAGCCTGGGCAAGCTGAGGGACATCCTCGGCCACGCCAGGAACCAGCAGGAGCCATCCCATACGCTGGCGCTCGAGGGCCGTGCCGCCCTCAAAGGCCGGCAAAGCGCCGTCGAGCGTCACCCAGAGGCCGAGCGGAGTTCTGGCCGCCTGCATGTTCCCCTGCCGCCAATCTGCTCCAGGAACCAGCGTCACAGCACCCATTATAAGCCCGCCCTGTTGACGCCGCAACAGAATCTGCCATCGTTCGCGCGATACACGCGATTTGACCTCACCATGGGCCATAGGTAGAATACGCTCGTCACCACATAAGGAGGAGGTCTCATGCCATTCGGCAAGGTCGGTGTCTGGGAACTGCTGATTGTGCTGCTGATCGTGGTCGCCGTCTTTGGAGCGGGCAAGATCGCGAGTCTCGGCGGTGCGCTCGGCAAGGGTGTGAGTGATTTCCGTAGTGCGATGGGTAGCGACGAGAAGAACAAGGAGCCCGACGACAAGAAGGACTCCGCAGCGGCGGATGCTGCTGAAGGCGCTGCCGCAGGTACTCAGAACGAGGCCAAGAGCGAGGACTTCTAGAGGCGTACGGCTCGGAAGGGGCAAACCGTGCAGACTCTAGGTCCGATGGAACTGCTGATCATTCTGCTGATCGCTGTGGTGATTTTTGGGACGGGCAAGCTGGCGGATCTGGGCGGCTCTCTGGGCAAAGGCATCAGAGAGTTCAGGGATGCCACCAAAGGGCTTGAGGAGGCCTCCGACGACGTCAAGGAGGTCATCGATGAGGTCTCTGAGGGAGCCGATTAGGCTTGTTCTTGCCCGGTGAGAGGCTTCCGGCATTACGCACGCAGCCCGGCAGTGCAACCCATCGCGGTTGCCGCCGGGCTTGCGTTGTTTTTGGGGACTGATCACGATCGACAACTACCTAGGGGGCTTGAGCATGTTCGAACTGACCGGATTCGCTGACGAGATCTCGCCCGATCTCGAGGTCCAGCTGGACGTCTTGGCGTCGCTCAACATCCGCTACCTAGAGCTCCGGGGAGTCTGGGGCAAGAATGTGCTGGAGCTCACCGATGCCGAGGTGGCGCGCGTGAAGGCGTTGCTGGCGCAACGCGGCATCCGCGTCTCGGCCATCGGCTCGCCCATCGGCAAGATCGGCATCGAAGAGCCGATGGAGCCGCACCTCGAGCAGTATTGGCGCGCCCTTGACCTCGCGGAGGAGCTAGAGGCCCCCTACATCCGCATGTTCTCATTCTTTGTGCCCGAGGGACAGGCCAATGCGCACCGTGACGAAGTCATGCGCCGCCTGAGCCTCCTCCTGGATGATGCGGCGGGGCGTCCGGTGGTGCTCTTGCACGAGAACGAGAGCCACATCTACGGAGATATTCCCCGGCGATGCCTGGATATCCACCAGACGTTGAACGTGCCGCAGCTGCGGATGACCTTTGATCCAGCCAACTTTGTGATGAACGACGTGCATCCCTTTGACGATGCCTTTCCCATGCTAGTCGACTGGATCGAATACCTCCACATCAAAGACGGCGTCATGGCCGAAAAGCGCGTGGTGCCGGCTGGTGAAGGCGATGGTCAAGTCAAGGAGGTGCTGGCGGCGCTGGCAGCACGCGGCTATGATGGGTTCGCCTCGCTAGAGCCACACCTGGCACATGCCGGCACATTCCAGGGCTTTTCGGGGCCAGAGCTATTCGGGGTAGCTGCCGCGGCGCTGCGAAAGCTAATCCGCGACATCGAAGCCTGAGGGCAAAGCGCCAGCAAAAGGGGGTAGCGTGGGCGAGAAAACCATCTTCAAGGGTGTCATTCCCGTGGCAGGCATGGGCACGCGGCTATTGCCCGCCACCAAATCGCAGCCGAAAGAGATGCTGCCCGTCGGCCGACGCCCCGTCGTGCAGTATGTGGTCGAAGAGCTACAGGGAGCCGGCCTGGATCAGCTGCTCTTTGTGACCGGCCGCAAAAAGACTGCCATCGAGGATCATTTCGATCCCGACCCAGAGCTAGTTCGCACCCTGTCCACGGGTGGCGGCTATGCGCTCCTGGAGGAGCTGGCCTTTACCGAGACCGACACTCGCTTTTTCTACACGCGGCAGAGCACCCCTCGCGGCCTGGGAGACGCCGTCAACCACGCTCGCGAGTTTGTGGGCGATGAGCACTTTGTGGTAGCCCTGGGCGATTCCATCATTCAGGATCATGACGACTCTGCCTACCTGCGCGCCCTCATGGAGGCGCACATCGCCGCCGACGCCGCATGCACGGTGGCGGTGGAAGAGGTAGCCCGCGAGGACGTTTATCGCTATGGCGTGGTCAAGCCCGCGGGTGAGGTCAGGCACGGGGCGTTTGAGGTGGAGGACCTGGTGGAAAAGCCCCGCGTGGAGGCGGCCCCCAGCAACCTCGCCATCGCGGCCCGCTATGCGTTCAGCCCGGCGATCTTTGACGCCCTGGCGCGAACGGCGCCGGACCGCAACGGCGAGCTGCAACTCACGGATGCGATCAAGCTGCTCTTGCAGCTCGGGCATCGCGTTATCGCGGTTCCCTTGCGCCCAGGCGAGCGACGGTACGATATCGGCAACTTTGAGAGCTACTTTCTCGCCTTTATCGATTTCGCGTTGGCGGACGAAAAGTATGGCTATATGGTGCGCCAGTACCTAAAGCGCAAGGCCAGGGAGTTCTGAGTGGGCGAGGGGGTACACTGCTCGGCCCCGGGGCGTTGCGGCATCATTGGCAACCCCACGGACATGTACGGCGGCACGGTGATCTCGTGCTCCATTCCGTTTCGGGCGCACGCTCAGGTTGAGCCCGCTGGTCGCCTGGAGGTCGCCGTGGCCGGCCAGGAGATGGTCGTTCGCGATGTGGACGATCTGGCGCTCAACGGCGATTACTTTGATATCACCCGAGCGGTTCTGGACTATATGCGAGACAGCGAGCTTTGCTGCCGCATCTCGTACTGGACCGATATTCCCGTCAAGGCCGGTGTGGCTGGCTCCACAGCCCTCACGGTAGCAATCCTGGCCGCGCTACTACGCTACAAGGGTCTTTCGCGTCACCGCTACCAGGTCGCCGAACTGGCGCGGCATATCGAGCTCAACCACCTGAGGGTGGTCTGCGGCTACCAGGATGCCTACATGTGCACCTTTGGCGGCCTGAACTATATGGACTTTCGCGGTAAAGAGTTCTACCGCTCGGCCAGCGAAGAGATGTACGGCACCGTCGAGCCGCTGCAGGGGTTCGTGGGTGAGCTGCCGCTTCTGCTGGCCCATACGGGCGTTACTCATTCGTCGGATGCCGTCCACAAGCCGTTACGCGAGCGCTGGCTGGAGGGCGACCCAGAGGTCCGCCAGGGCTATGAGGAGATCGCCAGGCTGGCCCGCGAGGGCAAGCGCGCCCTCTTGAGCGGAGACTGGCCCCGCCTGGGCGTCCTCATGAACCGGAATCACGCCATCCAGCGAGACCTGGGCGGCTCCGGTGAGGCCAACGAGCGGCTCATCATGACGGCTCTGGACGCCGGAGCCCTCGGTGCCAAGCTCGCGGGAGCCGGCAATGGCGGGACCATCATCGCCCTGGCGCCCGATCCCGCGCCGGTCCGCGCCGCCCTGGAGGCGGCTGGCTCGGAGCTGCTCTTTACGCCAGTGATTGCGCCGGGCGTGTGTGAAGAGGATCGGGTGGAGACGCCGCCCGTCGGCCCCTAGCGCTTCCAACCCAAGAGAACAGGCTCGGCCTCTGGCGTCAGCTTGACACAACGCGCCCGGCACAGCTATAATCTGCCGACGTGTTTTGTATGAACCCTGCTTGCAGGAGGAGATATTCCCATGGTCAAGAGAACGTGGCAACCGAAAAAGCGTCGTCGTATGCGTGTGCACGGCTTTCGGCAGCGCATGTCCACCCAGGGTGGCCGCAAAGTGCTCAAGTCTCGCCGCGCCAAGGGGCGCCAGCAGTTGACGGTTACGCGCAAGGGCAAGGGTACGCTGAGATAGCGGTAGAAGGTGTTGCCTCGGCAGTGTCGGTTGGTTCGCGCCAGTGACTTTCGGCAGGTACACCAGCACGGCCGCTCGGTCGCGAATGCGCTGCTAGTCCTCCGTTACCATCCTAATCATCTTGAATGGAGCCGTTTTGGCTTTTCGATCAGCCGACGGGTTGGCAAAGCGGTCGTGCGGAACCGCGTGCGGCGGCGCCTGCGTGAGGCCGTGCGCGAGCTGCTGGACCTGGCCGCACCGGGATGGGACGTGGTAGTGATTGCGCGCCAGGGCTGCGCCGAGGCCGACTATGACGCCATCGCATCAGCGACAGTGCATCTGCTTCATCGGTCTGGGTTGCTAGCCCCGGAGGGCACATCGGAGGACGTGGTAGACCGTGTCTCTTCCACAGCGGGTAATCCTGGGCCTTCTGACCTTCTATAGGCGGTTCATCTCCCCGGCTCTGCCGCCGGCCTGCCGTTTCACCCCTACCTGTTCAGCATACACATACGAGGCAGTGGCCCGGTACGGGGCTCTGCGTGGATTATGGCTGGGGGTTCGGCGGGTCTCCCGTTGCCATCCCTTTCACCCCGGAGGATATGATCCGGTGCCCGATGATGCGTTTCCGCCGCGCCGCCCCAAGGGTGGGCGCGTGCATAGCATATGAGGAGGTCTGGGTTGCACTCATTCAAGAGGTGGTGGCCGGTGGCGACCGCCGCGTTGTTGCTGGTAGTCACCCTGGCTGGCTGCGTCCCCGGTGGCGTCACCGATCCGGGTTGGACGGTCGTCGCAGCCACCGAGGACCGCGTCTATACCGTCTTGCCGGCGGGGCAAGTGTTGGCGCTGGACGCCGAAAGGGGCGAGGTCGTCTGGCAGTACCCGCCCCCCAGCGAGCGCTCCGGTCTGGGTGGGCTCTTTGCTGGTGGTAATGCCGACCAGCCCATGCCACTAGGAGCCGTTTACGGCGCCCCCACCCTAGTGGACGATCTGATGATCGTCGGCACCTACGTTGGCAAGCTCGTCTCCTTTGAGACCGAGACCGGCCTGCGACGTTGGGAGCTCCAGGTGTCCGATGACGCCATCATCGGCGGCGTGGCTGCCCGCGAGGGCGTACTCTACTTTGGGAGCGCGGACCACCGTGTGATGGCTGTGGATCTGGTGACGGGCGAGCCGATCTGGTCGTCGCCAGTGGAGACCGACAACCGGGTGTGGGGATGTCCGGCGGTGGATGATCGTCACGTCTATGTGGGCTCAATGGATCACAACGTCTATGCCATCGATCGGCATACTGGCTCGGTGGTATGGCAGACCGATGTGGGCGGTGCTGTGCCCGGCGATGTCAGTCTGGCGAACGGCATGGTTGTCGTTGGGAGCCTTGACAAGCAGGTGCATGCTTTGGATGCCGCCACAGGCGACCCGCTGTGGAGCGTCGCCGCGGGCGCCTGGGTGTGGGGCGAGGCCCTGGTGACCGAAGACATCATCTATGTGGGCGACCTGAATGGTCGGCTCCATGCCTTGTCCGTAGCCAATGGCGCGCCAGTCTGGTCGAGCGAGGTCCTGCTCGATGGGACGGTCCGAGCGGGCCCAGCCCTCTATGACGGCTCGCTGATCGTTGGCACCGAGAGCGGCACGCTCTATCGCGTGGAACGCGATTCAGGTCTCACAGCGACCCTGTATGAAGGCGAGGGCGCCATTCTGTCGACTCCCGCCATCGTAGGCGATCGCATCTATGTGGGAACCGCAGCGGGCTCTGTGATCGCCCTGGAGATGACAGATCGAGGCCCTTGGGAGCTGTGGGTCTACCCACCGCCCAAGTCGTAGAAAGAGGAGACGCCTCGTGACGCAAGCAGCCAATCGACCGAACGTCAACCCAGCCCAGGTGCGCAAATCGCTGATCACCTGGGGGATCATCATCGCCGTGGTGATCGCTGTCACCCAGATCGGGTGGAGCAACATCTGGCGCGAGGTCTTTATTCGTCCGTTTCTGAACGCCTTGCTGGTTCTCTACGCCTATCTGGGTGAGAGCTTTGTGGTGGCCATCGCCGCCTTTACCGTGCTCCTGCGCGGGCTCACCATGCCGCTCCAAGTGAAACAGATCCTGATGACTCGGCGGATGAGCGAGGTCCAGCCCAAGCTCCAAGAGATCCAGAAAAAGTACGGCGGCGACAAGCAGCGCCTCGCCCTGGAGCAGCAGAAACTCTACCAAGAGGCTGGCGTGAACCCGCTGGGCGGATGCCTGCCCACGGCCGTGCAGATGCCCATCTGGTTTGCGCTCTACTCGGCCATCAACACCATCCTGGCAGACACCCCCGTCGAGCTGATGAAGCTGGGGCAGCAGGCCTATGCTGGGTTTGCTCGGCTAGCCGAAATCGTTCCGCTGCAGAGCCGCTTTCTCTGGCTGAACTTGGCTCGCCCTGATTCGTCATCGTTCCCTTACCTGCTGCCGATTCTCGTGGGTGGCACCATGTGGCTCCAACAGAAGCTAATGACGCAACCCTCGACCGATCCGCAACAGGCGCAGATGAACCAGACGATGCAGCTCATGATGCCCGTCATGTTCGGCTTTTTCACCTTGCAGTTTTCCTCGGGATTGGCGATTTACTTTATCATCTCGAACGTGGTTGGCATTCTCATGCAGTTGCTGGTTGACCGCATCTGGGGAAAGCCAAAAGATGCGTCGGCGCAAGCCTAGACACGAGGGCGGGAGAAGATGATGGGACAAGAAAAGACAAAAGAGTTCACGGGCAAGACCGTTCGCGAGGCCATCGAGGCGGCAGCCGCCGCCCTGGGCGTCGCGGAGGATAGCCTCGAGTATCAGGTCGTACGCGAGCCCGAGCGCTCGCTTTTTGGACTGGTGCGCACGGGCGAGGCCTGCATCCGCGTGGTGGTCCCGAGCTCTGCCACCTCGCAGGGTGCAGATACTCTGGATGAGAGCGACGAGGACGAGGACTGGGACGAAGAGATCGACGACGAGGCCGATCTGGACGATAGCGAGGCTGAGCAGGCGCCTGTCGCACAGGCTGCGCCAGAGGCGGCCCGCGATCCGCGTCTCAAGCACAACCCGCCCAACCTTCGTCGCGTGGCGGAGGATGTCGTCACCACCCTGCTCGACTATCTCGGGGTGATGGCCGCCGTCGAGGTGGTGGATGCGGGTGGCCGCATCGATGAAGATACCGACGAAGCCGTGCCGCTACAGCTCAATGTGGTCGGCGACGACCTCGGGATCCTGATCGGACGCGGTGGCGAGACCTTGCGCGATTTCCAGTTTGTCTCGCGCTTGATCATCTCGCGTCAGATCGGCGTGTGGCCCAACCTCGTCCTGGACGTGGAAGGCTACAAGGAGCGGCGCGTTGAGACGCTAGAGGGCCTGGCCAAACGCATGGCCGACCAGGTTCGTGAGACGGGGCGTCCCCTCTCCCTCGAACCAATGCCGCCCAATGAGCGCCGCGCTGTGCACATGGCGCTGAGGGATGACCCCGACGTGTACACCGAGAGCAGCGGTGAAGAGCCCCGCCGCAAGGTGCGGATCTACCCGCGAGACTAGCGAGGACGTCTTGAACCCGACACCAGACTATGTGGTGGTCGGCCATGTGACGCGCGACCTGGACGCACAAGGTGGCTGGCGCGCTGGCGGCACGGCAACCTATGCGGCGTTGACGGCCGCGCGTCTTGGCGTGCGCGTGGGCGTGCTAACGGCGGCCGTTCCTGGTACAATCGGGCTAGAGGGTCAGGATGGCATCGAGGTGTCTCTGTGCTCGAGCCCAGAGAGCACCACCTTTGAGAACTTTTATCTCGACGGCCACCGCGAGCAGTACGTGCGCGCCGTGGCCACGCCGCTAGTTCCCGAACAGCTTCCCGCCGCGTGGCGTCAGGCTCCTGTGGTCCACCTGGGCCCCATCGCCCAGGAAGTTGACATCCGCTTCCTGGAGGCATTTGACGAGGCTCTGGTGGGGGTGACGCCCCAGGGCTGGCTCCGCGCGTGGGATGCGGATGGTCGCGTACGCGCCGTTCGCTTTGCCCACGAGGAGCAGCTGCTGCAACGGGCCGATGCGATCATCCTCAGCCTAGAGGACCTCGGTGGCGACCGCGGCTGGCTGGAGCGCCTGGCCAGTGCTGCTACGCTGCTGGTGGAGACTCGGGGCCGTGAGGGAGCCGTCATCTTTCAGCGCGGCTTGGCCACCCATGTGCCCGCCTTCTGGGCCCAAGAGGTGGATCCCACGGGAGCTGGAGACGTCTTTGCGGCCGCCTTTCTGCTACGGTATCGCGAGTGCCGCGATCCCGTGGATGCGGCGCGCTTTGCCAACTGTGTAGCATCGTTCGTCGTTGAGGCGCCTGGCGCTACCAATCTGCCTACCAGGCCTCAGGTATCTCGGCGGCTACTGACGGGTCGAGTGCGCGCGTGAACGGCCTCGTTGTGAGTGGAGTCTATCATGGGTAGGGTGTACGCGCTCGCCAACCAAAAAGGGGGCGTCGGCAAGACCACGACGGCGGTCAACCTGGCGGCCTATCTGGCAGAGCTTGGCAAGCGCGTGCTGTTGGTGGATATGGATCCCCAGGCCAACGCCACCAGCAGCTTGGGCGTTGACAAGCAGACGCTGGTACGCTCCGTCTACGATCTGCTAGTGGGATCGGAGCCCGCCTCCAGCCTGCTCACCCTGACCGCCCAAGCGGGGCTAGACCTGATACCCGCCTCGCCTGGCCTTGCTGGCGCCGAGGTCGAGCTGGTGGAGATGAGCGGGCGCGAGCTGCGGCTGCGCATGGCGCTAGCTCCGATTCGTAGCAAGTACGATTACGTGTTGATCGACACGCCACCCAGCCTGGGCATGCTCACCGTCAACGCTCTCGCCGCCGCCGACGGCGTGGTCATCCCGATTCAGTGCGAATACCTACCGCTGGAGGGGCTGACACAACTCTTGCACACCATTGAGCTGGTGCGCCAAAGCCTCAATCCCGACCTGGTTCTGCGGGGACTGGTGATGACCATGTACGACCCGCGCACCAACCTGGCGCGACAGGTGGTGGAGGATGTGCAGCGGCACTTTGCGGCCGCAGTCTTTCGCACCATCATCCCGCGTAGCGTCAAGCTGAGCGAGGCCCCCAGCTATGGAGAGCCCATCGCCACCTATGCCCCCGAATCAGCGGGGGGCCAGGCCTATGCGGCGCTCAGCGAAGAGATGCTGGCCACGGAGTGAGCGGTCCCGTCCGCAATGGTGACGGGTAGGAGGGGGAGTCATGGGACGCGGACCACGAACGGGCTTGGGGCGAGGTCTGGATGCACTGATTCCGCAAGGCAGCCAGGCGGGCGGCCTCAAGCGCGTGAGCATTGACGCCATCAGCCCCAACCCACACCAGCCTCGCACCGTTTTTGACCCCGAGGCCCTCCAGGAGTTGGCCGATTCCATCCGAGAGATGGGGCTGATCCAGCCCTTGATCGTGCAAGAGGCCGCCGAGGGCGAAGCGGGGAGCGCTCGCTACCGCCTGATTACGGGCGAGCGCCGATGGCGCGCCGCCCGCATGGCAGGACTGCAGCACGTCGAAGTCATCGTCAAAGACGCCAGCCCCCAAGAGATGCTCGAGCTGGCGCTGGTCGAGAACATCCAGCGAGCCGACCTGAACCCTCTGGAGGAGGCCGAGGCCTACCGTCAACTGGCCGACGACTTTGGGATGACCCAGGAGCGCATCGCTGAACGGGTGGGGCGCAGCCGCGTGAGCGTGACCAACAGCCTGCGCCTTCTCAAGCTACCCAACGAGATCAAGCAAGCGCTGATGGCGGCGCGCATCACCGAGGGCCATGCGCGGGCCCTGCTCATGCTTGAGGATGCCAGCGCGCAGATCGAGGCGCTCGAGGCGGTCCTCAAGAAAGAGCTCTCGGTTCGTCAGGCCGAAGAGCTGGCGCGCCGTCGCAACCGCGCGGCTGGCGAGACGGGGCGGGCCCGCACCCGCGCCCCCGAGACCGTCGCGCTGGAGCAAGAATTCCGTGAGGCGCTGGGCACCAAGGTGGATCTCGTCCGAACAAGCAAGGGCGGGCGCCTGGTCGTGCACTTTTACTCCGAAGAGGATCTGGAGGCTCTGTACGAGCGTTTCGTCGCGCATTAGCTTGCCGCATCGATCAGGCGGAGCCACGCTGCTTGGGCAGGCTCCGCCTTTGCTATGGGGCCGATAAGGACAGGAAGGATGGGCCGACATGTTCGAACGATTGGATCAGATTCTCGAGCGGTATGACGAACTTACCCGCCTCATGGCCACGCCCGAGGTCTCGCAGGACCACATCAAGGTCCGAGAGTATGCTCAGGAGAGGTCCGAGCTGGAAGAGGTGGTGCAGGCGTACCGCGCCTATCGCGATGCCTCCACCGAGCTAGAGGCGACGCGCGAAATGCAGGCTGAGGGCGACCTCGGCGCCGAGATGCGCGAGCTGGTCGCCGCCGAGATCGACGAGTTGGAGGAGCGCCTGACCGAGCTCGAGCACCGTCTGCGCCTGCTGCTCTTGCCCAAGGATCCCCGCGACGAGCGCAACGTGATCGTCGAGATCCGCGCAGGCACTGGGGGCGACGAAGCCGGCCTCTTTGCGGCCGACCTCTTTGCCATGTATAGCCAGTACGCGGCCGCCCACCGTTGGCAGGTAGAGATCCTCTCTACCAACGAGACGGGCATCGGCGGCTACAAAGAGATCGTTTTTGACGTCAGGGGGCAGGGGGCCTACTCAAGGCTCAAATACGAGAGCGGTGTTCACCGCGTTCAGCGGGTGCCCAGCACCGAGACCAGCGGTCGCATCCACACCTC
Source organism: Chloroflexota bacterium (assembly GCA_036803245.1). Classification (GTDB taxonomy): domain Bacteria; phylum Chloroflexota; class Anaerolineae; order UBA1429; family UBA1429; genus DAIRUQ01. The sequence continues at coordinate 364 of DAIRUQ010000006.1, read as the reverse complement.
CACGGCGACCGTGGCCGTCCTGCCCGAAGCCGACGAGGTCGAGGTCGAGATCCACGAGAACGATCTGCGCGTGGATGTCTATCGCTCGGGCGGCAAGGGCGGACAGAGCGTGAACACCACCGATTCGGCGGTGCGGATTACCCACCTGCCCACTGGGCTGGTGGTGCAGTGTCAGGATGAGCGTTCCCAACTCCAGAACCGCGCTCGGGCCATGTCGATCCTGCGGGCGCGGCTGTATGACCTCGAGTACAACCGCCAGGCCGCAGAGCTCGAAAGCGCGCGACGGGTCCAGGTTGGAACGGGTGAACGAAGCGAAAAGATCCGCACCTATAACTTTCCGCAGAACCGCGTCACCGATCACCGC
>DAIRUQ010000005.1:36667-50401 GCA_036803245.1 Chloroflexota bacterium | reverse complement strand
GGGCAGGGCCCGCATGAGGGCGACGTCCTCCAGGGACTGGTGGCTGGCGCCGTCGGGGCCTTGGGTCAGGCCGGCGCTAGAGCCCGCCAGAATCACGGGCAGCGAAGGGTAGGCGATCTGGATGCGGATCTGATCATAGCAGCGCGCCGTCAAAAATATGGCGAACGAGTTGCAAAAGGGGATCAGACCCGAGGCGGCCATACCAGCGGCCGTGCTGACCATGTCGGCCTCGGCGATGCCCATATCAAAAAAGCGATCGGGGTAGGCTTGCCGAAAGGCGGCGGTGCGCGTCGAGTTGTACAGGTCGGCATCGAGGACAACGACGCGTGGATCGACCTGGCCGAGGGCCAGAAGGGCCTCGCCGTAGGCTACACGGGTCTCGGATCGCGGGGTCATTTCGCCTCCTGGCCAAGCTGTTGGCGCAGCTGCTCTTGGGCGGCGCGTGCTTGCGCGATCTGCTCCTCGGTTAGGATGGCGTTGTGATAGGCTGGATCGTTCTCGATAAAGGCGATGCCTTTGCCCTTGACCGTGTGGGCGATCAACAACGAGGGTGGACCGTCGCTGGCCCGAGCCCAATCGAGCGCGTCGCAGATGGCGGCCATGTCGTGGCCATCGATCTCGCGCACGCGCCAGCCAAAGCTGCGCCAGCGCTCGGCCATGGGCTCCATCGGTTTGGCGGTGTCTGCGGCGTCCATGGCCTTGAGGCGGTTGCGGTCGATGACCGCCGTCAGGTTGCTCAGTCGGTGCTGGGCGGCGGTCATGGCGGCTTCCCAGACCTGGCCCTCCTGGGTCTCGCCGTCACCCAGCAGGCAGTAGACGCGATAGTCGCTGGCGAGCACGCGGGCCGCCAGGGCCATGCCGTTGGCGTAGGAGAGGCCGTGTCCCAGCGAGCCAGTGCAGCCCTCGATGCCAGGCGTTAGCTGCATGGCGGGGTGACCCTGCAGGCGACAGCCGAGCGTCTTGAGGCCAGGGAGCTCGGCAGCGTCGAGCACGCCCAGCATGGCCAGGGCGGCATATTGGGCAGGGACGCAGTGTCCCTTGGACATGAGGAAACGGTCGCGGTCGGGCCAGCGCGGTTCCGACGGGTCGTAGCGCATCGCGTAAAAGTAGATGGCTGTCACCATGTCGGTGGCGGATAGCGACCCGCCAAAGTGGTGGGCCTTGCCCGCTCCCATCATGTCGATGATGTGCAGCCGCATCTGGGCGGCTAGGTAGCGTAGGTGTTGGGCCGATTCCTGGGTCATGAACAATCCTCGTTTCGGCTAATCGGTGCTGACCAGGTCGACGTACTCTTGCCCGAGCATGTCCTCAGGCTGGGAGCCGAGAAGGTGCAGCAGCTCTCCGATCAGAGAGGCTTTGCGGTAGGCGTCCTGTTGTGACCACGTGCGGCTCTTGATCTCGATATAGAGCTTGGGCTGGGGTGGCGCCGTGATCCGATCGACGTTGACGGCCAAGTCCACGCCCTTGTACCGAATGTGGTAGCGCTCGCGATGTTTGGACACCTCGCGGATGGCGGTGGGCGCAAAGTACTCGCGATAGAAGCGGAGGCTGCGATCGGCAGGGGCGGTGTAGCGAGCGCGGCTAAGCACCACGCTGTTCTCGAGCTCGGCCTCCTTTGCAGGCCCCATCAAGGTCAGCGTATAGATGGGCTGGATCTCGCCTCCAGGCTCCAGAACATTGTCCTCGCGGTAACGAAGCCGCTCGCCCTGGCCATCCCCAAAGAACATGTAGGTATCATACTGGTCGCGCGAGCTGTGAACGGTGATCGTGATCTCTGGGGTGTTGAGGGCCTTGGCGGGATCAAAGCCCTCGGGAGCAATGCCTTTGGCCTGGATCTCGAACGTCTCTTGCTGCTCGAGCCCACCGATATCTATCAGCTTGTCGAGGACGCTCTCCTCGCGCGCGACGAAAAAGGCATTGATGCGTTGGGCCATGTCGCGCGTTTGCTCGAGGATCTGCGACTCGTCTACGGTAAGCAGGGCCCGATCACGGACGATCTGCTTGCCATTGACAAATACATCGCGCACATCCTCGCGGTGTGACGCGTAGACGATGCGCGAATACACATTCAGCCCCGTGGTCTGAAAGTGGGGCAGGCTATGCGTCCGCGACATGTCTAGGACGATCAGGTCGGCTCGCTTGCCAGGTTCGAGGGATCCGGTGAGGTGATCGAGAAAGACGGCGCGCGCGCCCTCGATGGTGGCCATGGCGACCGCGTCCTCAGCGGGGAGCGCCACTGGGCTGCCGCCGACGCCCTTGGCCAGCAAGGCGGCTAGCCTCATCTCCTCGAACATGTCCAGATCATTGTTGCTGGCGCACCCGTCGGTGCCGACGCCGACATGCACGCCCGCCTCGATCATCGACCAAACCGGGGCTATGCCACTAGCCAGCTTTAGGTTGCTGGTTGGGTTGTGCGCGACGCCGGTGCCCGTCTCGGCCAGTAGGAGGGCTTCCTCGCGGTTGACGTGCACGCAGTGGGCGGCCACCACCTTGGATTCGAGAATGCCGCGCTCTTCCAGCCAGCGGACCGGGCGACGGGTGGTGGCGGTGATCCAGTCATCGACCTCACCGGCCGTCTCGGAGACGTGGATGAGCTGGGGCACATCGTGCTGCAAGGCGATGGCGGTGGTCTCGCGCAGAATCTCGGGTGTGGTGAGGTAGATGGAATGTGGCGCGGGCACAGCGACGATCAGATCGTGTCCTTCCCAGTGCGCGATCAGGTCCGATAAGTAGGTGAGCCCTTGCTCAAAGGCGGCGGCATCGGGGGTCGGGAGCTTGACGACGGTCTCGCCGCAGACGCCGCGCATGCCAGCCTGCACGGCTGCCCAGGCCACCTCTTCTTCGTGATAGTACATGTCCACAAAGGTGGTGACCCCGCCACGGAGCATCTCGGCGCACGAGAGCAGCGTCCCCAGAAAGCTGAACTCGGGATTCACGAACTCGCGCTCTACCGGCAGGATATAGCCATGGAGCCAAACATCGAGTCGGAGGTCGTCGGCAAGGCCGCGCAGGAGGGCCATGGGCGCGTGCGTGTGCGTGTTAATCAGCCCGGGCATAACGATGTGGTCGCTGCAGTCGATAATCTCTGTAGCCGCGTAGGCGGCGTCGATCTCGGCGACGGGCCCGACAGCGACGATGGCATCCCCCAAAACTGCGACGGAACCCGGCGCATAGATGGTGCGATCCGGGTTCATGGTGAGTACCGTGCCGCCTCGCAGGATGGTGTCGACCTGCTGGCTTGGTTGTGAAGAGCCTGTCATCGCATCACCTCCATGGTGTCGTGGCACCGCACTGGTGTGGTCCTGCTGCCGGTCAGTCGTTTTGGATCACGATACGAATGCGGTGCGGCTCTCCAAAGTTGCCGGTTTCGTCAACGACCACCAGTTGCAGCCAGTAGACGCCGTTCGCAAAGGCGGTCGAGTTGAACGTGCCCAGGTTGCCTTGCGCGACGGGTTGGCGGCGGAGATCGCCATAGACGTTCCACCCGCTCGGTGTTTCGCCCTGGCTGTACTCGATCTTGAAGAACTGGAAACGGTCACCGGCGGCCGTGCCGCTGATTGGCACCGATCCCGAGACCACCGCGTTGGCAGCCGGCGAGGTGATGCATACGTTCGGGTTGGCGCATGAAACGGCCGGCTGAGCCGTCGGCTGCTCGGGCGGATTGGCCACCACGGCAATCGTGGCAGCCGGCGCCGTGGTCGGCATGGGGCGCGGCGTTGCGGTAGGCGTGACCGGCGTGGGCGTGGTCGTCGGCGCTGCGACGGTGGGCGGCGTGAACGTCATGGTCGGTGTGGGAGGGGCGAGCTGGGCCACGTCCACATTGGGCACCACATAGTACTTGACGCCAGTGATCACGGCCGCGATGCCCAGTGCGACGCCGATGCCAGACATGGCTCGGCCCTGCCGATGGGTGGCCATCTCTTTTTCGATGGTAAAGATGGTATTGGTTCGGTCACGGTGGGCGGTCAGATAGACCCGTAGATAGTAGAGCGCCAGAAGCAGGCACCCCAGGTAGAGCCAGATCGCGTGCTGATCGATCAGGTTGAACAAGCTGTTGACGATATCGAACACCCGCTACTTCTCCAGCGTGGGGGGCGTCGGTTGCCGCAGGATGTCTTCGACGAGCGCTGCCAGTCGCGGGAGAGCCTGATCGCCCGCCGAGAGCACCTCCTCGTGGCTGGCAACGTCGGCCGAGGCCAAGCTATCCACCGCGATGTTGGTGATCAAGGAGACGGCCAGCACCCGCATGCCAGCATGGCGGGCCACTACCACCTCGGGGACGGTGGACATGCCCACCGCGTCGGCGCCGATGGTTCGCAAGAAGCGGACCTCGGCGGGCGTCTCAAAACTTGGCCCCGAGACCATGACATAGACGCCCTCTTTGAGGGGGATGTTCCGCTTGTGGGCGCAGGCTCGCAGTGTGGCCAGGAGGTCGCGGTCGTAAGCGGTAGACATCTCGGGAAAACGGGGACCCAGCGCGTCGTCGTTTGGCCCCCGCAAGGGGTGGTTGCCCGACAGCCCTGGTAGGTTGATATGATCGACGATGGCCATCAGATCTCCTACCGCGAGATGACGACCGATGCCTCCCGCCGCATTGGTGACCACGAGCGTCTGAACGCCCAGGTGGTGCAACAGCCGAATGGGCAGGGTTACCTGAGAGGGGCTATAGCCCTCGTAGAAATGCACCCGACCTTGCATGATGGCCGTCACGGTGGCGCCGAGTTCACCAACCACGAGGCGGCCAGCGTGGCCTGGGACGGTGGATGCGGGAAAGTGGGGGATCTCGGCATAGGGAATGATGGCAGGATCCTGCACGCGTTCGGCCAAGGCGCCCAGGCCCGAGCCGAGGATTACAGCTGCCGTGGGGCGGCGCCGAAGACGGGCCTGCACGAACTCGGCGGCCTCCAAAGCCATTCGGGAGTCAGCATGCATGATGGATGCGCCTCTCTGGCTTGGTGAGACGAATAGAGACGACCAACGTCGCGGCGCAGGCAGGCGCTAAGTGGAGCGCGGATGGGCCTCTTCGTACGCGGCGCGCACCTGCGCTTGGGTGTAGACCTGCGTGGTGGACACATTGGCGTGCCCGAGCAACCCTTGCACCTCGTGCACGTCCGCGCCACCGTTCAGCATGTGTCGCGCGAACGAGTGGCGCAGGGTGTGAGGAGTCACCGCAGTTCTGATGCCCGTTTGCTTCACATAGCGCTTGATGATCAGCCAAAGGCCCTGGCGCGTCAGGCGCTGGCCTCGATGGTTCAAAAAGAGGGCGTCCTCGTCATTGTCGCGCACCAGGCTGGGGCGGCCGTCCGTGAGATAGGCATGCAAGGCGTCGGCCGCGCGCGGGTAAAAGGGCAGCACGCGGTCCTTTTGGCGATTCCTGGCCCTGCAGTGGACACTGCCGCGTTCCAGATCGATCTGGTCGAGGTCGAGGCTGACGATTTCGCTAACCCGCATCCCCGTGGCATACAAGAGCTCGAGCAGGGCGGCGTCGCGCAGGCTGCGGGCTCCGTTGCTTTGCAGGGGCGCTCGGAGCAACTGCTTGACCTCGCTCTCGGTAAGCGAGACGGGCGTGTACTTGCGGACGTGAGGCGAATCCATCTCCTTGGTCGGATCCTGCGTGAGGATCCCCTCAGAGGCCAGATGGTGGAAAAAGGACTTGACGGCGGCCACCTTGCGAGCCACCGTTGCGGTGGCATACTCGTGGTCCTCGCGCAGGCAGTCTAGATAGTGCTCGAGATCGTGCTCTGCCACCTCGGCCCACGCCGATCGCTGGCAGGTTTCCGATGCGAACTGGTGGAACTGGGTGAGGTCGTTGCGATAAGCCACAATCGTGTTGCTGGCATAGCCCTTTTCTTTGGCCAACACCTGAAGAAATCGCTCGATGTGCTCGAGCATTGCTTGCCCCCTCCAGTACCTGCCCGACCGTAGCTTGGCGCCATTCTACCATCACTTTGCATAAGGTCAAAAAGATGCACGGATTTGCCTTGTGCGGGCCCATTAGCGCTTTTGCGAGAGTCACGGGTATAATGCCCTGGACATTGCCGTATCCGCTCGCCGTTGAGGCCAGGGGGGAGATGCTATGGATCTGTTCGCCAAGTGCGGGAGCTTTTCACGCGCCGAGGATATGCGGGCCTTGGGCCTCTATCCGTATTTCATCCCGCTGGATGATACGGAGGGCACCGAGGTCGTGATCAACGGCAAGCGCATGATCATGATAGGGTCGAACAACTATCTCGGGCTGACTACCCACCCCAAGGTGCGCGAGGCCGCCATCGATGCGACGCGGCGCTTTGGCACCAGCTGCACGGGCTCTCGTTTTCTGAATGGGAACCTGGCCATGCACGAGCAGCTAGAGCACGAGCTGGCGGCGTTTGTGGGCACGGAGGCGGGCCTGGTCTTTAGCACGGGCATGCAGACCAACCTCGGCACCATCTCGGCGCTGGTGGGTCGTGGCGATGTGGTCATCACCGATCGCGAGGACCACGCCAGTATCGTCGATGGATGCCGCCTGGCGTTCGGCGAGATGAAGCGGTTTCGGCACAACGACATGGGGCACCTCGCCTTTGTGCTCGAGAGCGTAGCGGAGATGCCCAAGCTGGTGGTGGTGGACGGTGTTTTTAGCATGGGTGGCGATATCGCGCCTCTGCCCGAGATCGTGGCGCTCTGCCAAGAGTGGGGCGCTCGCTTGATGGTCGATGATGCGCATTCGTTGGGCGTGCTAGCCCACGGACGCGGCACGGCCGCACACCATGGCCTGACCGACGCGGTGGACCTCACCATGGGCACCTTTAGCAAGTCATTCGCGTCGCTGGGCGGGGTGATCCTCGGGGCCGCCCCCGTGATCGACTATATCAAGCACCATGCTCGCTCGTTGATCTTTAGCGCTAGCATGCCGCCCGCCAATACCGCCGCCGTTCTGGCCGCCCTTCACGTGCTGATCGAGGAGCCCGAGCGCGTGGATCGACTGCACGCCATCGCTCGCAAGATGCGCGAGGGATTTCGCTCACTGGGGTTCAACGTGGGCGCCAGCGAGACGCCCATCATCCCCATCATTATCGGCGACGACCAAAAGACCTTTGCGTTTTGGCGATCTCTGTTCGAGGCGGGGATCTATGTGAACCCTGTGGTGCCGCCAGCGGTGCCGCCCAATCTGTCGCTGCTTCGTACCAGCTATATGGCCACCCATACCGACGAGCAGATGGACCGCGTGCTCGACATCTTTGGTCAAGTCGGCAAAGAGCTAGAGATCATCTAGCCAGACACGGTAGACGCGACGAGGGCGGGGGTGCTACCACCTCTGCCCTCGCGTTGCGTGTGGGGCCTGTGGCGACTAGAGGATCAGCATGGCGTCGCCAAAGCTGTAGAAGCGGTAGCGCTGCTGAACAGCCTCGCCATAGGCGCGACGAATCAGCTCCGTGCCAGCCAGGGCCGACACTAGCATCAGCAGGGTGGATCGCGGCAGGTGAAAGTTGGTCAGCAGGGCGTCCACTGCCCGAAACCGATAGCCTGGCTTGATAAAGAGGGCTGTAGGGCCGTCGAGGGGGCGTATGGCGCCCTCCTCTCCCTGTGCGGCAGATTCCAGCACGCGCACGCTGGTGGTGCCCACGGCTACCAGGCGGCGTCCCTCAGACTTGGCCTGGTTGAGGCGCTGGCAGGTGGCCTCATCGAGGCGGCAGTACTCGGTATGGATGGCGTGATCCTCGACTCGTTCCTCATGAACGGGGCGAAAGGTGTCCAGGCCGATGTGCAGCAGCACGCGCTCCCACTGCACGCCTCGGTCGGTCGCTTGCTGGATCAGCTCGGGCGTCCAATGCAGGCCCGCAGTCGGCGCGGCCGCTGAGCCCTTGACGCGGGCGTACACCGTCTGATAGCGCTCGGGGTTCTCCAGTGGCGCATGAATGTAGGGCGGGAGGGGAATGGTGCCCAGCTGGTCGAGCTGCTCCTCCAGGGGCTTTTCCAGGCGCAAGAGCCGACCGCCCGACGCCGTGATCGCCTCCACGATAGCGGTTGCGCTGGACGATTCTGCCGTGCCGATGGCGAGACGCTGGCCGATGCCCACGCGTCGCCCCTTGACGAGCGCCTCCCAGTGGAGGGCGTCGCGGCGGGCTAGAAGCAAGAGCTCGACTTTGCCACCGGTGGGCAGCTTGTGGGCTTTCAGGCGCGCCGGGATCACCCGGGTTTCATTCACCACCAACACATCGCCCGGCCGTAAATAGTCCAGAATGTCGGCGAACTGGCGGTGTGCCAGATCGCCGGTGGCGCGATCCACCACCAGCATGCGCGAGGTGCTTCTTGGCTCGACCGGATGCTGCGCGATCAGCTCCTCGGGCAGGGCATAGTCAAACTCACTGGTCAGCATGCTAGTCCCGACCCCGCGTCGTGGCGTCTGGAGATAGCGACTCCCACTCACTATAGAGGCAGCCGCAGTAGCGTTGCTGATAGAGGTCGTGCTGCTGGGCAAGACGGTGATGGGCCGCAAAGCCCCGCCGCATGTTCTCGCCATAGAAGCGCACCCCGTGAGCCTCCGCCGCGTCGCAGCCCGCCGCTCTGATGGCCTCTAGGTCCTGGTAGGGGCTGATGAGGAGGGTGGTGCTAAAGAACGAGAAGCCCAGCTGGGCTGCGCGTTGAGCCGTCCGCTGAAGTCGCAGACGGTAGCAGTGTCGGCATCGGCGTCCCTGCTGGGGATCATTGGCGACGGCTTGCAGGAAAGCTGGCATCTCATAGCCGGGCTCCCACACCATCGCGAGGCCTTGCTCGTCCGCGTAGGTGGCCAAGGTCACACGGCGCCGCTCGTGCTCTGCGAACGGGTGAATGTTGGGGTTGAACCAGAATCCGGTTACGTCAGCGCCCAGCTCTGTCAGGTGCTGGACGGTCCAGGTGGCACAAGGGGCGCAACAGACATGTAGTAGGAGGCGCTGCCCCGTGAGCGGCGAGACTGGTTCAGGCTCGGGCTCGGGGATCTCGACGGCATAACGCAGTTGGACTGTCAAGGGATCTTCCGAGACCAGCGAAGCGCGGCCGTCGACGAGCATCTGCCGGGCCTTTTTCTCAGGGCAGGGGGCCAGAACGCGCCCACGCGCATCGAGCACTCGGGCTTGGGTCATCAGAAGAGGTTCTCCTGAAGACTGTCCGGGGCGAGGATCGGCCGGTGGAGGTGCTCGTAGGCACGACGGGTGGCGGTGCGTCCCCGTGGCGTCCGTTCGAGAAAGCCAAGCTGCAGCAGAAACGGCTCGTACACATCCATGATGGTGTCTGCGTCCTCGCTCAAGGCAGCGGCCAGGGTGTCGAGGCCAACCGGGCCGCCATCGAACTTTTCGATGATGGTCTCGAGCACACGACGGTCCGAATCGTCCAATCCTAGGTGGTCAACCTGGAGGAGCTGCATGGCCTCGGCCGCGATGGCGGCATCGATCGTGCCATCGCCGCGTACCTGCGCGACATCGCGGACGCGCTTGAGCAGGCGGTTGGCCACGCGGGGCGTCCCACGGGAGCGCGCCGCGATCTCACGGACCCCATCGACAGAGATGGGCACCTCCAGGATGCTGGCTGACCGCTCCACGATGGCGCACATGGCCTCGAGATCGTAGAAATCGAGGCGACAGACGACGCCAAAGCGCGCCCGCAGCGGAGAGGTCATCAACGCCAGCCGGGTGGTGGCCCCCACCAGGGTAAAGCGTGGAAGATGTAGCCTGATGCTCCGCGCCGAGGGGCCCTTGCCGATCATCACGTCTAGGGCATAGTCCTCCATGGCGGGATAGAGCACCTCTTCCACGGCCCGTGAGAGGCGATGGACCTCGTCCACAAAGAGGACGTCGCCGGGACGCAGGTTCGTCAGGATGGCGGCCAGATCGCCAGGGCGCTGAATGACCGGTCCCGAGGTTACCTTGATATTGACGCCCATCTCGGCGGCGATGACGTTGGCCAAGGTGGTCTTGCCGAGGCCCGGCGGCCCGTGCAGGAGGACGTGGTCCAGCGGCTCATCGCGCTCTTTGGCGGCGGTGAGCGTCACCAAGAGGGTGTCGACGATGCGGGCCTGGCCGATGTACTCGGCCAGGTTGCGCGGCCGCAGGCTCTGCTCGGCATTGACCTCTTCGGGATGTCGATTGGGTGAGATCACCCGTTCTGTGGGCATGACACGTCCTTTCGCTGGGCGGCATTATACCACGAGCGGTGAGGACCGTCAGAGCAGCGCGAGGCCCCCCTGCGTGGGCAGGGAGGCCTCGATAGGTGCAGCGGACGGCCGAAAGGCGCTAGACGCCGATCAGCTTTTTCGCGAGGTTCGCGGCGCCAGCGGCGTCGCGCGAGTACCCGTCGGCGCCGATCTCGTCCGAGTACTTTTGGGTGACGGGCGCGCCGCCGATGATGATCTTGACCTGGTCGCGGACGCCGGCCTCAGAGATGGCGTCGATGGTGTCACGCATGCTGGGCATGGTGGTCGTCAGCAGAGCCGACAGGCCGACCAGATGGACCTTTTTCTCCTGGATGGCTTCCACGAACTGCTGCGGCGCCACGTCCACACCGAGGTCGACGACCTCAAAGCCGGCGCCTTCCATCATGATGCCGACCAGGTTCTTGCCGATGTCGTGCAGGTCGCCCTTGACGGTGCCCAGCGCGATCTTGCCGATCGGCTCCACGTCCTCTTCCACGAGCTTGGGCCGGATGATGGCCAGGCCGGCCTTCATCGCACGCGCCGCGATGAGCATCTCGGGCACATAATACTCGTTGATCTCAAAGAGGCGTCCTACCTCACTCATGCCAGGGATCAGGGCCTCGTACAGAATCTCACTGGCCAGCATCCCCTCGTCCAGAGCGGCCGTAACGTTCTCGGTGACGAGATCGCGGTCACCGTCCAGGACGCCCTGGTAAATCTCTTCTTTGTGCCCCATGCAGAACCTCCTAAGCTTGCGCGGTCATCTTTCCGTTGACAACCCCATTGGCTGTCATTGTACCAAACGCAGACATACTATGCAAGCCACATCCAGAACACAAGCGCCACAACGCCGCCCACCATGCTGGCGATCAGGTCGACTCGAGGATTGGTGAGGTGGCGCCATCCTCGCACCTTGAGGGTGGGCGTGCCGCAGTGGTGTATGGGCTGGTCCGTGGCGCGCTCGCAGCGCGGGCAATGGTAGATCGCCTGGGCGATGCCTCCCAGGATGCTGTCAGCCACGGAGCCCATCAGGCCGGCGCATGTGCATATCAACGGTAGCAGCCCCCATTGGCTGCTGGCCGGGCGACCCGCGATGAGAGCGGGCAGCAAGCGTGCGCCCATGCCGGCCAGCCCGATAGCCCAGCCGCCGGCAGTGGCTGCCACCAACCCGAGAGGAGAGACCGCGCCGGCCGCGCCCGCGGGCTGCTGCTTTCCCCGCACGAGATCGCGAGGGGCCTGGCTGTTCAGTACGCCGATCTCGCTGGCCCAGAGATCGGCGCTAGAGGCGGCCAGCGAACCCAGGAAGAGCACAAAGGCGACCTCGGCGCCGCCCAAGGCCGCCTCGGCGACGGCGATGAGCGCGGGCCATGCCAGCGGCGCAAGCAGAGCAGCGGGTGCCAAGAGGGCCAAGCCGCCAGGGCGGTCGCAGGCCTCAGCCTTGGTATGGCGGCGAAACGGGATCCACGCCACCACGCCGAGCAGGTAGGCGTCCAGGGCCATCCCCCATTGCCAGCTGCACAGGTAGGTGACCCCGGCTGTCACCAGCCCGGCTCCAATGGCGCTTACGGGCTTGAGGGTGCCTTGGCGCACACCTATAACCAGTATGATGGCGGGGACGGCGATGCCGGCGCTTGCGAATCCCCACAGATCCATCGCTTAGCCTCGCAGCAGGCGCCAGAGGCCAACCCACAAAACCGCCTGCTGCGCCAAGGCTCCGTAGACCCAAAGGTGCGCCAAGACCCGACTGTGGCGGTGAAGCAGAACCGAGAGGACGCAGTTTCCCAGCGTTCCGAGGGCCGCGACGGTGGGCAGCGCCTGGGCCGCGTCCTGCGGGACCAGCACCCGCGAGGCTGCCTCAGAACCGACTTGGGTGATCTGCCTGGGCAGCAGGGGATGGGCCAGTGCCGCCCCTGCATAGAGGAGGAGCGTTCCTAGCAGGCTGATAGCCAGTGGATACAGGATGGAAGGGTCACGCCAGACGGGCCATGCCGCGGCGCCCAAGGGCATCGTCGCCAGCTCGCCGCTCGGCTCATCGGCGGCGATGGCCCGATCGAGCTGCTGCACAAAGGCGGTGGGGTTGCGGGGCGAGATCAGCAGCGACCAGCCGCTCCCCTCTAGTAGCAGAGACTGCCGTCGGGGCATGGTGCTGGCCAGGAGGGTGGCGGCGTTCTCGTTGTCTGTGGCGACGCCGTGGATCCAGCCCGGCCAGCTCCAGAGGCGCCCGGGATCGGAATCGGGCTGCCGCACGCCTACTCTGGTGGTCAGAGGCACCTCCCAGCGCACCAAGCCCATCTGGACCGCGAGCTGGCCATCGGCTATCTCGTACCGCAGGGCTGCCAAGCGAACCGCCCTGAGACCGATCCAGACTATGCCGGCCAGCAGCGCCAGCGCGATCGTGTGTAGCACCACTCGCTGCCCGCCAAAGGGTTGGCGCTGGGCGGCATAGAACACGGCGGCCATCAAGAGCAGCAGGACTGCCATCAGCCCGGCCGAGACCGCCAGGCCCAGGCCTTTGCGGGGGGTGTCGACCATGCAACCTCCAAAGTGAGCGACCCGGAGACCCATTATGGCTGGGTGGCAAGATCCCGTCAACCATCGTCCAGCGGGCTTTGACCGGCGCCAGGGGCAGCCCTAGAATGGCGGGGCGCAGCCGAACGGAGGGTGGGCATGCGGGTAGCTATCAACGGGCTCTTTTGGGATCAGCCGGCCACCGGGAGCGGGCAGTATCTGCGCGGGCTGATCGAGGGCTTGGCTGGAATGGATGAGGTCGAGCCTCTGCTGGTGACGGCTGGGCCGCCAGCCGCGCCCTTGCCTGCGGGCGTGGAGGTGCGGCCGAGCAGCCGCGCTGGTGGCAACCTGGCCAAGCTATGGTTCGAGCAGGCGGCCTTTCCACGCGCGAGCCGTCGGGAAGAGGCTGACGTGGTCCACGTGCCCTACTTTGCCCCGCCACTTTGCTCTGGGGCGCCCGTCGTGGTGACCATCCATGACCTGATCCCGCGAGTGCTGCCTGCGTACCGGGGGGGCGCTCACGTGCGTGCCTATATGGCGCTTGCATCAGCCGCCGCCCGTCGGGCTGCGCTGGTGGTGACCGACTCGGAGGCCTCGGCGCGCGACGTGGAACGGGTGTTGGGGATCCCTCGTGAGCGCATTCGGGTGGTCTACCTGGCGGCAGGGAACGCTTACCAGCCCCGCCCGCAGGACGAACTCGTTGCTTTGCGGCGACGGCTGGGGCTGCCCGAGCGCTACCTCCTCTACCTAGGCGGGTTTGACCGACGCAAGCGGGTGCCGGAGTTGCTACAAGCCCTCAAGCTGTCTTTGGCGCGGCTGGAGCCCATTTCCCTGGTGGTGGCCGGAGGGCTGCCCGCGATGGATTCGGCCTTTGCGCCGGATCCGCGTCGTGTGGCCCAGGAACTGGATTTGGGAGACCATGTTCGATTTGTGGGCTATGTTGAGGAAGCCGACAAGCCCGCTTTGTACGCGGGGGCGGAGGTGTTCGTTTTCCCGTCCATCTATGAGGGTTTTGGTCTGCCCCCGCTGGAGGCGTTGAGCTGTGGTACGCCAGTGATTGCCGCGCAAAGCTCTTCGCT